>NZ_JASDCE010000002.1:0-536956 GCF_030408075.1 Pseudoalteromonas sp. APC 3358
TGCAGATATGGCCACACGTTTTGATGTATTAACGGGTCTATCAGACCATACTATTGATAATACGACGGCTATTACATCAGTGGCGTTAGGCGCATGCTTAATAGAAAAGCATGTAACGCTTAATAGAAATGGTGGTGGGCCGGATGATAGTTTCTCACTAGAAAAGCCAGAGTTATTACAGTTATGTAGAGACTCTAAAATAGCATGGGAAGCGGTTGGTAAAGTAAATTACGAGCGAAAAGAGAGTGAGAAAGGAAATGCTATATTCAGACGCTCACTCTATGTGGTAAAAGATGTTGCTGAAGGCGAGTTATTTACACATGAAAATGTAAAAAGTATTAGACCTGGTTATGGTTTAGCTCCCAAGTACTTACATGAGGTACTTGGTAGTGTTGCTGCAGAAAGCATAAAAGCAGGAACGGCTATAAAGAATACTTTAATAAAAAAGGATTAACTTGAAAGCTGTAATATATTCTTTATTTAAATATTTAGAGATTGGCAGCTTAGCTTTGGTTAACTTGATCCTAGCTGAGAAGGTCGGCCCTACTCAGCTAGGATTGTTAATGCCTATATTAATTTTTATTACATACTCAAATTATAGTACTTTTGGAGCACCACAACTCATACTCAAGTACTTGCCAAGAAAGTATACTCTGACTTCTAAAGAGTTGTTAATTGATTCATCAAGTAAATTATTGAGTATAGGTTTTTTAATAACACTTATAGCGGGATTTATTTTCCTGGAGCTTAAGCATGTTGGTTTAGTTTTTTATATATGCGCTGCAACTTTTACTTCAAGTTTTATTGCTTCGAAACTGCGAGTTGATGTCCGCTTTCTTCCAATAAATATCGCTAATTTTCTTTCCTCTGTAGGGTTATTAGTACTAACATTTTATTATGTTCAGGATGTTTATAGTTATCTGAGTGCATTAGTCTTTGCTAAGTCTTGTATGTTGTTGGTTTATGTTCTGGCTGATTTTAAGTTTTTCTCGAATAGTTTTAAATCTCTTTTGCGTAGGATAAAACTTAAAGTTTTTTATTTTTATGGACGTGCGGCCTTATCGATGGCATTAAGCGGTATCGCCTTTACTATCTTAATGTCCATCGATAGGCTTATTATACAAAGCTGGCAATTAGATTCTGTCTTATTAGGCGTCTATCAGCTCGCTGATACAATCGGTATGGCATTTTATTTAGGTGTTACAACATTTTTATTTTATTTTTACCCTGTTTTTTTAAAAAAAATAAATGAAGATAAAGTGTTTAGAAATAACTATTTAAGGATTTTATTGGGTATAAGTTTAGTCCCATTTATTATGTATTACCCAGCAAAAATGACTTTTGAACTATTTGAAGGAGTCTTGTTTGAAAGTTACCCTGGCGTTTGGAGTATTGTTCCTAAAATTATTTTTTTGAAAATGGCTTTAGTAATATACTCATCATTATTGACTTACTATATATCGAGGTCTAAAGATATGATAGGGGTGTGTATAACTGTAGCTCTTACTTTTAGTATAGTGCTAATAAACTTTTTATTTATTTCTCCTGATCAAAATGGTTTATTATTGCTACCGATAGCGTGCTCGTTAGCTATTTTTATCTTTATTTTTGGAATCGTTTTTAGTGAATATAAAAATAATAAAGTCTATTAATTAACTTACATCTTAATATAAAAATAGGAAATATTACCTCTTGCTATGATGAAATGGATATTACGCGCAACATCGTAAGCCATCGGGGGCGGATGTTTTATTTCGACAAAGGTAAGTGCTAAAAGTTACCAATAAATGTTATTGCGCTAAGGTATAAAGAAGTAGGCCTCCTTATCAGGTATCGCAACTACAAAAAGCTGAAAATGATATTAGCAATTACTTGATGAATAATTATAGTTGGCACAGTTAGTGCCGTTACAATCATATGGCAGCTCTAGTTGTGGCAGAGTAAAAACTTAATTTACTGTCCAGAATTAACTGGTTTCAAACACATCTATTATATTTGTATCTTTTAGGAAATTACTGATTATGACTATTAGAGGTAGTGAAGTTTTATATTTGGATTTTACTGGTAAATATCGGAAATCCACAAATTTTGTTGTTTCTGACTATGACCGCATTAACTCTATAAATATTCATTCTAAAAAAATAGAAGAGATAAATATATTTGATTATGAAGAAGGGTTAGCTGCTTTGATAGATGATTTATCAATTAACGATAGATTTACTTTAAAAGCGGCGCAGGCGCATTTTTTTAGAAATGTAATTGAAGTATTACTTCAATGGCAGGTTGGGATAGAAGAAGGAATAAAAAAAAATCATCCTGATCAAGTTGACTTCGGAGATATGTATAGTACTACTACTATTTTTACGTATGAAGCAGAGGGTGAGGTTAATAATAAATGGCTATATATTAGTAATTATTTTATACCGCATTTACTTCTATCTTACTTCAAAGAAAAATACCCAAGTATTAAGTTCATTTATAAAAAAAGAATGAACTATAAAGTGTTATTTCATTTTTATCTTAGGAATGTAATCTACCTTAATATGACTTTTTTAGTTGCTTTTACAAGGTGGTTATGCAGCTTTTTTTATGCTAAGCCTAAAATTAATACCTCAGGTAAAATCGGTTTGTTAGTGAGAAACTCTATTCAAAGTGATTTCGCTCTTAAATTATATGATTCAATGCCTGAAAGTTTTTATTTAATATCATATGAGCAAGTATTTAGTGTCAATAAAAATAGCAGTTATTTGAAGAGTAAAGGTACTGTTTTTTTTGATGCATCTAAAAATTTGAATTTTCATCAGCTAATAAGGGCTTATATTGGAGGTTGGAAAAATGTATTTAGAAAGAGGAAAGTAAAAGAGTTGCTGCTCGTTCACTCGAAGTTGAGAATTCCGATGGAATATGCATTGAAGGATCTTACTGTGAGAGGAGTTGATTTTTATAATTATTATCAAACATTGATTGCCTTTAGAAATAAGAAAGTTATTAGCTTTGATATGTTTACGCCACACTCTCACTATGCTGGTAAAGCTGTAGGGGAGGGGAATATAACTCAGGTACAAACTACGCTAATCTCACCAAAGTATGCAACCTCCTTTATTGCAGGGGATTTTTTTATTTTTACCGACTCTATTTCATATAACGGCTTTACTAATATAAATATTAGATTTAAAAATAAACTTTTGTTAATAGATAATCCCAAATTTATAAGCACAAAACAAAAAAGTGCAAAGACTGGTACTATTAAAAATATTATTTATTTTTCACAGCCGTACGAGCTAGAAAGTGAAAAAAATATATTGACTAAACTTAAGATGATTTTAGACAAAGAAAATATCGCGCTATCATTAAAATGCCATCCAAGGCAAAATGGCTCATCTTATTCTTTTTTAATGGGTGTGGAAATAATATCCGACGTAACAGATTTTGATTATTATGATCTTGCTATTACTCGCTCATCTTCGATTGGTATGGATTGTTGGGCTGAAAATTTACCTATAGTTTTTATTAGAGATACTATTAGAACAAAAAGTATCTCAGCGTCATATATACCAGATGAGTATAATGGTGATTTGTCTTGTATTGATGACATCAATAAAATACTAGCAGATTATCCTGCTTTTGTTAGATACTTTCATACTGCTCGAAGAAATGGTGGATTTGAGTCTGATATTAATCATACACTTGAAACCATAAAAGGTAGTCTTGATGAAAGATAAGTATGTTAATTTCTATTTATATATGGTTCCTCTTATGTCTTGTATGGGAATCTTATTAAGTGCTTTCAGAATTTCCGATGGTATTTCCTTTATTTTAGTGTATTTACTTTTTTCATTAGTATTAGACCTTATTTTGGTAATGTTTTATGCTAAATCCTTTTGGAATAAAGATGTTGCCATTTGTTTGTTTTTGCTGATTCCGCCTCTATTAGTTGGTTTGGTTAATAATGAATTTTCTCGGCGTCATTTGACAGACCTATTAGTGCCTATACTTTTTTTTATCAAGGTTTCTTTTTTTTCAAAATATTGGCTAAATAAAGATATCTCTGAATATATTAAAATTTATTCAAAAATAACACTGCTATTAAGTTTCTTTTTGTTGATTATTGTTTACTCTCTATTTTCATCATCTGGTGCAACAAGGCTTTCAATATTTCCACCTCTAGAGCTAAGTGCTTCATATTATTTATTCTCTAACCCTATCCTATTTGTACTATCTTTTTTTCTTATAATAGCGTACGGGAAAAGGGCTCAATTAATTTCAGCAATAATTGTATTTTGTGTTTCGTACAGGTTTGTCAATTATAAAATGAAGCTTGTTTTTATAATGATAGCTTGTTTTATTATTGCTGGCGTAACTTTTTTTATAAGTAATGATCCAAATAATATATCGGTTAGGCGCTTCGTGTATTCAATTGGACTATTATTTAATGGTGACTTTGAGTCAATTAATAAGTTAAGTGCAGGTCGGTTCGATGAAGTATTTGCGATTTTTTCTGAAATGGAAATTAGTGATTTTTTATTTGGTATGGGTAATGGTTATACATATGAACTAATGCTTAGCTCTGGGGAGATGAAAGATGTTACAAATGCCCACTTCACTCCTGTAGGTTTATTATCTAAATACGGAATATTTTATACATTATTTGTATATTACTTTTTTTTAAAACTACTATTTACTTCTAAGATTAAAGGCAGAGCTGATACTGACAAGGTGGTTTACCTTGCTGTGTTATTTCTTTTTTTAGAATCTTTTTTTTCTTATTCATTATTTGTTGTGTCGATAACTCCAATTTTAATTGGCTCGTTACTATCTTTCAAAGACATTAAGGAATAATAATTTGTTAATTGCTACATTATTTAAATTAGGTTTAACGAACCTCGCTCGACTTTTTATATATAAACTTAGTATAAAAATAGGCCTTAATAAATTGCAAAGGGTCACTAGTGAAATTAAGCAGGGTGACTTATTTACTCAGTATACAGGTTCTATATCATATACCCCGCTTAATGCTCAGTGGAACGGTAAACATGCTTACTGTGGAGTTGAAAAAGAAGATTTAGCGATTCCTAACTGGCATCAAAGCTGTTTAAATAGTGAATTAGCACCTTCTGATAAGCCTTGGTACTTAATTGGTGATTTTAATGACCAATTAGGTGACATCAAAGGAGTTTGGGAAGCATCGCGCTTTGATTGGGCTATCTGTTTCGCTCAGCAAGTAGAAACTGGTGATGAAAGCGCGTTAAAAAAAATAAACGCATGGTTAGTTGATTGGATTGAAAGTAACCCTACTTATTATGGGGTTAATTGGAAGTGTGGACAAGAGGCGTCAATAAGAGTGATGCATTTGGCTTTGGCTTCGCTGTTGCTTAAACAAACTAAAAACACGACCCCTGCATTATTGAGTTTAGTTAAAGCACATTTAAAACGCATTTCACCAACTATCATGTATGCAATTGCTCAAGACAACAACCATGGGACTTCTGAAGCAGCAGCACTTTATATTGGTGGTTCGTGGCTTGTATTAAATGGTGATAATGACGGTGTTAAATGGCAAAAACAAGGTTTAAAGTGGCTTGAAAACAGAGCTAATAAACTAATTGAAACAGACGGAAGTTTTAGTCAGTACTCAGTAAATTACCATAGAGTGATGCTCGATACTTATAGCTTGGCAGAAGCGTGGCGTCTAAAACACAACTTGACTCATTTTTCGAAGCTTTTATATGTAAAATTAGAAGCTGCTACCAAATGGTTATTTTATTTTACAGACTCTAAAACGGGAGACACTCCAAATCTTGGTGCTAACGATGGGGCGCGCTTAATTCCGTTAACAAATACTGATTATAGAGACTTTAGGCCGAGTGTTCAGCTTGCCAGCACATTGTTTGCTAATAAACTAACGTATAATTTTAGCGGTGATTTTAATGCTCCACTTGAATGGCTAGAATTAAAAATACCTAGTCAATGTGTAGCAAGCAAAGTTGCAAAAGACTTTACGCATGGTGGCTATGCTTATTTAAATACGACTAATGCCGCACTTTACTTTAACTATCCTATGTTTAAGTTTAGACCCAGCCAGTGTGACGCATTGCACATTGATTTTTGGTTGAATGGCCAAAATGTATTTCGAGATGGTGGTACATTTAGCTACAATGCTGGGCAAAAATACATTGATTATTATGGTGGAGTAAAAAGCCACAATACAATTGAATTTGATTCGCACGATCAAATGCCACGCTTGAGCCGCTTTTTATTAGGTAATTGGTTAAAAACCACTCTTAAAAAGGAGCTCGCAGTTTCAGGTAGTGAGCAGCAGATTAGTGCAGGCTATGAGGATAGATTTGATTGCAAACATACACGTGCAATTATCTTAAAGCCAAATTTGCTTATTATAGAAGATATTGTAAGTGGGTTTAAGCAAAAGGCAGTACTGCGTTTTAGGCTTATCCCAGTTGGTTGGAAGTTAGTTGGAAGTAGCCTTGTTAGTGAGTTTTGCACAATTAATATTTCAGCAAATATTAGTATAATGCGCATTGAACTAACGACCGGTTTTGAATCCCGTTATTACCACCAAGAATCTGAAATACCAGTACTCGAAATAGAAGTTGCCGAGCCTGGAATACTGACTACGGAAGTAAAATTTTAATTATGAATGCTTTATATTTTCACCAACACTTTTCTACACCTAGCGGCTCTACAGGTATTCGTTCATATGAAATGGCGCAGCGATTATTAAAACATGGACACCAAGTGACTATGGTTTGCGGCAGCTATGGAGGGGGAGAAACAGGCTTAACCCCAAATTTTATAAAAGGTCGCAGAGAAGGCGTGGTAGATGGAATTCATATAATTGAATTTGATTTAGCTTATTCTAATACAGATGGCTTAATGAAACGTGCCTGTACATTTTTAAAGTTTGCAGTTAAGAGTATCGGTATTGCGCTAACGTATAAATATGACGTGCTTTTTGCAACTACAACCCCTTTAACTGCTGGAATACCTGGCATATTTGCGCGCTGGTTACGAGGCAAACCTTTCGTATTTGAGGTTCGGGACTTGTGGCCTGAATTACCAAAAGAGATGGGCGTAATAAAAAACCCTTTAGTATTAGCTGCAATGTCTATGCTTGAGTGGTGTTCGTATCGATCTGCTCATCGCTGTATAGGATTGTCTCCTGGTATTGTTGAAGGTATTAAAAAACGCGGTGTGAAAGCAAGTAAAATTGAAATTGTCCCAAATGGATGTGATTTAACTATATTTGCTGATGATGTTACTCCTTGGCGGCCTGAAGGAGTAGAGGATAAAGATTTAATGGCTGTATTTACTGGCACCCATGGGCAGGCTAATGGCTTAGACGCAGCATTAGATGCAGCAGCTGAACTAAAAAAACGTGATCGTAATGATATTAAATTAGTTTTTGTTGGCCAAGGCAAGTTGAAAGAGAGCCTACAGGCTAGGGCTAAGCTAGAGGGTTTGGATAACGTTATATTTCACCCTCCTGTTAATAAAAGCAAACTGGCCGAGCTAATGAAAGGAGCTGATATAGGCTTACAGTTATTAGCGAATATCCCTGCTTTTTATTACGGGACATCGCCAAACAAGTTTTTTGATTATATTTCAGCGGGCTTACCTGTCCTTAATAATTACCCAGGTTGGTTAGCCGGTATGATTAAAGATAATAATTGCGGTTATGTAATTGAACCAGATAACGCAATAGCATTTGCTGACGCGTTAGAAAATGCAGCAAATAATAAAGAATTATTACCTGAAATGGGTGAAAGAGCTCAAGCTTTGGCTAAGCGTGATTTTAATCGTCATAACTTAGCCGATAAATGGATAACTTGGGTTACTGGGGTTAAAAAATGAAACGCTTTTTTGATTTTATAGTGGCTATGGGCGCATTACTTACTTTGTTACCAGTAATAATTGTAGTTGCTGTATTAATTCGTTTTAAATTAGGTTCGCCTATTTTATTTACTCAAGACCGCCCAGGCTTAAACGGCAAAGTATTTAAAATGATGAAGTTTAGAACCATGCTCGATGGCAAAGATAAACACGGTAACTTGTTGCCTGATAATGAGCGTATGACTAAGTTTGGTGCTTTTTTACGCTCTACCAGTTTGGATGAACTACCTGGTTTATTTAATGTATTAAAAGGCGATATGAGCTTAGTTGGGCCAAGGCCACTACTTGTGCAATATTTGCCTCTTTATAGCAGCGATCAAGCACGCCGACATAATGTGCGCCCAGGTATTACTGGTTGGGCACAGGTGAACGGACGTAACGCTATTAGTTGGGAGCAAAAGTTTAAATTTGATGTGTGGTATGTCGATAATCAAAGCTTTTTTCTCGACTTAAAAATTTTATTACTTACCGTAAAAAAAGTATTTGTACGCGAAGGCATAAGCGCTGACGGGCACGTGACTATTGAGCCATTTAAAGGTTCTAATAATGAGTAATAAGCTGACTATAGTTGGCGCCAGTGGGCATGGTAAAGTAATTGCCGATATTGCCGAACAGCTTGGTTTTATTGTTAACTTTTATGATGATGCCTACCCAAGTAAAACCTACATTGAACATTGGCCTATACATGGTACTTGTGCCGACTTGATAGCGTTAAACAATACAAGCACAACCTCTAGTGACGTTGTTGTTGCTATCGGTAATAACAATATTCGCCAGCAAAAAATACAGTTGTTACAACAAAATAATTTTAATTTAATAACATTAATTCACCCCACGGCTGTTATAAGCCAATACGCTACAATAGGGCAGGGAAGTGTCATTTTTGCTGGTGCTATTATTAATGCGTTTGCCAATATAGGCATTGGCTGCATAGTTAACACCTCAGCTATTATTGAGCACGACTGTGCTATTGGTGACTTTACCCATATTTGCCCTAATACTGCTTTGGCGGGCGGGGTTATTATTGGTAGTAAAAGTTGGGTTGGTATTGGTAGCCAAATTAAACAATTAATAGTAATTGGTGACAATTGTATGATTGGTGCGGGTAGTACCGTTATAAAAAATATACCGGATAACGTTACTGCATTTGGCTCTCCTGCAGTACCGAACAAATAAGACCTCATTTCTATATAAATTAATAGGAACATCATGTTAAATACCCCATTTTCTCCTTGGCCTAGTTTTACTCAGCAAGAGGCCGATGCCGTTAGTCGTGTAATTTTATCGAATAAAGTTAATTATTGGACTGGCACTGAAGGCCGTGAATTTGAAAAAGAGTTTGCTACTTGGGCTGATAGTGAATATGCCATAGCGCTTGGTAATGGCACTTTAGCACTTGATTTAGCACTTAAAGTCTTAGACGTAGGCGCTGACGATGAAGTTATAACTACGCCTCGTACATTTTTAGCATCTGCCTCCAGTATTGTTACTGCGGGTGCTGCACCGGTGTTTGCTGATGTTGATTTAAATAGCCAAGCAATTACGGCTGCAAGTATTAAAGCGGTACTTACACCGAAAACAAAAGCGGTTATTGTTGTACATTTAGCGGGGATGCCTGCTGAAATGGATGAGATAATGGCATTGAGTAAAGAGCATGGTTTTTATGTGATAGAAGACTGCGCCCAAGCACATGGTGCTAAATATAAAGGTAAGTCCGTTGGTAGTATTGGGCATGTTGGTGCATGGAGTTTTTGCCAAGATAAAATAATGACCACTGGCGGCGAAGGCGGTATGGTAACCACAAACTCAAAAGAGTTATGGTCAGCAATGTGGAGCTATAAAGACCACGGTAAAAGCTTTGATGCTATTTATAACCGTGAACACCCGCCAGGATTTAGATGGTTACACGAAAGCTTTGGTACCAATTGGCGTATGACCGAAATGCAAGCCGTACTTGGCCGTATTCAATTAATGCGTATGACTGATTGGACCGCTAAACGCCAAGCATACGGTGCTCAGCTAGACGAAGCCGCAAGTGGCTTTAGTAGTATTCGCTTAGTGTCAGTGCCAGAGCATAGCGAGCACGCAGAGTATAAACATTATATGTTTGTTAAGCCTGAGCAGTTAGCTGATGGCTGGGGTCGCGATCGTATAGTGAATGAAGTAGTTAAGCGTGGTGTACCATGTTTTCAGGGAAGCTGCTCAGAAGTATATTTAGAAAAAGCATTTGATAATACCGCGTGGCGCCCAGAAAAGCGTTTACCAAATGCAGTTGAGCTAGGCGAAACGTCAATAATGTTTTTAGTACACCCTACATTGACTGAAGCAGAAATAGCTGAAACAACACAAGTGATGAAAGAAGTATTCGCGTTGGCGTCTAAACCTTAAAGGTGCGATAAACTCTCAGCTTATAATTGTGAGTAAAGAACGATAGTTATAAGCTGTGATCACTGTTTAGGATTTATGCATAAGTAGCTGCTTATGCTGTGTGGATTTGGGATAAAAAAGAGATACTGGGCTCTTACTTATTAAAGAGTTTTTTAGCACCGAAGTGCAGTTCCCGATAGTATATTATATTGGGAGTACTTTTTCTGTTTTTTTAACTAGTTAATTCGAAAGAATTTATTTTAAAATGTGTCTCAGACTGAGACATTTCTGAGACACATTTTACTATCATTTATTACACCAATAGTGAGATATCTGAAATTCTCAACAGCCCCTATCGGGCTCTAATATCGTAATTCATTACTATTTACTCAACAATAAACTTCATTAAAGCTAATTACACTGGCCTGTTATTTGTTATAGTTGCCATATTGTTAATTTTAAATGCGATACAGGGTTGGCCCTGTATTTACATCACAAAGGAACGTGTCTTGGATAGTTTCATTCGCTCTATTTTAAACGCATCGCGTGCCAAAAAACGTATTATTACACTTTGTATTGATTCGTTATTTATTATGTTGGCTTTTTGGCTGGCGCTTATTGTAAGGCTTGATAGCTTTGAGTCGCTGCAGCGTTTAGATAATTGGCTTTTATTGGCAGTGTTAATACCGGTTAGCTTATATACATTTATAAGTTTAGGTCTGTATCGTGCAGTACTTCGGTACATGAACTCTCAAGCCATATGGGCAATAGTATTAGGGACCGTTATAACTACAGTTAGTTTGGTTTTAATTGCCTTTTTTATAGGTATAGATATACCGCGCACGATGCCATTTATATTTGCTTGGTTGTGTTTATTAACTGTTGGTGGTTCTCGCGTATTGGTTCGCGCGATGATTGGCAGAATGACGACAAGTAAAAAAGAGTCTGTGATTATCTATGGTGCAGGCTCTGCCGGTCGACAATTAGCGACTGCATTAGGGGCTGGGCCAGAGTATTTTGTTAGGGCGTTCATTGACGATGATGTAACAAAGCACGGTTCAATTATTCAGGGTATACCTGTCGTATGTTTTAAAGGTATTTACGAGTTAATTAATAAGCGTAGAGCTAGCAAAGTATTATTAGCACTTCCAAGCGAAACCCGTGCCCGCCGTAAAGAAATACTCGCCCAATTAGAACCTTTAGCTATTAATGTGCTTTCAATGCCCGGTATGGCTGATGTAGTAGAGGGCAAAGCGAAGCTTGCTGAAATAGCAGAAGTAGGTGTAGAAGATTTACTAGGGCGTGACCCTGTTGAACCGAATGCTGACTTAATGACTGCTAACATTGCTAATAAAGTGGTTATGGTCACCGGAGCCGGTGGTTCTATCGGTTCTGAACTGTGTAGACAAATAGTTAAACAAAAACCAACAAAACTCGTTCTATTTGAACAAAGCGAATTTGCTTTATATTCAATAGAAAAGGAGCTTTGTGAATTCATTACCAATAACAGTCTAGATATAGAGCTGGTGCCCATAATGGGCTCGGTGCAGCGAATTAATCGAATCGAAACCGTAATGACAGCATTTGGTGTGCAAACTGTTTATCATGCCGCAGCTTATAAGCATGTGCCGTTGGTTGAGCATAACGTAGTAGAAGGTGTGCGTAATAATGTGTTTGGTACTTACTACTGTGCTAAAGCAGCAGTTAATGCTGGCGTTGAAAATTTTGTACTTATCTCAACAGATAAAGCGGTACGCCCGACTAATGTTATGGGGGCGACTAAGCGTATGGCGGAACTATCGCTGCAAGGTTTAGCGCAAGAGCAAGGTGTAAAACATACAACACGCTTTTGTATGGTGCGCTTTGGTAATGTATTGGGGTCGAGTGGCTCTGTAGTGCCATTATTTCGCAGGCAAATAAAAGAAGGTGGCCCGATAACGCTCACACACCCTGATATAACACGGTTTTTTATGACGATCCCTGAAGCTGCGCAATTAGTAGTACAAGCAGGGGCGATGGGCAAAGGTGGCGACGTATTTGTACTCGATATGGGCGATCCAGTTAAAATTAAAGATCTTGCAACTAAAATGGTTCGTCTTTCTGGTTTTGAAGTTAAAAGCGATACTAATCCACATGGCGATATTGAAATACTGTGTACGGGCTTACGCCCTGGTGAAAAGCTCTACGAAGAGTTATTAATAGGCGATAACGTGGGTGAAACAACACATGAACGAATAATGACAGCTAATGAGGTGATGTTGCCTTTGGCCGAGCTTAATGTGTTTATAGAAGCGCTTGATATTGCGTGTCATAACTTTGATCACGAAACAATACGTCAGCTGCTGTTAGACGCTCCAACAGGCTTTAATCCAACCGATGGCATATGCGATTTGGTATGGAATGCTAAAATAGGACAGTCAAGCGCGGATAAACAAAAGGTTGTGAATATAAATTAAGAAATTTTTTCGCACTTTGTTGATGTAAAGGTATGTATTTAGCCTTATAAATTAAATTTAAAGCGTGAGTTTAACTCGCGCTTTTTGTGCTTTGTAGTAAAGCTTTATTTTTAGAATAATAGAGTTAACTAAGATTAATGACGCGTATGGCGCGTTTGTAACATTCATAAAGGAATAATCATGCCACGTAAGTATTTTGGTACCGACGGAGTAAGAGGTAAAGTAGGGACTTTTCCAATTACGCCTGATTTTGCAATGAAGTTAGGCTGGGCCGCGGGTACAGTCTTAGCCTCAAGCGGTACGAAAGAGATTTTAATAGGTAAAGATACACGTAATAGCGGTTATATGTTTGAGTCAGCTATTGAAGCAGGCCTTTCGGCTGCGGGTGTTAATGTGGCATTTGTTGGCCCAATGCCTACGCCTGCGGTTGCTTATTTAGCATCAACGTTTAGAGCCGATGCCGGCGTAGTAATTAGTGCCTCACACAACCCTTATTACGATAATGGCATTAAGTTTTTTAATAATTCTGGTACGAAGTTAAACGATGAGCAAGAGCTTGAAATTGAAGCCTTACTTGAGCAAGCATTAAATAATAACGCTATGCAGTGTGTAAGCTCAGAGCGCTTAGGAAAAGCACGACGCATTAACGATGCTGCAGGACGATATATTGAGTTTTGCAAAGGCATATTTGCTAAAGATTTAACACTTGAAGGGTTAAAAATTGTTATCGACAGTGCGAATGGGGCTGCGTATCACATAGCACCAAATGTTTATGCAGAGCTGGGTGCTGATGTTATTAGCATTAACGATAAACCGAACGGTTTAAACATAAATGAGCAATGTGGTGCTACACATCTTGATAGCCTTCAAGCAGCTGTACTTGAACATAAAGCAGACTTAGGTATTGCGCTTGATGGTGATGCTGACAGGCTAATGCTTGTTGATGACAGTGGTGCTGTGATTGACGGTGACCAAATTCTTTATATTTTAGCTAAAGCCGCAAAGCTGCAAGGCAAAATTCAAGGTGGTGTTGTTGGTACACTGATGTCTAACCTGGGGTTAGAGCTAGCGCTTAAGGAAATGGATATACCGTTCAAGCGCGCTAAAGTAGGTGATCGCTATGTTGTTGAGCAGCTTAAAAATACGGGTTGGAAACTTGGTGGTGAAGGCTCAGGCCATATTCTACACTTAGATTATGCAACCACAGGTGATGGTATTGTTGCTTCTTTACTGGTATTAACAGCGCTAATTCAGCAAAAGCAATCATTAAAAGACTACGCAGCCGGTATGCAAAAACTACCTCAGGTACTTCTTAATGTGCGTTTAACAAAAAATAATGCGAATGAAATTCTAAATACTGATTCGGTAAAACAAGCAGTAGCAGAAGCTGAAATAGTATTGGCAGATACAGGTCGTGTTTTACTACGTAAATCAGGCACTGAGCCATTGATCCGTGTCATGGTCGAGTCAACTGATTCTGTAGCATCACAAGAGCAAGCCGAGCATATAGCTAGTTCAATAAAAGCGTTATTGTAGAAGTATGTTTTTTGTCGGTGATGAATCACATTAGCGCGAAATAAATTCGCATCGATAGGGTGTGTGTATTGTAGGTGAGGTTTTATATCTCGCTTTTTGTAGAGTTAAGTTACATAAGCGCGAAATAAATTCGCACCTACAGGGTGTATATATTGTAGGTGAGGTTTTACACCTCGCTTTTGGTAACGTTAGGTTAGATGAGCGCGAAGTAAATTCGCACCTACAAGGTGCATATATCGTAGGTGAGGTTTTATACCTCGCTTTTGGTGAAGTTGTATTGGATGAGCGCGAAGTAAATTTGCACCTACAGGATCCATATATTGTAGGTGAGGTTTTATACCTCGCTTTTGGTGAAGTTAGGCTGCATGAGCGCGAAGTAAATTCGCACCTACAAGGTGCATATATTGTAGGTAAGGTTTTATACTTCGCTTTTGGTAACGTTAGGTTAGATGAGCGCGAAGTGAATTCGCATCGATAGGGTGTGTGTATTGTAGGTGAGGTTTTATACCTCGCTTTTTGTGAAGTTAAGTTAGGTGAGCGCGAAATAAATTCGCATCGATAGGGTGTGTGTATGTTGTTGGTGAGGTTTATGCCTTGCTTTTGGTGAAGTTGTATTGGATGAGCACACATTAAATTCGCATCGGTAGGGTGTGTGTATTGTAGGTGAGGTTTTATACTTCGCTTTTGGTAACGTTAAGTTACATTAGCGCGAAATAAATTCGCACCTACAGGGCGGCATATATTGTAGGTGAGGTTTTACACCTCGCTTTGGTAAAGTTAAGTTAAATAAGCGCGAAGTAAATTCGCACCTATAGGGTATTAAAAATTAGCAAATACACCTAACCTAGCAAATGTTTCCCCGTATACATCCTTTCCTTGATACAGCTCAGCTCCCCAACTTTTAGCACCCATTATTGGTTTACTCAACTTACGAGTGTATGCTGTCTGCAGTTCGTAACTTGTTTTATAGCCTTCGTTTTTATTTTCAAGCATACGAATAGTGGTATTTAAGCTTTCTATTTTACTTAATTGCCAATGCCAGTTTACGCTCATTGATTTAGCCGGAGTGTAGTCGGTGTAGTCGTGTTCATCACCCGCCCAGTGGCCAATTACGTTGCCTGAGTTACGGTTGCCATCTTGATATATACTATTTGCATACCAACTAGTTTGCCAGTTACTGTGCTCAAAACGTAAGCTGTGATTGTTAGCAACAAAAGGTAAATAAACACCAAAACTATAAGCGTTATTTCTACCACCACCTAATGTATCTTCAAGTGCTACCTCACCATAAAACTCGAACGGTAGCGCATAAATACTATTATTATAGGCGAATGTAATTGAACCTAGTTGATCGCCAAGCTCAAAGTCAGCATCAACTTCCTCTGCATCTGATCTGGTTATATTATCTTTAGTACCGGGTTTGAAAAAGCCTTCTGCAAAGTCTTTTAGCGTAACACTACGCGGACCACCACCAAACTGCATTAAGCGGCTTAAGCCTATTGTTAAATTATCGGTAGCAGCAAAGCTGGTATGCAAACCAAATAGATAAGGTTTGCCTGGTTCAAATCTCCGGTCAACACCATCAATACGGCCTGTTTTTAATATCCCACGTTGCTCTGTCATTTTACTAATAAACATATCGTAACGAATATTAAAGCTGGTTATTGGCTCTACATTACTAAGCGTTATAGAAGGCGTTGTTTTAGCTTGTGTGCTTAATAGCATGGCACTGTCGTTAAAAGGTGAGTACCAATGCTCTCGGTAACCTACATCTAACTGCGCGTATTTATTACCAAGGTAAAAAAAGCTTTGTGTAGGTAATATTTCATCTTCGTTGGCAATACCAGCAACACTTACACCAAAGTAACGCCCGAAGTTAGCATAAGCACCACCTTCAACAATTAAGTTGGTTTTAGTGGTTTGGCCGCGTTGGTTTGGCAATGTTTTATCTTTTGTGCCAGCAGCAAGCGTGACTTTTGCAAATGTACCCGCATCGCTTTGAATATAAGGGCTAAGTTGGTACGAAAGTGTTTGATATAGTTCTGGGTAAGTATGCCTAACCGTTTGCAGCACTCTATAAATATCGTGCGCTTTATAAGGCTTGCTCATAATATGTGTGTTTTTACTTACGGCTAAAAGTCGTTGTACTTGGTGCTCAAGTTCTGGGGCTTGATTTAAAGGTAAATAAGGTGACACGCCACCTTTAGCAACAGCATTTGCACTGATTGCCATCCCGATAAACATTGATATTTTTTTGAGCATAATTATTCCGTTAGCAAAAATTTGTTTAAGTAAAAACGTTAACGCGAGGTTAGCAATAAACGCCTAAGTAAGGAAGAAAAAAGCGATATATTAGTGGTTAGTAATTGGCGTATATATATCGTAGGTGAGGTTTTATACCTCGCTTTTGGTAACGTTAGGTTAGATGATCGCGAAGTAAATTCGCACCTACATGGTGTGTATATTGTAGGTGAGGTTTTATACCTCGCTTTGGTAAAGTTAAGTTAGATGAGCGCGAAGTAAATTCGCATCGATAGGGTGGGCATATATTGTAGGTGAGGTTTTATACCTCGCTTTGGTAAAGTTAAGTTAGATGAGCGCGAAGTAAATTCGCACCTACATGGTGTGTATATTGTAGGTGAGGTTTTATACCTCGCTTTTGATAAAGTTAGATTAGATGAGCGCGAAGTAAATTCGCACCTATAGGGTGCATATATTGTAGGTGAGGTTTTATACCTCGCTTTGGTAAAGTTAAGTTAGATGAGCGTGAAGTAAATTCGCACCTACAGGTGGCATATATTGTAGGTGAGGTTTTATTACCTCGCTTTTGGTAAGGTTAAATTGGATTAGCGCGTAGTAAATTCGCATCGATAGGGTGTGTGTATGTTGTAGGCAAAGTTTTACATTTCACTTTTAAAGTCCTGATAAACAAAAAACCCCGATGCTACATAGTACCATCGGGGTTTTTTAATCGTTTTAGTAAACCTAAACTTTAAATTCGTCTACCGATAAGCGAAGCTCTTCGGCTAGTTTTGCTACTTCTGAGCTTGAAATATTAGTTTGGTTAGCGCCTTCGGCTGTTTGCTCTGCGATGGCTACAATCGACTCAAGGCGTTCGCTAATTTCTTGCGCTACTTGTTGTTGCTCAAGTGCGGCAGTCGAAATTTCTTCACTTACGTCGTGGGCCTGCGAAACCGCAAATGTAATTGAATCAAGTGCGCTACTTGCTAGGTCTGTTTGCTCAACACACGATACCGCACGTTGCTTACCTTTACTCATAGCTGTTACTGCAGCTTCTGCGCCTGTTTGTAGCGATTCAATCATTGATTGTATCTCTTGGGTCGACTCTTGAGTTTTACTCGCTAGAGAGCGTACTTCGTCTGCTACAACAGCAAAGCCTCGGCCATATTCACCAGCACGTGCAGCTTCAATTGCAGCATTTAGTGCAAGTAGGTTAGTTTGATCCGCTATTCCGCGTATTACATCTAAAATGCTGCCGATTGAGGCGCTATCTTGATGCAGTTTATTAATTACTTGTGAGGCGTCGTCCACTTCACGTGCTAATTGCTCAATCGTTGCTTTGTTGTTATTTGAAATACCTTTAACGCGTTCAGCTTCTTTATCCGCATTTTTAATTTCGCTAAGTGCTTGTTGAGCGCTGTTGCTAACCGTTTGCGATGTACTGCTCATTTCGGTTGTTGCAGTGGCGGCTTGTTCAACTTGTGCTTGCTGGTTACGAATTGCTTGGCTTGATTCAGCTGTAATTGCAGATGTTTGCTCTGATGCTGCTGCAAGCTGAGTAGAGCGCGAAATAATACCCTTAATTAGGCTACGTAAGTTATCAATTAAGGTGTTACAGCTTTTAGATAGTTCGCCAAATTCGTCTTTAGCGCTGTCGTCTAAACGTTGTGTCATGTCGCCACTGGCAACAATGTCTAAAATTCTGTTAACTTCAGCAAGTGGTTTAGTAATACGGCTAACAGTAATAATTGCAATCGCTACAGCTAAAAGGGTGGCTATAATCATACCAACCCACGTCCATAAATTTGCTGAATCTACATCGCTGCGCACGCCTTGCTGTAATTTAAACGCAACGTCACTTGCTTGATTAACTAACTCATCAATTTGGCTAAGTGCCATTTTGGTGGCTAGCTCTGATTGTGCAAGTTTTGATTCTGTTAGCGTAATAGAGTCAATTAATCGTTTCTTGTTTGCAGCTAAACCGCTGCTACCTTTTATATTGTTTTCTAAAGTATCAACATACTCTTTTAAGCTTGAATATAAATCGCTGTGAGTTTGCTCAATCGCAGGTTTAATTAATGCAATGGTACGTGTTACTTCTTCTAGGTAATAGGTTTGTTCGTTTTTAACAATATCGAGAGTATTAAGCGTTTTAACAGTGAGCATATCAGCGCTGTTACTTACCACTGACATAAAGTTATTTTCTAAATTGTTTGCAGCTTGATAAGCGCGAGGGTGGTTTTGCTCAAACCCATCAATGTCGATAATATCAAGTACAACAGAATTGGCATCTTCTGCACTTAGCTCTATATTTTCTAGTTGTGCTTTTAATGTTTTGTTTAATGCAAGCTGTTTGCTTTTATCTTCTAACAAGCTTTCAACTGTGCTTAAAAAACTTAAGTAGGTTTTTTCTACATTTTGGCTACTTTGATTAAGTGCAGCATCGTTTTTTACTACGTCTTGAAGTTCACGGTGCAGCGTGTTGAACAATTGTTTTTGCTCAAGGACCTGTGCTTTTATTGGCGCAAGCTCATTGGCTGATGTAGTGTAAAAGCTCGCTTGAGCGGCTTTACTCATTAAAATAAATTCGGCTTGTAGCTCAGAGCTTTTATTTAATGCTGGAAGTGATAGTTGGTTCACTTTTTGAGTGGAACGGTCAATATTTGCAATTTTTATTAAGGAGTTACCACCGATTATTAATAATAATAGTGTGATAAATATAAAACCACCCCAAATACGTTGGCTTACTGTCAGGTTCATAAGGTTTCCACTCAAAAGTACTTCAATTAAGACTTATCGGCGTTTGTACCAATAAGTTAAGTAATTAAAATCAATTACTTTAATTAATTTTAACTATTAATTTATAAATCTAACAGATGTATTGTTTTTTTTCAGTTTATTTAGACGAAAGGTGGGACTTTTCTACAATAACTTTTTTTGTACTTAGTTCCATTAGGGTCATGGTGTTACCCCATACACAGCCTGTATCTAAGGCGTGAACTCGCAGATTACCTGTTCTACCTTCAAGCGCGGCCCAGTGGCCAAAAATAATATTGTGTTTAGTTTTTGCAATATTAGAATGGTTAAACCAAGGGGTTAAGGTTTGGCTATCGGTTATTGCGCCCTTTGCATTAAGCTCAAGTTTGTTGTCACTCGTTAAAAAACGCATGCGGGTAAAATAGTTAACTATGTATCTAAATTTTTCAAAGTCATCAAGATTGCTTGACCACTCTGCAGGGTGAGGTTGATACATGTGTTCAAAAAATGCTTTAGCGTTATTTGATTGATAACAGCTTTGTGCAAATTGCGCGTGCTTTAGTGCATTTTCAATAGACCAATCGGGGTTTAATCCTGCATGAGATATAAAACAGTTATGTTTTATAAGCTCTAGAGCCAATGGCTGGGTTTGTAAAAAAGCGATGTAATGCGCTAATTTTGGGCTTTCAAATATCGGGTTTAGTTTATCTTTTGGGTTGGTAGGTTTATTAAGAAAGTAGCAGGCAACCATGTGGAGGTCGTGATTGCCTAAAGTGATGGTCATGCTATTTTGATGTTGGTAAATATAGTCTAAGCAGGCTAGGGAGTCTGGCCCGCGGGCAACGATGTCGCCAACTAAATAAAGGTGATCTTTGCTTGGGTTAAAATCAACCCGTTGTAAAAGGGTGTTAAATTCACTAAAACACCCTTGTAAATCACCTATCGCATAATCTGCCATCTTAATGCTTAATGCAAAATGTTAGGGCAAGCCAAACGAAACACATTAATAGGCGCCTGAAACTCAGAGCCAAATTCGTTGCGTAACGTATAGTGGCCTTGCATTGTGCCTACAGGTGTATCTAAAATTGCACCACTGGTGTATTTGTAACTTTCACCTGGGCCAATATCTGGCATTTCGCCAACAACGCCTTCGCCTTCAACTTCAACTTGTTTGCCATTTGCATCGGTAATTAACCAGTAACGGCTTAGTAATTTTGCACTACATAAACTATGGTTTTTAATCGTTACTGAGTAAGCAAATACGTATTTTTCAAGCTCAGGTTGAGATTGACCTTCTACGTAGAAGGTTTCTACAGACACCTTTACAGGCGATCCAATATTACTGCTTGTTGTCATAAATCCAGTTAGCTATATCAATAAATTGTTGTAAAGATAAGCGCTCAGCACGCAGCGTTATATCAATGCCAATGCTAGTAAGCTCTTCTGCAGTTAGTAAATTACCTAAACTGTTACGCAGTGTTTTACGGCGTTGATTAAAGGCTTCTAAACACACTGTGTTTAATATTTTAACGCTTTTTGCTGTACGTTGCTCTGGCTTTTTAGGTATTAAACGTATAACCGCAGAGTCAACTTTTGGCGCTGGTTTAAAGCACTCAGGTGGTACTTCAACAACCGGCATTGCATTACAGTAGTATTGGGTCATTACGCTTAAGCGGCCAAATGTTTTACTACCTGGCCCTGCTACCATGCGTTTTACTACTTCTTTTTGAAGCATAAAGTGCATGTGCTCAATATGATCTGAAAATTCAAAAAGATGAAACAATAACGGCGTCGAAATATTGTAAGGTAAGTTACCAAACACTTTTAATTTTTTGTCATCGCGTACCAAGCTTGCAAAGTCAAAGGTCATTGCATCGCCTTGGTTAACGGTTAATTTAGGACCCAAAAATGGGTGTTCAATTAATCGTTGCGCTAAATCTTTATCTAATTCAACAACCGTTAAATGGCCACTTAAATCAGCTACTGGCTCAGTAATTGCGCCAAGGCCGGGGCCAATTTCTACTAAGTTGTCTTCTGGTTTAGGATCGATCGCAGAGACTATTTTATCGATGATAGACTCATCAAATAAAAAGTTTTGCCCAAAACGCTTACGAGCGCGGTGTCCTAAATGTACTTTATCGGTCATTGATTTTGTGCTTTTTCTTGGGCGAGCTTAATTGCTTCGCGGATCGCTAATTCAAAACTGCCAACGTCAGCTGTACCAGCCCCTGCTAAATCGAGTGCAGTACCGTGGTCAACTGATGTGCGGATAAATGGTAAGCCAAGGGTAATATTTACCGATTTACCAAATCCCTTGTATTTTAGCACAGGTAATCCCTGATCGTGATACATAGCAAGCACTGCATCTGCTTCAGATAGGTATTTATCTTGAAATAAGGTATCGGCCGGTAGTGGGCCAATTAAATTCATACCTTCGCCTTTAAGTATCTCAAGCGTTGGTGTGATTGTTTCTATTTCTTCACGGCCTAAATGGCCATCTTCACCAGCATGCGGATTTAAGCCACACACTAAAATACGTGGTTTTTCTATACCAAACTTAGTTTGTAAGTCGTGATTTAAAATACCCGCTACTTTAGTTAAGCGCTCTGGTGTAATTGCACGCGATACATATGCAAGTGGGATATGAGTAGTTACAAGTGCAACGCGTAAGCCCTCTGTTGCAAGCATCATAACTACATCAGCAGTATTTGACTGCTGCGCAAAATACTCAGTATGCCCGCTAAATGAAATACCTGCTTTGTTAATTATACCTTTGTGAACCGGGCCCGTAACGACTGCATCGAAGGTGCCATCCATGTTTTTTTCGCTTGCTATACGCAAGGTATCTAACACGTATTGTCCGTTACCGTCGTTTAGTACGCCTAGTTCTACATCAACCCCTAAATCAACCTGATGAATATACAAGCTGCCAGCAGGTGCTGCGATGGCGGGGGCATTATCATCAAATTTAATTAAGTTTATTGTTAAGCCTAAATGTTTTGCACGCTCTTTTAATAGTTTGCCATCGGCAATCGCTATAAGTTGAACATCCCACGCTTGCTGAGCAAGCGTGAGTAGCAAATCTGGGCCAATACCAGCGGGTTCACCCGGTGTAATAGCAATTCTTAAGGTCATATTTATTGGTCTATAGGGAAAATTTCAACGTGAGCTTGCTCGCGCATTTCTTGCTGCCAGTTAAAACTTTCTTCCTTAAATTTACGGTTAAACAACATACCGTGAGCACGGTTACGTTTGGCTAGCTCAGTTTTATCAGCTACACGTTTACCAAGTAACTGCACAATATGCCAACCAAACTGTGTTCTAAACGGTTCGCTTATTTCGTCTTGCTTAAGAGAAAGCAATGTATCTTTAAACGCAGGTACGTAGGTAGTTGGATCTGTCCAATCGTACTCGCCACCTTTAAGTGCAGAACCAGGATCTTCTGAGTACTCTTTAGCTAACTTTCCAAAGTCGGCAGTTCCTGCACGTAAGTCTTTTGCAAAGCCAGCAAGCATAGAGCGTGCTTTTTCTTCACTTAAAATAATTGAAGGTTTAATTAGTATATGACGTGAACGCACTTCAGTTGTTTCTACAACTTGTAGGCCACGAACATCTTGTACTTTAATGATATGAAAACCAGCACCAGAGCGAAGAGGGCCAACAATAGCGCCTTTCTTTTGGCTTTTTACTGCTTCAGCAAAAAGCGATGGCATTTCGTTAATACCCATGTAACCAAGCTGTCCACCTTCAAGTGCTTTAGAGCCGCTTGATGATGAAATAGCAATACGCTTAAATTCTTGGCCATCGTTTAATAACTCAATAACTTTATCTGCGCGTGTTTTTGCGCCAGCAATTTCGTCAGCGTTCGCATCGTTAGGGATATCTATTAAAATATGACCAATGTCGTACTCTTCAGCACTTTGACCTTGGGTTTCCATAATTTTTAAAAGGTTATCAACTTCTTGTTCGCTAATATAAATACGGCGATCGACACTTGCACGTGTTACTTGTTGCGTTGTAATTTCTTTACGAATTTCTTCACGGTAAGCTTGAAAGCTTTCGCCCGAATCTTCAATAGTACGGCGTAAATCTGCAATTGTGCCGCCTTGCTCTTGTGCCATGCCAGCAAGAGTTTGATCGAGTTGGCTGTCTGAGATTTGTAATCCCATACGTTCAGCCATTTGTATCATAAGGGCTTGATTAACTAAACGCTCAACAGCTTGTACACGAAGAGTTTCATCTTTTGGTAATTGCTGGTTTTGTTCTTCGGCTTGCTTTTTAACACGATTAATAATGGTGTCTACTTCGCTTTTTAAAATTACGCCTTGGTTTACAACGCCAATAACTTTATCTATTTCTACTGGTGCGGCCATTGCACTTTGACAAAGGCTGGCACTTAAAACTGCTGATGTTAATAATTTTTTTAAATTCATATTCTTTTTACTACTCTTGCTGATAGTACTGTTGTGATACTAGTTACTAAGAAAATACGGTCTACGATAGCCAAAAATACCTTGTTGTAATAATTTTTGTGCATCATAACGGCTTTTACTGCCAAGTCCTTTTAATACAAAATTCAAACTAATACCTGAATCAAAAGTTGCTTGTTCTTGGCCTATTGATTGATTTAAATCTGTTTCAATTTGGCGGTGCCCAGTAATTTGGATAGCCCAACAGCATGATTCATACTGTAATCCGCTCAATACTTCGATACTTCTGTTGTTTTCAAGATCTCGATGATAGCTTGCAATAAATTGCCATTCGTCGCTAATAGGAATACTTGTAAATACACCTGCTTGCTCGATTGTATTTCCTGAGACATCATTTGCATAGCGATGGTTCAATTGTACTAGCTGATTATTATCACCTTTATAATCAAGTGTTACATTTGACTGTACCATTTGCTTGCCATCTGTATCGTATTGAATACCTCCAGCGAGGTACCAACGGCGGTGCCAATGTAACATGGTTTGAGCTGCAAATAGTGCATTATAATTAGTGTCTGAGTTCAAGCCTTGCTCTGTTGGCTTGGCATCGTCACTTAAATAAAATATTTGGCCGGCACTAAAATTAAATACTTCTTCTTGTTTTTTATCAAATAGGCGCGTTGTCGCACCTAAAGTAAACTGATTCGCTGCTGCTATGCGATCAACACCCGAAAAGCGCACATCTCTAAATAAACCATAATAATCGTCTTGTAACTTGGTTGTATCAAACAAGCCAATGTCTGACTGGTCTTTATTAGGTGTATATAAATATTGAATTTGCGGCTCTAGCGTTTGTATAGCATCTTCAAAAAAGTAAGATGCGTCACGCTCAAAATTAAGCTGAGAATACAAACGTACTTTAGGAATAGTACGCGATACGGTATCGCTGTATTGCGTGCCTGTTAAGTTTCCGCTTTGCTTATAATTAGTTTGCAATAAGCTCACTTCAGATAAAAATGACCACGCATGCGTTGCGTAGTTGTAGCGGGCTTTTGGCTCTACGTGTACACGAGTTGCGTTGTCTATGGCCACTTCTGATGAGTCATTAGTAAAATGGCTAATCTCCCCAGACACACTAAAATCAAAATTATCAAAACGCCAAGGCGCAGTTTGCGTAAAATTAACTTGTGGTATTGCAGTGTATGACTCTAAGTGATCGCCCAGTACTTCAAAGTTTTGTACTTTAATATCGGTGCGCCATGTATCACCCAAATGAGTTAGTGAACCAGTACGATAAAGCTGTGTATCGGTTTTACTGGCATAATTTGAGCTTAAATCGGTGATGTAGTTATCATCGCTTACATTGGTTACATCAACGTTTGCGCGCCAGTTTTCACCCAGATAACTTTGCTGTTGCCAATGAAACATATAGCGTTCATTCAAGTCTGGCTCAGAATCATCACTATCTAAATACTCAATCCCTACTAAGCCTTCATGTTGCTCTGTTAGGTATCTAAATTCGGTTTGTAATTGCAGCCCTTTGTTAGACATATAACGAGGCGTAATAGTGGCATCAAAATTAGGTGCAATATTTAAATAGTACGGCGTAATTGTTTCAAGGCCGTATTTATCAGAGCTTGAAATAGTCGGGGTAAGTAAACCCGATTTACGGCGCTCATCTAGCGGGAATGTAAAATAAGGTAAATATAAAACCGGTGTATCGAGAATGCGTAATACGGCGTTATATGTTTCGCCCCAACCTTCTTCGCGCGAAAGGTTTATTTCGTCAGCTTCAATTTCCCATACTGGGGTGTCACTCGGGCAAGTAGTAAAGCTTGCATTCATGAGTAATAGGCCAGACTGATTAACAGTAAGCTTTTCAGCGCCGCCTTTACCTTGTTGTTCGGTTAGGCTGTAATCGGCGCCTAACAAACTGACTTCTGAATTATTTAAATCGGCATTTAATCCGGTGCTGTTTACTTTACTTACGTAATCTTGATAAGTAATTGGCCCCGTTGCATTTAATAAACCACGCTGTTTGTCTATCAACGCAGTTTGTGCGGACAAACTCATCTTAAGGGTGTTAATATCAACATTGCCGGTAAATTCAGCGCTTTGAGTGCCAAGTAGCTCAACATCATCAGCTTGAATATCAACTTCACCAAGGTTAAGGCCTTCAAGTGGTTGCCAAGCTCTGGTTTGCATTGAAATGCCACAAAGGTTGTGTGCCAGTTCAGTTTCGGCAAGCGATGGTGCGCTAACTACGCTTAGCATCAATATGCCCCAGGTTTTGCTCATTTATCGACCTTAATACTGTGTGTTTAATATAATATACACATAATAAAGGAAAATAATGGCAATTACAGTAATTGACCTAATTAACTTAGTGAAAAATAGATATCTTATAAAATGACACGCTTTGAGAATTTACAACAATTTATAAACACACAGCTTAATGCCAAGTCGCATACTTTAAACGCGATCACGGGTGATGCTAGCTTTCGTCGCTATTACCGTTTAAATCACGATAATAAGCATTTAATAGTGATGGACTCAGATCCCAAAAAAGTGAATAACGAACCTTACATTTCGCTAAACCAGGTGTTTGTTGAGCAAGGTTTTTTACTTCCCACTATTATTGCAAGTGATGAAAAGCAGGGCTTTTTTATTCTTAGTGATTTAGGGAGTACGCACCTAGCTGACATGCTTGATGATGCAAACCGCACCGAGCACTATCAAGCATTAATTAGTTTAAGCGCTCAATGGGCTAAAACGCCGGCAGCTTCTGCTATGCAAGCGTACAACGAAGATTTTATAACACTAGAACTTGATATATTTAGCCAGTGGTTAGTGAATGACTTTATTAATGAGCCACTAAGCGCAGAGCAAAAAGTAATGTGGCAAACAAGTTCAGAGCTATTAATAAAGGCCATGCTTGAGCAGCCAACTGTTACCGTTCATCGCGATTACCATAGCCGTAATATTATGAACAGTAACGGCCAGTGGGCAATTATAGATTATCAAGATGCTGTACGCGGGCCGCTTTGCTACGATTTAGTCTCGCTACTACGCGATTGCTACTTTAAACTGCCTCAAAAAGAGTTAACAAGCTTGCTTGATTTTGCTTATCAGGAATTTACGGCTCAAAATTTACTGGCTAATACTTCATTTGGTGAGTTTAAATATTGGTTTGATTTAACTGGATTACAGCGCCACTTAAAAGCTGCGGGTATATTTTGTCGATTGTATTTACGCGATGGTAAAACAGGTTATTTAGATAATATTCTACCGACTCTTGATTACATTATTGAAGTAGCGGCAAATTACCCAGAGCTTAAAGCATTGAGTGAGTGGACAAAAAATACCATAGTGCCAAAAGTGACTGAAAAGTTGGCAAAGGAGCGCTCATGAAAGCGATGATTTTAGCTGCAGGGCGCGGACAACGTATGATGCCGCTTACGCAAAATATGCCAAAGCCAATGTTAAAAGTGGCCGAAAAGCCACTTATTGAGCACCATATAAATAATCTTAAAGCTGCCGGTATTACCGATATTGTAATAAACCTTGCGTGGCAAGGTGATAAAATAAAAGGCTACTTTAAAGATGGCAGCCAATTTGGCGTAAATATACTTTATAGCCAAGAAGTTGAAGGTGGCCTTGAAACTGCCGGCGGTATTATTGAAGCGTTACCGCTGTTGGGTGACTCGTTCATTGTAGTAAATGGCGATGTATACACCGACTACGATGTAAGTGCGCTAATGCAACTTCATTTACAACCCAGTGAGGCGCACATAGTGCTTATAGAAAACCCGCCACACAACCCAGATGGCGACTTTGCATTAAGCCATTTGTCGGCCGAGAGTCAAAAATATACATTTTCAGGGATTGGCCGGTATCAGGCTGATTTTTTTAAAGGATTAACGCAAGGTATTCGCCCTTTAGGGCCTATTTTACGTGAAAAGCTAAATGAACATTTAGTCTCTACTGAGCTCTATATAGGGCAGTGGGATGATATTGGTACACCAGAGCGTTTAAACCAATTAAACACGCGCCTTGAGGCGTAACAACTCAATTTTTAAGAAGGCAGTATTATAGATGTGGGGAAAAATTCTCGGTTTTTGTTTTGGCTTTATGTTTGGCAAAATATTTGGTGCCATTTTAGGTTTATACCTAGGTCATTTATTTGATAAAAGCTTAAAAAATAACTTTGATAAAGCAGGCGGCTTTTCTAGTTTATTTAGTGGTGACGATGTTCACGAGCGCCAAGCTTTATTCTTTTCAAGCTGCTTTGCTGTCATGGGGCACATTGCCAAGTCGAACGGTCGAGTCAGCGAAGTACATATAAAAGCGGCTAACTTGTTTATGGATGAAATGGGCTTAAAGGGCGAAGAACGCCGTGAAGCACAACATGCATTTCAGTCAGGTAAAGAGAGCGACTTTTCACTTAAAGAAACAGTACACGATTTTAAAGAACGCTTTGCTAAACGAAACGATCTAATACAGTTGTTTTTAGAAATACAAATTCAAATGGCGTTTTCTGATGGAGTGCTAGCCGAACAAGAAAAGCAATTATTAGCAGAAGTAAGTAAACAGCTAGGCATTTCTAAAACACACTTTGCATTTGTATTAAAGCGCTACCAAGCAGAGTTTAACTTTAGAAAGCAACAACAGCGCTTTAATCAACAGCAACAAAACCAAGGTCAAAGTAGTAGCTATCGTGAGGGTTCTGGCCACCATGTACCGCCAAATAATAATATGAACCGTGCGCAAGCATTGGCGTTATTAGGCTTAAATAGCGATGCAACGCAACGTGATATAAAAGTAGCGTACCGTAAACTTATGTCGCAACACCACCCTGATAAGTTAGTGTCGCAAGGCCTACCAAAGCACATGATGGAATTGGCTGTTAAAAAGAGCCAAGATATTCAAGCCGCTTATGAGTATTTAAAAAAGTCGGCGTAAAAAACCGTCTATTTCTTTTGTTAGGCGTGCGTGTTGATCGGGTTGATCGCGCAGGCCAAACAACTGGCGTTGGCGGTAATCAAATTTTGCATTTCGGTCAACCCAGCGCTGACGATTTTTAAGGCTCATTAAAATGTCTGTGCTGTCATTTGCATAGTAAATATCAAGTAAGGCGGGTGTAACAAGTGATGCTGTTTGGCTCAAGCTTTCGTTACGCTTTGTATTAGGTAAGTAACTACTTAAACTGATAAATGCCTCAACTCTCTCGTCCGGAAAATCTGCATAGTACTCCAATAACACACCTGCACTCGTGCCTTGTGCTATAACTACTATATTACTCGAATCTTCCATAGCGGTTTGATACAGCGCATTAAATCGAGAAATGAGATTTATTTTATAGTTATCAAGTATGTCGTCAGTTACTTTTTCAATTGCATTAACGTAATGAGGTGCTTCTTTTATTTTTGCAGGCTGCGATTGGGCGTTTTTTGCTGTGTCGGGTGATGCAAGTTCCTCGGCTTTACTAGAAGCAGCTTCGGTTTCGCTGGGCATTGCTTCGGCCATTTTACTTGCTTGCCAATCAATGTCGGGTACTGTCATTGCGTAGGTGCTGTAACCTAAATTATTAAGCTCTTTGCGCAAGTAGCTCATACCTGAATTATTGGTAGGTGAAGAATGCCAATCGGGTATAAGTATTACGATACCTCTAAAATTACTACTCATATACTCGCTGTAAAGGCTTAAAAATTCTGTTTCACCTGCCAATATAGGCTTTATTTCATCGCTTGGAAGTAGTCGCTCAATGTCGCTATTTTCAATGCTTGATAGATTAGGTGGGGCAATATGTTCAGCCGCGCTTATGGGGTTAGCTAAAAGTAGGGCACAGCTGAGCTGTATATAAAAAGCCCTTTTTAAAAACCGTGGAAATAGCATAACGCACCTAACTAATGACAATTAGTTAGGTATCGGCAAAGTTATCTAAAAGTTTAATAATTTACGAAGTATTTGAGCCAGTTAAAATTCAGGCTCGGCTTCAAAAGTAAGTACTTGCTCAGTGGTTGGGTGCTTCAACTGCAGCATTTGTGCATGTAATTGTAAGCGAGGAGCGGCAGCAAGTGCCTCTTTATGGGCGTAAAGTCTATCACCTAAAATAGGATGATCCAGACTTAACATATGCACACGTAGTTGATGCGAGCGACCAGTGATAGGGGTTAGCTCTACACGGGTTGCATTTTCTTCACGCTCAAGTATTTTAAAATGCGTAAGCGAAGGTTTACCTCTGTCGTGATCAACCATTTGCTTAGGGCGATTAGGCCAATCACAAATAAGGGGTAAATCTACTGATCCTGTTTCAGCTTCAAGTTGTCCGTATACACGTGCTATGTAACGTTTAGCTGTTTCGCGCTCTTGAAACTGCATACTTAAATGTCTGTGCGCGGCTTTATTCATGGCAAGGCACAGTATGCCAGAGGTGGCCATATCTAAGCGGTGTACTATTCGTGCTGTTGGAAAAACACGATTAACGCGATTAATTAAGCTGTCGGCATGTTTAGGATCTTTACCTGGAACAGTTAATAACTCACTTGGCTTATTAACGATAAGTAAGTCGTCATCTTGGAAAAGTATTGTTAAATACGGATTCATAGGGGGATTGTAGTTAACTAACACGGCCGACCTTAGTGATTTTGAAGAGCGCTATTTTAGTAGGGCAAGCCAACAGGCTCAAGTAAAAGTTTTGCTATATTGTTTTAGTTAGGGCGTGTTGAACGTTGGTGGTTGAATTTGCAGTAGTATGTTTGGTTTTTAGGCAAGGCAGAGCCTATGTAGTGTGGTTATTCCCCATAATTAGGCGATAACGCAGCATAAATGCCAAACATGCTCTGCCCTTTGGGTTCTTTCTAGGGGCGATTAACTCTTTGTTGCTCGATTTTTACTTAGCCCACTAGGTTACAAACCTCGCGCCGCGATTAAATCGCCCCTAGATTGAACAAATTTCAATCCACAAAGTTCAACACGCCCTAGTATATCCAAGCCTTAGGCTCCTTTAAAGCGCTTTTATAGCTTAATTTCTTGAGTTGTTAATAGTCGATATTCACCGCTAGCCAAGTTTTCATCTAGGGTAATTCCCGCAATCTGCTCGCGATGTAACTCAACTACTTTGTTGTCTACCGCGTAAAGCATACGCTTAACCTGATGATATTTACCTTCACTTATTGATAAACGCAGTCCGTAATTAGCAAGTCTCTCAGCTATAGCGGGGCGGGTTAAATCTTTTTCGTTATGCAGCATGACACCTGTTCGTAATTGCTCAAGTGCTTCATCGGTAATAGGCTCTTGAGTTTCGACTAGGTAGGTTTTAAATTTATTGCTTTTAGGTGACGTGATTTTATGTGACCAATCGCCATCATTAGTAATAATAACTAACCCTGTAGTATCTATATCAAGGCGACCTGCCACGTGAAAGTCGCTCATATTTGGCTCATCAAGTAAGTCAAAAACAGTTTTATGTAGCTCGTCACTGTTAGCACATACATAGCCAACAGGTTTATTTAGCATGTAATAGCGCTTACCTAAAAATACCAAAGGTGTACCTTGGTGCAGTACTTCATTTTGCTGGGCTAGCTGAAAATTATGTGATGTGATTACTTCGCCATTAACGCTTACTTCTTTTCGCTTTATACTAGCGCGGGCTTGCGTGCGCGGTATTTCAGCTAAGTGGCTAATAAATTTATCTAGGCGGCAAGGGAATTTCATTTTGGTTCACATTTTTAGTCGGCTACAATGGGCGCGATTATAGCCGATAGTGAAATACCATGACAGTGCACAGCACACAAATTTTAAGCCTTTACCAAGCAAAAATAGACACAGGTGAACTGTGTTTTGATGCTGCGCAGCAAAATGCAGTGGAAGCTTTAAATACGCTAAGCGAGCAACTTCAAGCTCACCCATCATGGTGGCAAAAAGCGCCCTTAATAAAGGGGGTTTATTTATATGGACCCGTAGGGCGAGGTAAATCTATGTTGATGGATTTATTTTATAAAAACCTACCTATTGAGCAAAAGCAGCGGCTGCATTTTCATCATTTTATAGCGCAAGTGCATGCCCAACTTACGCAGCTACAAGGTCAAAAAAATCCATTAACTCTGATTGCAAAACAGTGGGCTAAAAATATTCGAGTACTGTGTTTTGACGAATTTTTTGTGAGCGACATTGGCGATGCTATGGTTATGGCGAGATTGTTCAATGCATTGTTTGATCAAGGTGTTGTGCTGGTGGCTACATCGAACGCAAAGCCAGAGCAGCTTTATTACAACGGCCTGCAACGAGCGCGATTTTTACCTACTATCGATTTAATTAATAGTCACTGCCATATAATTAACGTGGCAGGCGAGGACGATCACCGCTTTAGATACGGTAAAAATAGTCGTCACTATTTTATTAATTTATCAAATCACGATTTTGAAAATGAGTTTTTAGTTTCTTATGCAGAGGTAACATATAGAAATACAATTAGTGTACATGGCCGCAATTTACCTTATTTATTTAAAGCCGATAACGCCTTGATGATTGATTTTATGGCGCTATGCTCAGGCCCGCGCAGTGCTAACGACTATATGTTTTTAGCAACGCAATTTGATGTGTTATATGTATCGAACGTGCCGCAAATGGGTGTTAAAGCAACGGGTAAAGTTATTGTTCACGGTATAGAAGATAGCTACCAACGCGAAAAACAAACGCTTGATGAGCACATCTTTGACGACGAAGCACGGCGCTTTATTGCCTTAGTAGATGAGTTTTACGATTGCCATAAATTGCTGGTAATAAATGCGCAAACCGACATTGAACATTTGTATAAAGGTAAAAAACTGAGCTTTGAATATGCACGCACGCAATCACGCATAGTCGAAATGCAAAATTGGTAACGCTTTATATATATTGTAGACGAGCTTGCTCACGTGAGAAGCGCAGCTCCCTCTAAACCTCATTGTGAATAAATAACTTAAAATCTTATTGCACAAAGAGAAGCAAAAGAGGAGTAAATGAGAAAACATAAAACAATAGTAATTATGTATTTTTACTTCTCTAAAGCGCAGCGCCCTCTAAACCTCTTTGTGAATAAATCACTTAAGATCTTATTGCACAAAGAGGAGTAAATGAGAAAACATTTAAGCATAGAAATTACGAGCTTTGCCCATCACGCCAGCAAGCTGTGTCTACAAGAAAGTTTAACCACGGCTTAAACTTACCCCTCTTGGCGCACTATATTCTCAAGGGCGCGAATATTAGTAATTAAGTCTTGGCGTTGTGGGTTAGCTTGTAATGCTTTTCTAAGATGCTTTAGCGCGCTCGAGTAGTCTTTAGAATCAATCGCTATTTGCGATAACCCAAGCCATGCCGATAGTTGATAATCAGGTAGGGCTTGTGCACGAACATACATAAGTTTAGCTTGGGTAAGCTGATTTTTACTGCGATAAATACTCGCTAAACTAAGTAGGGCATCACCTAAATTCGGGCTTATTTTAAGTGCGTTATTTAAGCTTTTAAGAGCGCGCGTAGTATTACCTTGCTGCATAGCAAGTTGTGCACTGTATACAGAAAATTGAGCTTGTTCATCAAGGGGTAGCTGCTTAGTTAATCTTTTTGCGCTGCCTATTAGATCTTTAGCTAAATTCCATTTTTGCTCCGATACAAGCCAGCCTAGCGTTTGCATCGTGGTATTAATAACCTCAATTTGCTGTTTTTTATTTGCGTGTGTTAAACCTTGCTTTAATAAACTAACAGCGCGTTCAGTGCTGCCTTCACTTAAATGCAACTGGGCAGCTAAAAGCTGGTTGCTGGTATCTTTAGGATTGAGTTTTAAGGCCACTTCAATAGCAGCAAGCGCCTGCTTTTTGTGATCAAGCTGTAATGCTATTTGTGCACGTTGTAGCCAAAGTTCAGCTTTATCAGGGCTTTTATTAAGTAATTCTTTTAATAATGCATTTGCCTGATTTAAGTCACCCGATTCAATTAGCGCAAACAATAGCCCTTGTTGGTATTGGCTTGTTTCTGGCGCTAGCATAAGCGCTTGGCGGTACGCCGCTACTGCGCTCCAAGGTTGGCTATGCTGCACGTGTATATAAGCAAGTTGCGCATAACTTTGTGCATCAGCTTGGCCAAGTTCAATACTGTGAACTAGGTGCGTTTGCGCTTTGTCATACTTTGCTTGTTGCATGTATAAAAGGCTCAAACCTTGATGTGCTTTTACTAAATCAGGTGAGGCTTTTAAACACGCTAAGTAAGCTAGTTCAGCGTTATTAAAGTCTTTTGTTGAAAGCAGTACTTGTGCACGTAATAAGTTTAAAGCGGTGCTATCTTGATTTATATCGCGGCCTTTAAATAACGCCGCAACTTCACTGTAATTACCGGCTTGTAATAGTGGTTGTACTTGGCGAGCAAAACCGCGCTCGGTCGGCTCAATAAGAACTTCTGTAGGACCCAGTAATTTATTATTTATAGCTAACTGCCATGTTGGATCGCTAGGCGATAAAGTTACTTTTAGTGGCGCACTTTTTAATGGTGTACTCACGGCGCTTGCATGCACGCTACTTACACCTAATAAAGGGAGTGAGCACATTAAAGTAGTGATAACTGCGCGAGTTAATGGTTTTAGCGTTTTAATTACATTCATGTTTTTCATTTTAATAGGCTTAAGGTTTAAATTCGATTGGCCAAATAAAGCGAGCGCGTACGGTTTCACCCTCTTTTTTAGGTGCACTAAAGCGGCTTTGTTTAATAATTTTGTCGATAGCTGGTTTAAGTTCAGGGTATGGATTTTGTACTACCTCAATTAAACTTAACTTGCCACTTTCATCAATAAATACATCGAGTTTTACAGTAAATACATCAACACCTCGACGGGTTAAGCTTTTTGGTAAAACGGCCTTAACAGGAGTAAGCAAAGTTGGGAGACCATCGAGTTGATTTAGACTAAATGCATCCCAATTTACACTCATTGATTGCCATTGTGGCGCGTTTACTTTTACGTTGGGTGTATCGGGTTTTACAATACTTAAATTGCTGGTGATCTTAATTTTTACGGCTTGAATAGACGCGCCTGCACCTTCTACCGCTAAGCTCTGCATTGGCTCACTTGTTTGCTGTTGCGATATTGATGGTGGAGGAGGTGGTGGCAGTGCCACCATGGCAATTTCGCGCACAACTACTTTGTCTTTTATATGATGCTCTGCAAGTTGCCCAAGCCATAAAAGTAGTAATGCAGCACTAAGTACAATTAAGCTAAGGCCAAACGCAAAAAGTGGATGGCGATTGTTTTTTGTTTTTTGAAACGAGTCAATCGTGTGCATATTATTGCTTGGTCGCTAAGTTAACTTGCGCCGCGCCTGCCAGCTTTGCTTCGTCAATTACTTGAACAAGTAACTCAGTAGGTACTGTTTTATCAGCTTGAATAACTACAGGGCGTTGTTGCTGTTTTAACATTTGTTCGACACTACTACGTACACCAGCCACACCAATTTGGCTACCATCAAAGAATACTTGTTGAGAGTCGGTTATTGCTAAAAATATAACTTGCTGCTCAAGGCGGCTGGCCGATACGGCTTGTGGTTTATCAACTTCAACGCCGCTTTCGCGTACAAATACGGTTGTAACAATAAAAAATATTAGCAATATAAATACCACATCAAGTAGCGGCGACATATCAATATGTTGCCCCGCTTCTTGCTCTAGCTTGTGCTTTAAACGTGATTGCATAGTGTTACCCTAACTGCTTACTTAATGTATGTAATTTAGGATTACGCTGCGAATACGCTAAATACGCTTGCATTAACCACGCAGGAATAGCGCACACAAGGCCCAGTTGAGTTGTTAGTAATGCATCACCAATGGCGTCACTCATTAACTCGTTATGGCCCAGCGCCATTACTTTAAATGTATCAAGCAAACCAACAATGGTACCTAATAAACCAAGTAGCGGAAGCGCTGCTGTTAAAATAGAGCTAACCTCTTGCCAGTAACCTTTGCGCTGCGCTTGGTATTGTTTAAGGTGTAGTAAGTCATGAAAAATCAGCTGGTATACAAATAAAGCGAGTAAAAGAATACACCAGCAAATAGGGTTACTAACGATTTTCTCAAACATTGGTTTCTCCTTTTTCTAGTTGACTAAGCTGTAATGCAAAGCCTTCTAGTTGGCTGTAATACGCTTTTGCTTTACGCGATAGCAGTGCATTTAATACCAGAGCAGGGATGGCAACGACTAAACCCAATTCAGTTGTTATAAGGGCTTGTGCAATACCACCCGATACAACTTCTGGGTCGCCTGAGCCAAACAAGGTCATCATTTTAAATGTTTCGATCATGCCGCTAACAGTACCTAACAAGCCAAGTAGTGGAGCTACTGCAGCTGTAACGGCAATAGCGCCAATAAAGTTATCGAGTTTATGCTTATCGTGAATTAATTGATTAAATAATTGATCGTCTCGTATTTGGCCTTTTTCGCTTTGCAGCGTTAAGTTAAATAACTGCTGCTGCATGCCTGCAAATTCACTGCTATTTTCAGCTTTAAAAAATTGCTGTAATTGCATTTGAGAGTGCATTTTAATTTTACTTAAACGCAGTAGTTGTGCGGCTTTTAATAGCGCAATAGTTAGTGCAAAGCAGGCAAACAAAATAATAGGGATAGCCCATAAGCCGCCTTTTTCTAAGTGTTCAAGCGGACTTTCTTGTTGAGCTTGGCTCGTGACTAAGTGCGTTAAACTAGGATCAAAAGTAAGTAATGTTGAGCCTGCACCGTTTTGATTTAAAGTATTGTCGAGTGGGTTATCGTCACTTGTTGATTGCACTAACGCTACTTTTAGCGCATTAGATTCATCATCTAAATTTAATAAGCCCATAAGTTTAGGTGTTTGCGTACTAAACCATGCAACAGGGCCTACTTGAAGAGTACTAGCTTGGCTTAATTCGCCATTACTGAGCACAATCGATTGCTTATTAAAGTGTGGGTAAAGTGCCTGTTCTTGATTATTAATTTGCGATATAACGCGGTTTAATAACTCGTTTTGATTATTAGTCGATTCGTTACTGCTAGCACTGTTGCTGGTATTTTGGCGCACAAAACGGCTAAGTAAGTTTAATTGATATTGCTGCTGCTGTTGCCAAGTGTCTAATCGGGTTTGTAACTGATCGAGGCTTAACGTATTTTCGTCAGCTAGGCGGCGATTAACGGCTGCTTGCGCGCGTAATTTACTGAGCGATTGCTGCTTGGTAAAAATTTGCTTTGCAAGGGTAGCTTGCTCTTTTGAAATACTATTTTGAGTTTTATTTAGAGTACGTTGCGCTGTTTTAATATCACTTAAAATACTTTGTTTAGCATCATCACTGCTAGCTGCAAAAGAAATATTTGCACTAAAAAGTAACACTGTGGCGCTAAATGCTGCAATTATGCTGTTAGTAGCCATTATTTAGCCCCTTGCTGGTTTTTATTTACATAACTTAATATTGGGAGTGTTACCCAATCAGCAGCGCGTTTTTTTTGCTGTACAGCAATACCCAGTGCAACTTGCTCAGCATTAATACTTGGGTCAAATTCCCACTGCCAACCTAAGTCACTTGGAAAACCAATACCTACGTAACTTAAATCTTCACTTACAAACCATGCTTGAGCTGCACCTAAGTAAAGCTGCTTTACCCACACTTCTTGCCCGTCAGGGTGTTTAATAGCCATTTCGTGAATTGAAATACGTTGTTGAAAATCATTAAGTAGGGTCAGCATTTTTAGCGCTGTTTGTAATTTGTCAGTTGTACTGAGTTGTGAGTCGGTTAAATCACCAGTGTTTTTCCAACTACTTAAAAGTGGCGGGGGTAATTGCACTTGTAATGAAAGTAATTGCCCAGAAATACGTGCTAGTTGGTCGTTCAATTGCTGTTGATCATTTTCAAGTTCTGATTGCTGAGTAACAAGCTGTTCGCGTTTTTGGGCAAGCTCACTGGTGCTTTTTTTTCTTCGCTGATTAAGCTCGCTAAGTTGCTGCTGCTCAGCATTTAGAAGCGTTAAGGTTTGCTTCATGCTGCTTTTTTGTTCAAGCCAATGAGTGTTTAATTCTGTGTTTTGATTTTCTATTTGTAGCCATTTATTAACGAGTTGTTCTAGCTCACTAACAGTGTCGGCTTTTACTGCCATGGTGCTACAAAGCGCGATAACTACGCTAATTGGTTTAATTAAGCTTCGCATTACTTAACAACAATCCTGAAAGTTACGACAAGTAATTACAAGGACGTAATTACTGTTAATTTTTGAGTGTGTATACAATATAGGAATTTACATAGCAATGCAATTGATAACAGTTATCGTTTACATTGCGTTGTTTGGGTGGTAGGATTTCGCCGAAATTAAATATGTACCTTAAATTAACAATAGTTAAGTGCTTAATAAAAACTACGGAGTAACCATGAGTAAGCCATCGAATAAAGGAAATGCGTACGTGAAGCCAATTGCAGCGGTTGTTACAGCTACGCTTTCAACTTGGGCAAGTGCACAGGATGTTCAAGAACTATCGGTAACCAAAGCAGAAACTAAAACTGAGTCTAGCTATGTTGTAGAAAAATCAACGTCGCATAAATACACTCAACCGCTACTCGATACAGCTAAAACTGTAACGGTAATTAACCAAGCGGTAATGAAAGATAGAAACGTAGATAGCTTGCGTGATGCTTTGCGTAATGTTTCAGGTATTTCTTTAGCAGCAGGTGAGGGTGGTTCACCTACTGGCGATAGCATGTCGATTCGTGGTTTTAGTGCTACAAATGATATTTTTGTAGATGGTATTCGCGATGTTGCAGGTTATACACGTGATATTTACAACATTGAAGCCGTTGAAGTTGCAAAAGGCCCAGGCTCAGCAGTTTCTGGTCGTGGCGCAACAGGTGGTAGTGTTAATTTAGAAAGTAAAAAGGCGAGGTTAGACAACTTTAACGACGTTTCGCTACGTTTAGGCACAGAAAACGATTACCGTGGTCGTTTTGATACTAACATTCAAGTAAACGACACAAGCGCACTACGTATAAACCTTCTTACTGATAAAGGTGATGTTGCAGGTCGTGACCATATTGAAAACGAAACAAATGCTGTTGCGTTTGCATTTGCAACAGGGCTTGGTACAAACAGCCGTTTTGATTTAAACCTAGAGTATCAGCGCCAAGACAATTTACCAGATTACGGTATTCCTTGGGTTTACAGTGATACGCCAGTAGCTGAACTTGCAGATAGCGCGCGCTCACCTTCTCCTGTCGATTTTGATAACTTTTACGGTAATATTTACCGTGATTATGAAGATATTGAAGCCTACTCAACGACAGCTCGTTATGAGTATGATTTTTCTCAAAATACTACGTTACGTGTGCAAGGTCGTTTAGGTAAAGTTAAACGTGAATCAGTAACAACTGCACCGCGTTATTTCTCGGTTACAACAGATACTGACATTACCTTTGCAGATGAAAAAACACGTGATACAGAAAATTCACTTGCTGCACTTCAAGTTGATTTAATTGGTAACTATGAATTTGCTGGCTTTACTCACGATGTTGTAGTGGGTGTTGAACTTGCAAACGAAACGTTTACACGTCATAACTTTGTTGCAACTACACCTGATAACCTAATTGAAGATGGAATACGCAACGACTTATACAATCCTGATGCAACAATTGCATTTACGGGTGTGTATGGCCGTGACGGTACAAGCATTGAAGCTAAAGCTAAAAACCAAGCTATTTATGCATTTGATACAGTGACACTTAACAAGCAGTGGGAAGTTACAGGCGGAATTCGCTTTGATAGCTTCACTACGGATTATCACAACGATTACAATGACCCAAGCGCTTTAATTTCTACAAGTGACGACTTATTTAGCTGGAATGCAGCTGTAGTTTATAAACCTACAGAGAACGGCAGTGTATATTTAGGCGCAGGTAATTCATTCAATCCATCAGCGGAAAGCCTAACGGTATCTACGCGTTCAAATGCAGCTGATTTAGACGCAGAAGAAAGCCGCAGTTATGAATTAGGAACTAAATGGAGCCTAATGGATGGTCGCCTGCAAACTAATGCTGCACTTTTCCGTACTGAAAAAACCAATGCCCGTACTGATGACCCATTTGCAGATAGCTCAAGTGATGAAATACTCGGTGGTGAACAGCGCGTACAAGGCTTAGAGCTTTCAGCAACTGGCCTAATTACTAAAGAGTGGACTGTAATTGCTTCATACACTTACCAAGATAGCGAAGTAACTAAAGCATTAGGCGACGACGCAACTCAAATTGGTAACGAGCTTGCACGTACACCTAAAAATAGCGCAAGTGTTTGGACTACATACGATATGTCGGATAAGTTATCGTTTGGTTTAGGTGCGCAATATGTAGGTGAGCGTTACAACGGCACTACGTCAACACGCTCTCGTGCGCCAGGTTATACTATTTTTGACCTGATGGTTGCATATGACATATCAAAAGATTTGAGCCTGCAGTTTAATGGTGAAAACTTAGGTGATAAAGATTACGTTGATCAGTTAGGTGGTGGACACTTTGTACCGGGTGATGGTCGTAAGTTTAGCTTAACAGCGAGCTACTCTTTCTAAGAGTAAAATAAGTATGGCATAAAAGGGCAGAGTTAACTCTGCCCTTAATTATTTGATGAAAATGTGAGAGGGCGCACATGCTAGTTAAAATTCCAGAGCTATTAACGAAAGAAGAAGTGGCGTATTGCCATGAGGTTTTGCTTAAAGCCCAGTGGGCCGATGGCAGTATTACCGCAGGTCATCAATCAACCAAAGCAAAAAATAACTTACAGCTACCTGAAAATAGTCCTGAATGCCAAGAGCTTGGCGACATTATTATGGCAGCACTTGCGCGCAGTAACTTGTTTATGTCGGCTGCACTTCCTGCAAAAATTTTCCCTCCGCTTTTTAACTGTTATCAAGGTGGGCAATCGTTTGGTGTGCATGTAGATAATGCGATTAGACAAGTGCCGGGTACGCCAGTAAAAATTCGTACAGATGTATCAATGACGTTATTTATTAATGACCCCGAAGACTACGAGGGCGGTGAACTTGTTATTGAAGACACTTATGGCTCGCATAGCGTAAAGCTGCCAGCAGGCAGTATGGTGTTGTACCCTTCAACGAGTTTACATCGTGTAATGCCTGTAACGAGTGGGCGTAGATTAGCCTCATTTTTTTGGTTACAGAGCATGGTAAACAGCGACGAAAAACGTGGTTTACTCTTTGATTTAGATATGTCGATTCAAAGTTTGCGCAGCAAAGTAGAAGATAGCCAAGAGATTATTCAGTTGACGGGTGTGTACCATAACTTGCTAAGACAGTGGGCGCAGACATAACGAAGATGCTCTTTATTAAATATTGGATATAAGTAATTAAATAGAAGTAATTAAAAGCTGCGCTTTTCGCGTGAGCAAGCTCTACTCCTACGACGCAGCCACAAATTGAATTCGGTATTTAAGATACTCGGTATGCGCGGCTCGATACCGCGCACTTATTTTAAGGGCGAAGCTTGTTTTAATTAACCTTTATAACCATTTGGGTTATTTGACTGCCAACGCCACGTATCTTGCATCATTTCATCTATACCGCGTACTGCTTCCCAGCCAAGTTCATTAAGTGCTTTTTCTGGTGCGGCATAACACGCTGCAATATCACCAGGGCGGCGAGGTGAAACCTGATATGGCACAGCCTGATCGCTTGCTTTAATAAATGCATTAACCATTTGTAGTACAGAGTAACCATTACCAGTACCTAGGTTATAAACTAATGCACCCGTACTGCTGGCAATTTTATTAAGCGCTTTTAAATGCCCAATAGCTAAATCTACAACGTGAATGTAGTCGCGCACGCCTGTGCCATCAACTGTGTCGTAGTCATCACCAAATACAGCGAGTTGCTTTAATTTACCTACAGCTACTTGTGCGATAAACGGTAAAAGGTTATTTGGGATACCATTAGGATCTTCACCAATTAAGCCCGACTCATGTGCACCCACTGGGTTAAAGTAACGCAAAATAGCAAACGCAAAGCGCTCATCTGATTTAGCGATATCTTGCAGCATCATTTCAACCATTAATTTAGATGTGCCGTAAGGGTTAGTAGTACCACCTACAGGGAAGTCTTCTTTAATTGGTAAGCTTGCAGGGTCGCCGTATACCGTGGCTGACGAGCTAAACACTAACTTAAATACGCCTGCGTCGCGCATTGCATCAACAAGCGTAAGCGTACCTTGTACATTGTTTTGATAGTACTCAACAGGCTTTGCAACCGACTCGCCCACTGATTTTAAACCTGCAAAATGTATAACACTATCAACTGTGTGTTTTGCAAATACAGAGTCTAAAAAGGGTTTATCGAGAATATCGCCTTGGTAAAAAGTGGCTTCTTTGCCTGTAATATTCTTTACGCGCGCAAGTGATTCTTGTGATGAGTTACTTAAATTATCAATAACAACAACATCGTTACCTTGCTGTAAAAGTTCTAAAACAGTGTGCGAGCCAATATAGCCTGCGCCACCGGTTACTAAAATAGTCATGAAAGCTCCGTGGGTACCTTTTATCAATTAAGCTAATTTCACCATAAATTGAGATGGTTTACATGCTTTATCTGTGACTTTTATTATTTACAGTAAATCATGATATTTATATGAATTAATATTAATAATTTTGATTACATTTTGCTCGCTATAAGTAACACTTTATACGTAAGATTAAGTTATAGTTAATAAACAAGTGCTAAACTGGGTTTAGTAATAGCTAATGCTAGGTTTATTCCAATCTACACCTTTGTGATTGGTCTACCTCTTTGGAGAAAGATATGAATTTAGTTAAAAAAATAGCAGCAACAATGTTTATCGCATTGCCTGCACTTGCCCATGCGGGCGAGTCTGTTGTTAAATGGCATGACTTTAATGATTATCGTGATGTGCGAGCGTCAAATCAAACTAAGAGCTCATATCACAAAAGTGTGGCAGCAAGTTTCGAAAAGCATATGGCTAAACTAGCCGAACAATTGCCAAAAGATTATAAATTAAACGTAGAGTTTACTGATTTAGATTTAGCGGGTGATGTGCGTTATGGCGGTATGGATGAAATTCGTGTAGTGAAACCCATTTATTTTCCACGCATTAAGCTAGATTATTCGTTAACCGATAACGACGGTACGGTGCTAAGTAAAGATACTGATGTGGAGCTTAAAGATATGGGCTTTATGGATAAAATTAAAATGGGCCGCGACGAATCATTCTATTACGAAAAACGTTTACTAACAGAGTGGTTTGGTGAACAAATACTACCAAGTTTAGATTAACTTAAAATAGTAATGCCGCTAAATAGCGGCATTTTTTTAAGCTGATTTTTTTATTACTTAAAAGTAGCTAACAGCGTGAGTATTTGCTGTAACTTAATAACGGTTGTTTTAAGCTTTTCTTCATCAAAACCATCGTTAGATAAGCTTTCTACGTCAGCGGCTACATCAAGAACATAAGGCTTAAAACGTTTAGCTTCAAAGTTAAAACCGGCATCTTGTGCAAATAAGGCTTTAAATTTGCCATGGCCTTGTTGTTGTAATTCGTCTAATTTTTTATCGGCATCAAGTGCCTGACGATAAACAATTTTTAAGTTAGTGTTGAGTTGTTCAATAATAGAATCCATGGTTTTCCTAAAGCTTTGTGCTGCATGGCCGACATAATACGTGGATTACATTTAAAAGTCAGGTTGATTAAGGCTTATAATTATGAATATATCAGGTGGAAATTTACCAGCTATGTCTGGTTCAGGCCAAGGCAGTGAGCTTTACACTGCTGCTTTGTCTAAAAAACAGCAATTAGCTGATGGCGCTGCGGCGCTTGCACTTATTGAAGGTGCAGCGCAATCGTCAAGTGCGCAAACGCCGGCTAAATCGGCGACTGCATCACTGGGTAACAACGTGAATATATATGTTTAAATGCTGTTTTAAATTAGCTTAAGGTCGATAGGTGTTTTACTTTTTTGACCACCGATTTCTCTTACTAATTTAGGCACTAAAAATCCAGGCAGAGCTTTTAATAGCTCTGCCATTATTTCAATTGCTTGCGCTTCATTAATATCAAAGTGGCTGGCCCCTTCAACTTTATCTAGCAAATACAAATAATACGGTAATACGTCTGCGTCAAATAACGCTTCGCTTAAATTTATTTGTGCATCGAGCGTATCATTCACATCTTTTAAAATTACAGCTTGGTTTAGAAGCGTTACGTTTGCTTGTTTAAGCTTTTGCATAGCGGCTTTAAAATCAGCGTCTATTTCGTTTGCGTGGTTTATGTGATTAATAAAAATAATTTTTAATGGCGATTTTGCTAATCGTTCACATAACTCATCGGTCACTCGCGCAGGTATAACTACTGGTAAACGGCTATGAATTCGCATTCGTTTAATTTGTGGTAATTGCTCAAGTTCATCTAAAAACCAGCTTATTGCATCGTCTTTTGCCATGAGTGGATCGCCACCACTTAAAATCACTTCGTTTATATTGCTATCTGATTTTATATAGCTCAGTGTTTCTAGAAGGCTTTTTTTATTAAGCTGGTTTTCTTGATACGGAAAATGCCTTCTAAAGCAATAACGACAATTTACAGCACAACCTGTTTTAAACATCACTAAAACACGTGATTTATACTTATGTAAAAGGCCTGGTTGGTCGTTATCTTGCTCAATTAGGGGATCTTTATTAAAACCCGATTTAGTCAAAAACTCTTGGTGGCGTGGCATAACTTGTAGCAAAAGAGGATCGTTTGGATCGCCTTTGCGTATTTTTTTTATAAAAGGGATAGGCACGCGTACCGGAAATAAACTACGGGCTTTTAGGTCGTTTTCATGGACTTGGCTCGATAAACCGACCATTTCAAGCAAGGTTTTTGGGCAGGTAACTACATTTGCTAATTCTTTTTGCCAGTTTTTATGCAAATTTGCTTCATTTCTTTGTATCATTGGCATGTAGATTACTCGAAAAAATATAAATAGAGGAAACGATGGCGAATTATAGCACCAACGAGTTCAAGGGCGGCCTAAAAATTATGATGGACGGCGAGCCTTGCAGTATCTTAGAAAATGAAATGGTAAAACCTGGTAAAGGCCAGGCGTTTAACCGTGTTCGTATCCGTAAACTTATCTCTGGTAAGGTGCTTGAAAAAACCTTTAAATCGGGTGAATCAGTTGAAGGTGCTGATGTAATGGATACTGATTTAGCGTATCTATACACAGACGGCGAATTTTGGCATTTCATGAACAACGAAACATTTGAGCAAATTGCTGCTGACGAAAAAGCACTAGGCGATTCAGTAAAATGGTTAGTTGAAAATGATTTATGCACAATTACATTATGGAACGGCAGCCCTATTGCTGTTACACCACCTAACTTTGTTGAGCTTGAGATCACTGAAACTGATCCTGGCCTTAAAGGCGATACAGCGGGTACTGGTGGTAAACCAGCAACGCTTAGCACAGGCGCTGTGGTACGAGTTCCATTATTCGTACAAATTGGCGAAGTAATTAAAGTAGACACTCGTAACGGTGAATACGTAAGCCGTGTTAAGTAAGCTTTAACATTGTTTATAAAATCCCAGCTTACGCTGGGATTTTTTTTGGAGAAAATATGTCAGCAGATCTTTGGGCCCCAAGCGCAAGCATTGAAACACTAAAACAACGCGCAGCGATATTACGTAGCATCCGTGAATTTTTTTATGCACGTGATGTTTTAGAAGTAGAAACGCCAAGCTTAAGTGCTGCCAGTGTAACCGATGTGCACTTAGCTAGTTTTAATACCAAATTTGTAGGTCCAGGGCATGCTGGTGGGCTTCCTCTGTTTTTACAAACATCTCCAGAGTTTGCCATGAAACGCTTGTTAGCAGCAGGCTCAGGCGCTATTTTTCAGCTTTGTAAAGCATTTAGAAATGAAGAAGCGGGTAGCCATCATAATCCTGAATTTACTATGCTGGAATGGTATCGCCCAGGCTTTGATGAATTTACACTTATGGATGAAATGGATGAGTTAATGCAACTTGTTTTAGGTGTCGCGCCTGCAACTAGACTTACTTATCAGCAAGCGTTTGAACAAGCACTCGGCCTCGATCCTTTAACAGCAAGCATAGAGCAATTAAAGCAACTAGCGTTTAAGCAGGGGTTTGCTGATATAGCCCAAAATGAAACGCATAAAGATACCTTACTGCAATTATTATTTTGTATGAAAGTGGAGCCAACAATAGGACAAGAAAAACCGTGTTTTGTTTATCATTTTCCAGCTTCTCAAGCGGCACTTGCACAAATTTGTGAACATGATGCACGCGTAGCAGGGCGCTTTGAGCTTTATTACAAAAATATGGAATTGGCTAACGGCTTTAACGAACTCACAAATGCCAGTGAGCAAGCTAAACGTTTTAATGAAGATAACACATACCGCGCTAACAACGGTTTAAAGCAAGTACCAATGGATACACGTTTAATTAAAGCGCTAGAACATGGATTACCACAATGCGCAGGGGTGGCTCTGGGGATTGATAGGTTGGTAATGCTCGCAACAAATAAAGAAAAAATTAAAGACGTAATCGCGTTTGATGTGCAAAGAGCGTAATGCTTAGCCTGTAGGCGTAGGTGTAATATTTGTAGGTGCGAATTTATTTCGCGCTCGTGTAATTTAACTTTATAAAAAAGCGAGGTATAAAACCTCACCTACAATAAACATCAACCCCAACAACCTACGCCAAACCTGTAGGTGCGAATTTATTTCGCGCTCGTGTAATTTAACTTTATAAAAAAGCGAGGTATAAAACCTCACCTACAATAAACATCAACCCCAACAACATACGCTAAACCTGTAGGTGCGAATTTATTTCGCGCTCGTGTAATTTAACTTTATAAATAAGCGAGGTATAAAACCTCACCTACAATAAACATCAACCCCAACAACATACGCTAAATCTGTATGTGCGAATTTATTTCGCGCTCATGTAATTTAACTTTATAAAAAGCGAGGTATAAAACCTCACCTACAAATAAAAACACCGCGTTTAATTTAAACGCGGTGTTTTTATTTGCTTGCTGTAGCTTTCATTTGAAAGCCAACGGCTGTGCTTTACAGATTAAGTGTAAACGTAACACCTGCAACACGAGGCTCACCTAATTGTGTGTAGGTATGCGTTGCGTAACCATCTTGTGGATCGTTACCAAACTCAAAACCACGTGTAGGGACTGTCTCGTCAAACACGTTACGAGCCCATGCGCGAACTGCCCACATGTCTGCTTCGTAGCCAAAGCTTAAATTAACTAAGTTGCTGCTTGGTGCTTGTGAGTTATGACTATCTGAGAAGTAGTAGTCGTCCTTACCTTCAACACCAATCATACCGTAAAGCTCACTTGTAAAGTTATAGCGAGCAGTAAACGCATACTGGTATTTAGGTGACTGTGCTTGCTCACGACCGTCTTGGTTTAAGCCAGACTGCGTTACAAAGTCATCTATTTCAGTGTTTAAGTAACCAGCACTACCCGTTAAAAATAGATTATCAGTTAGTTGGTAACTACCCTCAACTTCTAATCCGTAGTTGCTACCAGAACTTGCGTTATCAACATAACCGGTAAATTGCTGACCTTCTACTTGCCATGCTTTTAACTGAATATCGTCGCGGTGCATGTAAAATGCAGCTAAGCGAAGCGTAAATTTGTCATCAAGTGATGAACCTTTAACACCAAATTCGCCGCTCCATAAATATTCAGGGTCGAAACTGGTGTGTTGCTGGAAAAAATCAGCGCTTAGGTTTAAGCCTTCATCTTTGGCTTTAGCAAGCGCTTCTGAGTTAATACCGCCAGCTTTGTAGCCACGCGTAATACTGGTGTAGATCATAGTGCGATCAATTACTTGATATTCTAGCGCAATTTTACCGCCAACCATTACGTCGTCGGTGTCTTGTACAAAGCCATTGCTATCGGTGTAGTCGCCTTGGTATTGCTCTACACGTAAACCTGTAATTAATGTTGTTTTAGGGCCAATTGGAGTCGCTACTTGACCATATACTGCAACGTTACTCGTTTCGTAAGTTGAAGAAAACGGGCTTGCTAACCATGTGTATTGGCGCTCTAAATCAACGTCACGGTTTTGGTAATAAATACCCGCAACCCAGTTACCCGTTTTAGAATTAAACTGTAAATCTACAGACTGATCGTCGCGATCGCGGCTGTAAAGATCGGTTGAGCTGTATCCATCTGGATGTAAGCCAGCAGCACATAACTTTGGCTCACTTGTATCGTTACATACCCAGTCTTCGTCAAAGCTGTAAAGTAATTCGGTATCGATAGCCGATAGGTTTAGATTTACATCAAAAGCGTCAAAACCCGTGTAAGTATTCTTGACACCTATAGCGTAGCTTTCTTGATTATCTTGGCCTGGTTCATCGGCAACACTATTGCGGCTGTTATCAAGCGTAAACGCATCATAGCCATTGTTTATATCAATATAGTGAAGGTTTAGCTCAGTATTTAAATGCTCTGTAAGCTGGCTGTTTATTTTAAAACGCGCTACTTGTTCGTCTTGATTTTGTGTTTCGTCATTTAAGTACAAGTTATCTACGTAACCGTCTGACTTTCTACGAAAGTAGCTAACGCGTGCGCTAGTGTCATCTGTTAAGCCTGTGCTTGCTGCAATACCTGCTTCGCGGGTGTTGTACGTGCCAGCACCTACTTGTAATTTTAAACTTGGATCGCTCGTGGCTTTAGCTGAACCCATTTGGATCATACCGGCCATACCGTCTGCGCCAAAGCGTGTTCCTTGTGGGCCACGATAAATTTCTACTTGGTCTATATCAAATAATAATGAGCTGCCACCAAGACCAGAATAGTTAATACCATCAATAACTAAGCCTACAGATGGATTAATAGGATCTACAAATTGTGAACGAAGTCCCACGCCACGAATTTGGATGTAACGACCACGCGATGCACCAGATGCAAAATTTACATTGGCGGTACTGCCTAACATTTCGTCTAAGTAACTTGCACCACGTTGATTAATTTCATCTTCGCTGAATAAGCTCGCACTCGCGCTTAAAGTTTGAATGCTTTCGCGCTGAAAATCGCCGGTTACAACAATTCTTTCTAGGTCGCTATCATCAGCGTTAGCTGCAATTGGTGCACCAAGCAGCGGTAAAAGTGCGGCAGTAATTAAAGACAAACGTAAGTTCATTGGGTTACTTAACTCCATTTTAGGGACTCGTATGGTAGCAATTATTTAAACACATGTGCTATAAACGCGGCAATTATACGTTAAATAATCAGGATTACTAATATGACCTTTAAAGTTGACTTCAAAGTACGTGATTACGAATGTGACTTACAAGGTATCGTAAATAACAGTGTTTATTTTAATTATTTAGAGCATGCTCGCCATGAATTTTTGTACGCACACGGTATTGATTTTGCTCAATTAGCGAAAGATAAAATTAATCTAGTCGTGATGCGCAGCGAAATGGACTATAAACATTCACTATTACCAGGTGATGAATTTTATGTGGCTGTGGAGCCGCAGCGTATTAGTCGTTTAAAATTTGCGTTTAAGCAAACGGTCATACGCAAAAGCGATGAAAAAGTAATACTCAATGCACTGGTTATAGGAACGTCTGTTAATGAAAAAGGTAGACCGTTTTTACCAGAGCAAATAGATAACGTGTTCAAAACTACAACTTAGTACTTAATCGCATAACTTTTGAACTATCATAGAACAAAAATTTACATTTAAAACATGCATTTTTAACGGATAAAGGGCATAAATATTGTTACAATTACATTAATTAGACAATTAGTTAGTAGTAACATGAAATTAGCAGCAATACCGATGCTTATAGTCGGTTTATGTGTTGGTTGCGCATCAACAGGGACGGTTACCAGTGAGCAGCTTAAATACACCCAATGGCAATTATCACGTGTTGATGGTTTAGCAATTCCACCTTCGTTTAATGCATCAATGAGCTTTATTGAAGCACTGCAAGTAAACGGTTTTGCTGGCTGTAACAAATTTTTTGGTGAAGGCTCGCTTGAAGAAAGTAACCTTACCGTAAGTAAATTAGGAATGACGCGCAAGTCGTGCGGCGAAGACCTTGATGAGTTTGAGCAGCAGTTATTACAAGCCTTAAAGCAAGGTGCAGAGCTTAAAATGCAAGACCAGCAATTAGTCATGCAAGGCGAGCAAACATTTGTGTTTATCCCTAAATAATTTTAAGTTTTTGAAAAACAGCCCCTTGCGGGCAGTTTTTAACTGACGTACACTCAGCGCAGATTTGATGGATAACACCTTCAAATTAACGAACAGAATTTATATATCAATACTTGTCGGAGTGCCAAAGCTAAGTAATTAGTTTTTGGCTGAGATCGCGAAAGCGGGATCCGTGAACCTGATCAGGTTAATACCTGCGTAGGGAACAAGCTGCCTAAAATGGGACGCTTGTGCGTCTTTTTTTATGCGCACAATAAAGTGATTTTGTTTATTTTAGGCTGCAAAGTAGCATGTACGCTACTTTACGATCTTTCTCTATTCCTCGGAATATCTGACAAGACAACCCTTAAGCAATGAGGCAAGTCATGTCAAATACTACAAATAAAGCGTCACGCCGAGAAACTCGTGCTGCCGCGTCTGAATATATTTATAACTTAACGGGTCAACCGTTTCCAAATTCTCATAAAGTATACGTTGAAGGCACTCAACCTGGTGTGCGCGTTGGTATGCGTGAAATCACATTAAGTGATACGTTTATTGGTGGCACAGATGAAAACCCTGTTTATGAGTCAAATGATCCGCTACGTGTTTACGATACGTCGGGCCCGTATACCGATCCTAATTTTGAACTTGATGTACGCAAAGGCTTACCAAAATTTCGTGAACAATGGATTGAAAGCCGTGATGACACTGAGGTTTTAGAGTCAGTGACGTCGCAGTTCTCGCAGCAGCGCATGGCAGATGAAGGGCTGGATCATATTCGCTTTGATCACCTTCCAAAAATTCGCCGTGGTGTCGCTGGTAAAAACGTAACGCAAATGCACTACGCACGCCAAGGGATTATTACTCCTGAAATGGAATACGTAGCCGTTCGCGAAAATATGGGACGTGCAGAAATTCGTAAAGAATTATTAGCAGCGCAGCATAAAGGCGAGTCGTTTGGCGCGAGTATTCCTGAATTTATTACCCCAGAATTTGTACGAGACGAAATCGCCCGTGGTCGCGCTATTTTACCAAATAATATAAACCATCCAGAAACAGAACCTATGATTGTAGGGCGTAACTTTTTAGTTAAAGTTAACGCCAACATTGGTAACTCATCGGTCAGCTCATCGATTGAAGAAGAAGTAGAAAAAATGGTGTGGTCTACCCGCTGGGGTGCAGACACCGTGATGGACTTATCAACGGGTCGTTACATTCACGAAACGCGCGAATGGGTTGTACGTAACTCGCCTGTACCTATTGGCACAGTACCGATTTATCAAGCTCTTGAAAAAGTAAATGGTGTGGCTGAGGATTTAACGTGGGAAATTTTCCGCGATACGCTTATTGAACAAGCCGAGCAGGGTGTTGATTACTTTACTATTCATGCGGGTGTACTGCTTCGTTATGTACCAATGACCGCTAAACGTGTAACCGGTATTGTGTCGCGCGGTGGCTCAATTATGGCTAAGTGGTGTTTAGCGCATCATAAAGAAAACTTTTTATACACGCACTTTGAAGATATTTGCGAAATTTTAAAACAATACGATGTGTGTTTTTCACTCGGTGATGGACTTCGACCTGGTTCGATTGCTGATGCCAACGATGAAGCACAGTTTAGTGAGCTGCGCACATTAGGTGAACTGACTAAAATTGCGTGGAAGCACGACGTGCAGGTATTTATTGAAGGTCCAGGACATGTGCCAATGCACATGATTAAAGCCAATATGGACGAGCAATTAAAACATTGTGACGAAGCGCCATTTTATACATTAGGTCCGCTAACGACCGATATTGCACCAGGGTACGACCATATTACTTCTGGTATTGGTGCCGCTCAAATAGCATGGTACGGCTGTGCAATGCTTTGCTATGTAACACCTAAAGAGCATTTAGGTCTGCCAAATAAAGAAGATGTTAAAGAAGGCTTAATTACCTACAAAATAGCTGCACATGCCGCCGATTTAGCAAAAGGGCATCCTGGCGCGCAAGAGCGCGATAACGCCTTATCAAAAGCACGCTTTGAGTTTAGATGGCATGACCAATTTAATATTGGTTTAGATCCAGACCGAGCTCGCGAGTATCACGACGAAACCCTGCCGCAAGAATCAGGCAAAGTGGCTCACTTTTGCTCTATGTGTGGTCCTAAATTTTGCTCTATGAAAATTAGCCAAGAAGTACGCGATTACGCTAAAGATTTAGAAACACGTGGTATTGATCCTAATAACGCTGGCGACGCTATTGAAATAAAAATGGTTGATGTAGAAGCCGAAATGAAAGCTAAGTCAGCTGAGTTTAAGCAAACAGGCTCAGAGATTTACCATAAAGCGGTATAAAGTAATTATCGCTAGAAGTTAGATGCAGACGTAGGTGAGGTTTTATACCTCGCTTCTTTAAAAGTTGAAGAAGTGCGAAGTAAATTCGCACCTACTAATAACTGCTTTGGAGGTTTTCGTGTCTTATAACATTGCGGTGGTTGGGTTTGGTTTAGCGGGCAGGTTAGCTGCGCTTACGCTGAGTAAACAGCACCATGTCACTGTTTTTGAAGCAGATGACGAGCATACTCAAAATAGCGCAGGTAAAGTGGCAGCAGCAATGCTTGCCCCGCTTGCTGAGTCGGTGTTATGTGAGGCTGATTTAGCTTTAATGGGTCTTGATTCAATGAAGCGCTGGCCCAGCATTATTGCCGAGCTTGAAAGTGACGTTTTTTTTCAGCAGCAAGGCACTTTGGTCATTGCGCACCAGCAGGACAAAGGCGATTTACAAAGCTTTGCACAGCGTATAAAACCGCTAGCTGATCACACTGCCGAGCATATAAATGCTCAACAAATTACAATGCTTGAACCTGAACTGGCAGGGCGCTTTAATCAAGGCTTATTTTTACCCTGCGAGGGGCAAATTGATAACCAAGCATTTTATAAAGCCAGCTTTGCACAGCTCAACAAACGCAAAGTAAAATTTGTATTTAATCAGCGCGTAACCATTAGCGACAACAAAATAAACAATCGACCATTCGATTATATTATTGATTGCCGTGGGCTTGGTGCTAAAAATACTCAAGATGATAAACCGCTTAGAGGTGTGCGCGGCGAAGTAGCAAGGTTATACGCACCAGAGGTAAGTTTAATCAGGCCCGTGCGTTTAATGCACCCGCGTTATCCAATTTATATAGCGCCTAAACCTAATCATGAATATGTAATTGGTGCAACTGAAATAGAGTCACAAGACAATGGTGCCGCAACAGTGCGCTCAACTCTTGAGTTACTTTCAGCGGCTTATACCGTACACAGCGGGTTTGCCGAAGCACGACTACTTAGTATTCAAACCGGATTACGCCCTGCATTTAGCGATAACCGCCCAGAAGTATCACAAGTTGGTAATGTAATTAGCATTAACGGTTTGTATCGACATGGTTATATGTTGGCGCCGGCATTAGTGGCGCAAGCAGTTTCACGAATAGAGTGAGAGTAGAATGAATATTACAATTAATGGCGAGCTACTTAATGTTAATAGCAAAGCACTCGTTGAGGTACTTCAAAGTTTTGGTGCAGTCGCGCCTTTTGCTGTGGCTGTTAATGGCGAATTTATTCCACAAAGTCGGCACAGTAACTATGTACTTAATGAAGGCGACAGTGTTGAGTTGCTGTCACCCATTCAAGGCGGATAAAGCTCATGCAAACTAAAGACTGTTTAACTATTTATGGAGAGCAAATAAAGAGTCGTTTATTAATAGGCTCTGCACTTTATCCGTCGCCCGACATTATGACCCAATCGATAGTCGCCTCTGGCGCTGAAATTGTAACTGTGTCGCTTAGGCGCCAACAAAGTGCAGCAGCGGGTGATGACTTTTGGCAGTTAATAAAAAATACAGGTTTAAAAATACTCCCTAATACCGCAGGGTGCCACAGCGTTAAAGAAGCTATAACGCTTGCAAAAATGTGCCGAGAGGTATTTTCTACCGATTGGATAAAGTTAGAACTGATTGGCGATGATTACAATTTACAGCCAGACCCTTTTGCGCTACTTGAAGCCACAAAAATATTAATTAATGATGGCTTTAAAGTATTGCCTTATTGCACCGATGACTTAGTACTTTGCCAGCGCTTAAATGAACTTGGGTGTGAGGTACTTATGCCATGGGGGGCACCAATAGGCACCGGTAAGGGATTGTTAAATAGCTATAATTTAAAAACTATTCGAGAGCGCTTACCCGATACCACATTAATAGTAGATGCCGGTTTAGGTTTGCCATCGCATGCCTGCCAAGCACTCGAAATGGGGTATGATGCGGTATTATTAAATTCAGCCATTGCAGGGGCGGGTTGCCCAATTACTATGAGCCGCGCATTTAAAGCCGCAGTTGAAGCGGGGCGCTTTGCATACAAAGCAAAAGCGATGCCGGAAAAAGACGTTGCAGCCCCATCAACCCCAACAATGGGTATGCCATTTTGGCATCAGCAGTGAAGGAAAGAATATGAATAACGTAGTATGGACAATTGCCGGTTCTGATTCTGGCGGCGGTGCCGGTATTCAAGCTGATATAAAAGCAATGCAAAGTTTTGGTGTACATGGCTGCACAGCAATTACGGCGCTTACTGCACAAAATAGTTTAGGCGTAGAGGCTATTAATGCAGTGTCTACCGATATTATTGAATCGCAGTTACTAGCGCTTGAAAAAGACATGAAAGCCAAAGTGATAAAAATTGGCATGTTAGCCAATGTGCAGCAAATTCAGTTGATCAGCGAACATATAAGTCATTATAAAGCTAAATGGCCGGTGCCTCCCGTTATTGTATATGACCCTGTCGCTATTGCCTCAAGCGGTGACTTACTAACAGAAGAAGACACGGTAAGCGCAATAAAAGAATGTTTACTGCCGCTGGTGGATGTAATAACCCCAAACACCCACGAAACACAGTTATTAACCGGTGTGTATTTAATTGGCCCGGCGGCAATAAAAGAAGCGGCTAATAAGCTATTAAGCTGGGGTGCAAAAGCCGTTGTTATTAAAGGCGGACATTGGGATTACCCAAGTGGCTACTGCATTGATTATTGTATTGATAGTAATACGCAAAGTGGTGAAGAATATTGGTTAGGCAATCAAAAAATACAAACACCGCATAACCACGGCACCGGGTGTAGCATGGCTTCGGTAATTGCTGCGTGTTTAGCTAAAGACTACCCATTAAAAGACGCCTTTATTTTAGCTAAAGCGTATATAAACCAAGGATTAAAGCAGTCGGTACGCTACGGTGAGGGGATTGGACCGGTTGCTCATACATCGTTCCCTACTAATTTAGCTGACTACCCACAAGTTATTGAGCCAGGTAGCTGGCTGGGTGATGAACTAGATTTTGATGTGCCGCTTGATTTTAATATGGCGGCAGATTTTGCGCCTTGTGAAAGTAAATCGCTGGGCTTATATGCGGTTGTTGATAGCACCGATTGGTTAGAAAAATGCTTACAACAAGGCATTAAAACAGCGCAGTTACGCGTTAAAAATAAAACGCAAGACGAGCTTGATGCGCTCATTAAGCACGCTGTTGAGCTGGGCAAGCAATACAACGCACAGATATTTATAAACGATTACTGGCAGCTAGCTATTAAGCATGGTGCGTATGGTGTGCATTTAGGGCAAGAGGATTTAGAAATTGCTAATTTAGCGGCAATTAAAGACGCTGGGTTAAGGCTTGGGCTTTCTACTCATGGTTTTTATGAAATGCTGCGTGCGCATAATTATCGCCCTAGTTATATGGCATTTGGTGCTATTTACCCAACCACAACAAAAGACATGACAGGGCAAATACAAGGTCTTGAAAAGCTGATCAAATTTGTACCGCTTATGCAAAGCTATCCAACGGTAGCAATAGGCGGTATTGATTTAAGCCGTGCAAAGCAGGTAGCGAAAACTGGCGTGGGTAGTGTTGCCGTAGTGCGTGCGATTACCGAGGCTGATAATTACGTAGAGGCTATAAGTGCTCTGCAAGTGGCCATAAGAAGTGCACATTAATATTAACAAGGGCAATACTAACAAGGCCGGTAAACGTGAATGAGCTAAGCGAAAAAGAAACCCTTCGTTATAGCCGCCATTTGTTGCTTGAAGAAGTTGGGCTTGAAGGGCAGTTAGCACTTAAATCCTCAACGGTTGCAGTAGTGGGGGCTGGTGGTTTAGGTAGCCCAGCACTTTTGTATTTAGCTGCGGCGGGCATTGGAACGCTTATTTTAATTGACGATGATGAGGTTGAGCTTTCAAATTTACAGCGCCAAGTGCTTTATAAAATAAATCACTTAGGGCAAAACAAGGTCGCTGCAGCAGGTAAAGTATTAGCGAGCCTGAATAATCAAATAGACATAGTAACGCATTGCCAAAAGTTAGATGAGAGTAATGCAGTTAACATTTTAAAAGGTGCTGACATCGTACTTGATTGCTCTGATAACTTTAGCACTCGCTATTGCGTTAATCGTTATTGTATTAGCAACAAAACACCGTTAATTTCGGGTGCTGCATTGGCAACTAAAGGGCAGTTAATGGGCTTTGATTTTAGGCAAAGTGATAGCCCGTGCTATGGCTGTGTTTTTCCACAAAGTGAAGCTACACCAATTATAAATTGCAGTAACGCAGGAGTAATTAGCCCGCTACTTGGTGTAATAGGCTCTATGCAGGCGCAACTTACGCTCAACTTATTATTAGGTCATTTAAGTGGCAGTGTATTTATAACGTTTGATGCGCTCACTTTAAAGCAGCAGCACTTTAAAGTGATTAAAGATTTAGAGTGTAAAGAGTGTGGAAAATAGGTTTTGAAGGGGGCTGTGCCTTTTATTACATGTGGCGTTAAAAAACTAAAAGCTGCGCTTTTCGCGTGAGCAAGCTTCACGCCTACAACATATCAAACTTCTGCACCAAGCTTGTTGATGCACAGCTTGCTGGCGTGACGAGAAAAGCTCGTAATTTCTATGCCAGATGTCTTCTCATTTACATCTCTTTTGCTTCTCTTAGTGCAATAAGATTTTAAGTGATTTATTCACAAAGAGGTTTAGAGGGCGCTTCGCTTTAGAGAAGCCAATTAATAGTTATCAGTTATAAATATTAAAAGCGGCGCTTTACGCGTGTGCAGGCTTTACCCCTTCAAAAATAAAAAAACGCGTTAATTAAACGCGGTTTTTTTAATTTCGAATTAACGATTTATTTTAGTCGTTAATTTTTGCAAACGCAGTACCTAAGCGAGTAACCACTTCTGGTAGTTGGTCATCCAGTATTTCAGCTTTATCAGCACCCCATGCTAGTACCACAGTAGAGCCTAATTTAAAGCGACCCATCTCTTCACCCTTTTTAAGCGTGATAGCGTTATCGCCAGTGGTTGGATATTTCCAACTAAATACATCGCTACCTGCTGGTGGCGTTACAGTACCTGCCCAAATAGTTTCTATGCTGGCTACAATTGTTGCACCAACAAGTACCATAGCAAGCGGACCAATCTCAGTTTCAAAAATTGCGACTACCCGTTCGTTACGTGCAAACAAGTTAGGCACGTTTTGCGCTGTAAGTGGGTTTACTGAAAATAAATCACCTGGCACATAAATCATTTTGCTTAGTGTGCCATCAACTGGCATATGAATACGGTGGTAATCTTTAGGTGCTAAATAAATCGTTGCAAACTTACCGCCTAAAAATGGTGTTGTATCATCTTGTGAGCCGCCTAGTAGCGCTTGTAAGCTGTAATCGTGGCCTTTAGCTTGTATTAGCTGTCCGTCAACAATATCGCCTAGCTGGCTGATTGCGCCATCCACTGGATGAATGATGATATTGCTATCTTCTACCATTGGGCGCATGCCTTCTTTTAGAGGGCGAGTAAAAAATTCATTAAAGCTTTTATAATGAGCCGGATCTGGGTATTGGGCTTCGCTCATATCTACTTTATATTGCTTAATAAATAGTTTAATTAAAGTAGTGGTTAAAGCACCCGCTTTTGCAGCAGCTAATTTGCCGACTACGCGTGAAATAAAATGTTTTGGCATTGCGTACTGCATTGCGATTTTAAATTTGTCTAAACTCACAGTATTTTTCCTAAATTATACGCGAGGCGCACGGGCGCCTGCACGGCCATCGGCCATTGTTTCTAAAATTCGGTGGTAGCTGTCAAAGCGCAATTGAGAAATTCTTCCATCGGCTACTGCTTCTTTAACGATGCAACCCGGATCGTTTAAATGTTTACAGTCTCTAAAGCGGCACCCGCCTATAAATTCTCTAAACTCTTTAAAGCACCACGTTACACGCTCAACATCTAAATGCCATAAACCAAACTCACGAATACCTGGCGAGTCGATTAGGTTACCGCCACTTGGTAAATGGTGAAGTCGCGAAACAGTTGTTGTGTGCTGGCCTAAGCCGCTGTTTTCAGATACTTCTTTAGTTAATATTTCAGCGTTAGGCAATACAGTATTAACGAGGGTTGATTTCCCCACACCACTTTGGCCAACAAAAATATTATTTTTATCAACAAGTACTTCTTTTAATTTATTAATACCATCGCCTGATATATTACTAACAAGAAGTACTTGGTAATCAAGTTTACGATAGATATCGAGAACTTTTTGTATTTCGTTAAGGCCTGCTTCGTCAATTAAATCGGTTTTATTGAGCACTAAAATTGGCTCAATGCCCATATCTTCACAGGCTATTAAATAACGGTCGATAATACTGGGTGTAAATTCGGGTAATACCGCCGATACCATGAGTATTTGGTCAATGTTTGCTGCGATTACTTTTACACCGTCGTAAAAGTCAGGGCGGGTAAGTTGCGAGCGACGCTCTTGCGTGGCTTCAATTACACCGGCTAAATCACCCTCACTTACTTTGGCACGGCGAAATAATACTTCATCACCACATACTAAATTAGACACAGTACGGCGTATATTACAGCGGAGTACATCGCCATTTTCAGTTTCGACATCGGCGTGTTGGCCAAAACGACTGATCACAATTGCGCTCTCGACCTGACCTAAGTTATCGGTTTGCCATTCTTGCGCCCCTTTTTTAGCCGGTCTTGAGTCTGCGCTATTAATGCGCTTTTGGTGATTGGCCTTGATCTGACGCGATTGGCCTTTACTTAATTTTTTTTGTTTTGCCACTGGAGGCCTATAACCTTAGTTAAATGTCGCTTTTCCTAAAAAAAGCTTTAGCTCGACGGTTGATGCTAATATGATATATCGAAATGCGTTGGATCTAAAGGAAAGCACCGCTTAGGTAATTATGACTATTAATAAATCAAATTTAATTTGGCTCGATCTTGAAATGACAGGGCTCGAACCAGAGACCGATAAAATACTCGAAATTGCGACGGTTGTCACTGACGCAGACCTGAATATATTAGCCGAAGGGCCAACTATAGCAATTCATCAAAGTGATGAATTACTAAATGGCATGGACGAGTGGTGTACTACTCAACATGGTAAGTCGGGTTTAACAGCGCGCTGCAAAGCAAGTACCTTTGATGAAGCCTATGCTGTGGAGCAAACTTTAGCGTTTTTAAAGCAGTGGGTACCAGCAGGCACTTCGCCAATGTGTGGTAATTCAATTGGTCAAGACCGCCGCTTTATGAATAAATATATGCGCGAGCTTGAAGACTTCTTTCATTACAGAAATCTTGATGTGAGTACTATTAAAGAATTAGCACGTCGCTGGAAACCAGAAGTGCTTGCAAAAGTGAACAAAAAAGGTTCGCACCTTGCTTTGGATGACATTAAAGATTCGATTATGGAATTAAAAGTCTATAGAGAAAATTTCTTTAATTTGTAAAAAACACTTGCAAACAGACTGTATTATTGTAGAATCCTGCCCCGCTCAAGACGATAACCCACGCGGGGTTAGTGTGTTTGAGTGATTGAATTACCATCAATAAATGCGGTACTAGCTCAGTTGCTAGAATGTTGAACGCGACCTGTCGCGCACCAACGTAAAATAACTGAAGAAGTGAAAATGCGGTACTAGCTCAGTTGGTAGAGCGCGACCTTGCCAAGGTCGAGGTCACGAGTTCGAGCCTCGTGTACCGCTCCAATTTCTAACCAAAAGAAATTGAAGTGAATAAAAGCTAGCTCAGTTGCTAGGATGTTGAACGCAATTTATTGTACATCAATAAAATAACTGAAAAATGCGGTACTAGCTCAGTTGGTAGAGCGCGACCTTGCCAAGGTCGAGGTCACGAGTTCGAGCCTCGTGTACCGCTCCAATTTCTAACCAAAAGAAATTGTAGTGTTGAATGAAAATATAATGCGGTACTAGCTCAGTTGCTAGAATGTTGAACGCGACCTGTCGCGCACCAACGTAAATAACTACAGAAATAAAAATGCGGTACTAGCTCAGTTGGTAGAGCGCGACCTTGCCAAGGTCGAGGTCACGAGTTCGAGCCTCGTGTACCGCTCCAATCTTTTTATATCCTTTCAAAATTTTCTGTATTAAAAATCATAAATAAAATTATAATTTAAAATCTCTCTTATCTACTTTATTCTATGTGCAATATTCAGCATTGAAGTTTTGGTTGTTAGAAGCTATCGCTTCGCGCGAGCTCTTCGCCTACAAGAAAGGTGTCGTACTTTGAAGTTATGAGATATGAGTGAGGTACAGAAGAGTTAATACTTTGAAACCTGAAGCTTTTGTTAAAATAGCTCCCCCTGAATAGTTGCTATAACTCGTCTAGAGCCACCAGAATCACGATGTTCACCTAAATAAATGCCTTGCCATGTACCTAACGCTAAATAACCATTTGAAATAGGAATACTTAGCTCGCAGCCTAACGTACTGGTTTTTATGTGTGCAGGCATGTCGTCGTCACCTTCATAATCATGGCGATAATAAGGTTGACGCTCAGGGACGAATTTATTGAAATGGCTTTCCATGTCCATACGAACAGTGGGATCTGCATTTTCGTTTATTGTAAGGCTCGCTGAGGTATGCTGAATAAATAAATGTAACAAGCCAATTTTGTAACTCGCCAGTTCAGGAAGTTGAGATAATATTTCGTCATCAATTATATGAAAACCTCGCTGGCGAGGCTTTAATATAATTTGCTTTTGCTGCCAACTCATAGTTTATCGAAGCTAACTTCAATGTTTGCATTACCAGCATCACAACTAAATGGCATGATGATTTTTTTGCCTTGGCTTTTATGAGTAATTGTATGACCTTTACCCGATACCACAATAGGCGTTGCCATATCAAAGTCGAAGCCTTTCTCGCCAAGTAAATTTTTAGCACCACCAGTTACCATGTTGGTTATTTCGCCAACCATATCGGTAACTTCTTCATCTATAGTATCAGGGCGTTCGCCAAGCATACGCTCCATGATGGTTAATGCTAATCCTTCATCAAATGTAATTGAAAATGATCCACGCGTTTGCGGGCCAACCATACCAATCAAACCTGATACATCACCACAGGCTATCTCATCAGTTTTAATGCGAGGTTTACCCGGCTTCAATTGAGTTTGAGCCATAGTGCTTAAAACATTAATTAAAGAAGATAAAAAAGGATTGATGAATTCTACATTCATAGTGGCTACTCTTAAATTTGTTCTGTGAAATGACTATATAGTTTGAGTATAGTCACTAAGGATAACTTTGAAGGATTATGATGCTCTGCAAGATTCACATTTACCATGTGCTTCTATTGTTTGCCCTGATACGACAAAGCCACCTTCGGCAGCTAGATTATTAAGCTCATGCGAAATTACACTCGAGTGTAATTCTTTAACAAAGCCACATGTATCGCAAATTAATAATTGTACCGGGTGAATATGATCAAAATGATGGCACAGCATAAATGCATTTGTGCTTTCAATTTTATGAATAAAACCTAGTTCAGCTAAAAAGTCTAATGCACGATAAATAGTTGCAGGTTTAGCACCTGTTTCAGTTACTTTTAATTGCTCAAGCAAATCGTATGCACCAACACCACCTTGTGCACTGGCTAATAGACGAAATACTTTCTCGCGGATAGGCGTAAAACGCGCACCACGGTTGTCACAAACTTGTTTTGCTTTACTTACGAGTGATTCTATATTCATCATTACTCTTATCCTTATGCTACCGTGATATACTAACATACTGTGTTGTAGTTGCAGCGTTTTTATTAAGCGCTTTTTACCTAGGAAACCCAGTAATGCACGAACTATTGGCTATATTTATTTTCTTTTTTGCGGTTATTGACCCCATTGGCACTGTACCTGTATTTATTGCAGTCACACGTGGTGATGATGAGAAATTTAAACGTAAAGTTATATTTAAAGCGGTAGGCGTATCTGCATTAGTGCTCTTATTTTTTGTACTCGCAGGTGAGCAATTACTTAACGCAATTGAAATTCCACTTTCGGCTTTTCAAATAGCCGGCGGTATCATATTACTTATTTTTGCGCTTTCAATGATATTTGGTGAAAGTAAACCTGAAGCCGAAATTAAAAGTGTACGCGACAGCACTGAAACCGCTATTTTTCCGCTTGCGATTCCGTCTATCGCGAGCCCTGGCGCTATGTTAGGTGCTGTATTAATGACCCGCAATGAAGAATATACATGGGTTGAGCAGTTACTAACGTCTTCAATGATGCTTGCTGTATTAGCGGTTGTACTGGTTTTATTGCTGCTTGCAACGCACGTACATAGATTAATTGGTGATAGTGGTGCAAGTATAATAAGTAGAATTATGGGGCTTATTTTAAGCTCGGTTGCGGTTACCAATATTTTAAATGGCATAGCCCATTATTTTGGCTTGCAGGTATTTAATTAAAAGTAGTCCCTACTTAGAGGTGCAAGGCGTTACGCTATATTGCTGTTCTGGGTTTTTGGCGATCATTATGATCTAATGACGACTTAATATCTTCGTAGCTTCCTCTCAACGTTTTTTAAGTGTTCCCTTACTTCTTTCTATAGAGTGCTGTACAGAGAATAGGTATTAATATAGCCCTCAATCTATGTTGCTATCGTGATTAGTGATAAGAGTTACCCCACCCAGCAAAAATAAGCATGTTTCATATAAATAAAACTGCGTCATTTATAGTCTTGAATGATTTCATAAAAAATTTTACTAAGTAAGCAACCCTTCCTATATTTACTAGTGATATTGCCCCACATATGAAATAAATTTTTTTTAACAGTTTATTTAGTTATTACATTTTAGCTTTGTTATAAGGAATACTGACGGTGATGTAGTGTGGGCGTTTTTTTGTTTCCTTATTTAAAAGAGAAAATTATGAAAAATAAAACTGTAAAGCTCACGGTATGTTTATTAACTTTTTTAGCTCCAATTGCTCAAGCCAGTGATGAGGTAAAGCATATTCCTGGTTTTTTTATTGGTACTACACATTTTGATAGTGAGACTGAGTTTACGTTTGGTGTTGAATATGAATATAAGTTTACTCAAGCTTGGGGCGCTGGGATGATATTTGAGCGTACAAACGATGCTCATCATGGCGATGGTACTGCTATAGCTTTGGCTTCGCTTTATTATCATCCAACCAAAAGTATACGTTTAGGTGTGGGCTATGGTGAGGAGAGAATTGGCGGAGCTCACCCTCATAATGAAAATTTATACCGCATAAGTTCTGCTTATGATTTTCATATAGGAGATTTTGGAATTGCACCCACTATAGCTGTTGATTTTATTGATAATGAAGAAGCAATTGTTGTGGGTTTAGCTATTACCAGACCTTTTTAATGTGTTGACTTGTAACTGTAGAGTTAGGTTAAACCTAAATTATTAAGAGGTCTGAAATGTTAAATAAATTGTCTATTACAAGTAAAATATACCTTCTAGGGGTATCACAAATACTACTAATGTTTGTGATCGGAGTTATATCTTTAATACAAATGAATAAAATTGGTATAGAGCTAGTTGATATAGCTGAGCGAGATATACCGCTTAGCAATATGCTTTCTAAAATGTCTGAGCATAAATTAGAACAGACAATATTATTTCAGCGAGCTTTATTACAGGTAAGTTTAAATCCAGAGGGTGACAATGCAGAAATTGAGCAAAAACTCACTTCATTAACACAGAAAATTAAGAGTGAATTTGATAAGTCAGAAAAATTTGTCACTGACTCAATTGATAAATTGCATAGTGAAAAAGCGAAATTGAGTTTTAAGTCTCTCGCGAGCGATTTAAAGCTTTTAAATAAAGAGTATCAAAGTATTGCTGTGAGTATTAGTGATGTTATTGATATGACTAAAACGCAGACCGTTTCTAGTGTGAGTAATAAAGTAAAATCAATAGAGGTTGCGGAAGATAAGTTCGATAAAAAGCTTATAGCTTTACTGTCCCAGATCCAACAATTTACCTTAAATTCAGCGCTCCAAGCTGAAAATGATGAAAAACAAGGTATTCATTTTATTCTTTATATATTTATATTCTCCGTCATTGTTGGCGTTGCTTTATCATATTTGATCAGTCGAGCAATTGCTTTACCAGTGAATAAGCTAAAAAATAGATTGATTGAAATAGCTGATGGCGATGGTGATTTAACTTTAAAACTTGACGAGAGCGCTGGTGATGAAACTGGAGATACAGCCAGAGCATTTAATAAATTTTTACTAATGCTAAGAGAAACAATAAACGAGGCTAATATACACCTCTCCCAATTAGATGAATCATCAAAGTTTGCTGTAACTGTAATGCAAGAAACAGTCGTTAATGTTGAAATGCAAAGAGCTGAGACAGAAATGGTTTCAACCGCTGTAGAGGAAATGAATTGTACTACCCAAGAGGTTGCTAGTAATACCCAAAATGCATCGGACGTAACTGAAGCAGTTAAAGAGCGTGTATCAAAGGGGAAATTAGAAGCTTCACAGGCAAAAGTTGTTATTCAGCGTTTAGCTCAAGAAATAGATGAAGCAAGCACTGTAATAGAGTGCCTTGTTACTGAAACGAACAGCATTGGTAGTGTTTTAGACACAATACAAAGTATTGCCGAACAGACTAACTTACTTGCTTTAAATGCTGCTATAGAAGCTGCACGCGCTGGTGATACTGGTAGAGGCTTTGCAGTAGTTGCGGATGAAGTGAGAGCGCTTGCTCAACGAACGCAGGTTTCAACCATTGATATACAAGGACTGGTTACTCGCTTACAAAGCGAAGCTAAAAATGCGGTTATTAGTATGAATAAAGGCATTAATAGTGCTGACGAGTGCCTGCAAAAAAGTACTCAAACGTCAGAAATATTTGCCAACTCAGCCATTGCTGTTAATGAAATTACAGACTTAAACTTACAGATTGCTACCGCGGCAGAAGAGCAATCTGCTGTTGTAAGTGAAATAAATCAAAACCTGATTAATATTACTAACATTGCAATAGAAACGTCTACAGGTGCAAAAAACACATCAGAAGCGAATGAAAGTATTGCCCGATACATCGCTAATTTAAGAGTGAATTTAAATAAATTTAAAGTTTAAATTATATTTTTGGCTTAGCGGCGTTAATGGAATCGAATTATTGCTCGTCAAAAAATATATATGCCTAAGGTAGATAATCGCTTTATGAAATATGGTTATGTGCTTGTCTTGCTGCAGTTGTATTAGTTTCATTATTGCCGCACAGACAAATTAATCAATAATAGTCGCGTTAATATATTGAGCCTGTTAAATCTTCAGTTTTAAGATTTGTTTTATCTAGGGGAATTAATCGCGGCGTGAGGTTTGTAACCTTGTGGGCTCGCTAAAAAACGGGGCAAAGTTTTTGTGTTCTGTTAATGTCCCTAATCTAAACCTATGTAGGCAACAAAGGAAAATCGCCCAAGGAGAAATCCAAAGAGCGACATCTGTTTGGTATTTATACCGATTATCGCTTATTTATAGCAAATGAGCACACCACTTAGGCTTTGCCTTATTTAAAAATAAACATAGCTGTTGAAAGTTTAACCTCTACAGGTAAACGGGCTTTAGCAGAGTGATATGGTTTATTTTAATTGGTGTAGATTATTATTTTGGTTTTTAGGGGTTTTCTTTACATTGATGCTCGCTAGGCTTTTGTGTAAAATGCAGCGCCTTTTAAGCTGTGCTTAATAACTTTAATACCCTGAGGTTTGCTTTGAATAAATGTACTTTGGATAGACGCTTTTCTGTGGCCCCAATGCTTGATTGGACTGATCGCCATTGTCGTACTTTTCATCGCAAAATGACTAAACATACTGTGCTTTATACTGAAATGATAACCACAGGGGCTATTTTATTTGGTCGAGGCGACTACTTACATTTTAATAAACACGAAGGCCCAGTTGCGCTGCAACTTGGTGGCTCTGATCCTAAAGCGCTTGCGCAATGTGCAAAGCTCGCAGGTGAGCGTGGTTATGACGAAATAAATTTAAATGTAGGTTGCCCGTCAGACCGAGTTCAAAATGGTCGATTTGGCGCATGTTTAATGGCTGAACCTCAATTAGTCGCTGAGTGTGTTGCAGCAATGAAAAACGAAGTAAACATTCCTGTTACCGTTAAAACGCGCATTGGTATTGATGAGCAAGATTCGTATGAGTTTTTATGTGCGCTTATTGAAGCGTCTCATAAAGTAGGGTGTGATGATTTTATTATTCATGCTCGTAAAGCATGGCTTAATGGTTTAAGCCCGAAAGAAAATCGTGAAGTCCCACCGCTTGATTACCCACGCGTTTACCAGCTTAAAAAAGATTATCCGCAGCTAGACTTAAGCCTAAATGGCGGCGTTAAAACAATTGAGCAGAGCCTAGAACATCTACAACATATTGATGGTGTAATGATTGGTCGTGAAGCTTACAGTAACCCATTTATGCTCAATGACGTTGATGAGAAAATTTATGGTGATGCTGCAAACACGCAATCACGCCACGACGTAGTGCGCTCAATGTACAGCTACATTGAAGAAGAAATGCGTTTGGGTGCTAATTTTTGGCATATTGCACGTCACATGCTCGGTATTTTTCAGGGGCAGCCTGGTGCACGAGGTTTTAGACGCCACCTTTCTGAAAGTGGTCATGGTAAGCAAGCTGATTTATCGGTAATGGATAAAGCATTAAGCTTTGTACCAGAATAAAGCTAAGCTTTAAAAGTTCTAAATTTAAGCCACTTTCGAGTGGCTTTTTTGATCCTAAATATTAGTCAAAAGCATAATTTATTGGCCAATTACACTCTATGCTGTTCAGCTGGAAGTCACTAAAAACTAGAGTGCTTGTTGTTTATCACTATGATTTTAAATGTTTTATTTTTTTTTGATGAACTTGGCACAACTCTTGGAATCTTCTTGTTGAAATTAATTAAAAATCAACAGGAGAATACCATGGGAATATTTAACCGCGTAAATGATGTAATTCAATCAAACATTGTCGCTATGCTTGATAAAGCTGAAGACCCAGAAAAACTTTTAAACTTGATGCTTACCGAGATGCAAGATGCGTTGAATGAGTGCCGTAGTACAGCAGCCGCTTTATTGTGTGAAGAGAAAATAATTAATCGCCAACTTGATACTAAAAAAACAGAATTAGCAGCTTGGCAAATTAAAGCAGAACGTGCGGTTGAGAAGGGCAGTGATGACCTTGCTAAGTCTGCCTTACTTGAAAAGCAGCGCGTTAACGAAAGCATTGAAAATAAGCAAACTCAACTAGAAACACTGCAAGAGTCTATTGCAAAAATTAAGGTTGATTGTGAGCGTCTGCAGCAAAAAATGGCTATGGCTAAAACTAAGCAAGCTCAGTTAATGCAACGTCATAATGTTGCTATTGCTAGAGAGCGAATCAGTACGCAACTACAAAGCGATAAAGTAGCTCATGCGTTGTCTCGTTTTGAACAAATAGAGCAGCGTGTTGAAGGTATTGAAGCTCAAGTAGAGGCTTATGAGCTGACTGATACAGCAAGCTCTACGAGTGCCCAAATTGAGTCGTTAGTTAAAAATGAAAAAATTGATGCTGAACTGGCTCGCTTAAAAGCGAACTTAAATACTAATTTAAAACAAACTGCTTAGGAGATTGCTATGAACAGCTTTAATCGTCAACGAGGTTGGTATAAAGATACTCTAAATAAAAAAATATCGGGTGTTTGTAGTGGTTTAGCTCGTAGATTGGATTTTCCTGTATGGGCAACACGCGTAGTTACTATTTTGTTGTTTTTGAGTTTTCCGTTTGCAGTTGCACTTGGTTATTTTATAGCGCATTGCTGCCTTGAAAATAAAGAGTATTAATACCAAAAGGCATAAATATTTGAACAATTTAACGAATTAAATCACTCTATAACGTTATTAAAAATTTTTATTTAGAACAACTAGATATAAAAATTTTTGCCTAGTTATAGCGCAATTTTCTTATCGTTAAATAGACCTCATATATAAGCCAGTTGGTATAAGGAGAATTACTATGAAAGCTTTGGCAGTATGTGTAATTATCTATTTATTACTGTTTACTGATTTAATAACGTTTGTGCAGATTGATTCTTGGCAGTTGCCGTTATGGATTGCTGATATTAGCTGGGCTGGGCTTGAGCTTGTAGGTGCTTTGGTCGCAATTGTTGCTGTAGTTGCTGTAGTGGCTTTAATTACTGTGGGATTAGTTGGTGCGGGTGTAGTGGCATTAGCAGGGACTGTTTTAGCGCTTTTATTCGGATCTATAATGATTGCATGGCCGTTACTATTTGTTGCAGTGTTGTGTTGGCTTGTTGCCGATAACAAAAAAGTAGCCTCTTAATCCTTAATTTGACTGACTATTATAGGTTAACTATGTTAAATTTAGCCTGTAATTTAAAGTTTTCATAAGGATAAGAATGATGACGAAACTATGTTTTTCGATGGCTTCTGCATTAATATTTAGTTTTTTTTCGTCATCGTTGGCGGCGCACTCAGGGCATGATCATGGTTCTGATGTGGCTGTGCTCGAAGTAACTAACGCGCAAGTTAGAGAGTTTTTACCTGGCAGTGCTTCAACTGTAGGTTATTTAACCCTTATTAATCACAGTGGAGCCGCAGCAACTTTAACTAAGGCAACTATTGATGGCTTAGGGCGTGTTGAAATACACGAGCATTCACATGTAGACGGCATGATGAAAATGCAACAAGTTGAATCGGTTGAAATTAAGGCGCACGAAAGTGTCAGCTTTCAGCCTGGCGGTTATCATTTAATGGCATTTGAACCACAAGAGCCATTAAAAATAGGGCAAGAACGCAAACTCACGCTATATTTTAGTGACGGTAATCGCTTGTTCACTAATGCTCAAGTCGTGTCGCTTGAAGCGCAAGCTACGCAGTCAAAACCATCTACTCAACACGCTCATCACTAGGAGTACACATGTCGCAACACAAAGGAAAAATAGCAGGAATAGTTGTTTTACTGCTTATCATATTTTACGCAATTGCTGTTTATTGGAGCACTGAGCCTTCACGTTTTGATGTTGTTGCAAACGCCAAAGAGCAAGCGCAGCTTCGTAATGAAAAAATAGTTACGGGTTATGTAACTACTTCTACATTAATTACGGTAGCAAATACCTTACTAGATAAACCCGGTGGCTACTTATCAAATGATGTAATACCACCAAGTATTATTATGGATGATATGCCGGCGTGGGAATATGGCGCGCTAGAAATGGTGCGTGATTTATCGCTTTCTATGCGAAAAGATTTTAGCCGTTCGCAATCACAGTCTACTGAGCATGAAGCACTTAAAAAGGCGCAGCCACAGTTTAATATAAGCTCTGAAGCATGGGCATGGCCAAGTGCTGAAGGTGAGTATCAAAAAGGTATTGATTATTTAATGGTATATCGTGGACAAATTGCTAACGAGCATGAGCGCGATAGCCAATTTTACGCACGAGCAGATAACTTACGTAGTTGGCTTAAAGAAGCTGAAAAACGTTTAGGTAGCTTAAGTCAGCGTTTAAGTGCCAGTGTAGGCCAAGAAAAAGTGAACACCGATTTAGCAGGTAATTCATCAAATAAACAAGCAACTCTTGCTCCACTTCAGCAGCAAGTAAGAACACCGTGGTTAGAAATTGACGATGTATTTTACGAGTCTCGCGGTGCTACTTGGGCGTTACTACACTTTTTACAAGCGATAGAGTACGACTTTGCTGATGTACTTGAAAAGAAAAATGCGCGTGTAAGCGTTCAACAAATTATACGTGAGCTTGAGGCAACCCAAGAAACAGTGTGGAGCCCACTTATTTTAAACGGGAATGGTTTTGGCTATGTTGCTAACCACTCTTTAGTTATGGCAAATTATATTTCTAGAGCCAATGCGGCTTTAATCGAACTTAGCGAACTACTAGCTCAAGGATAAAAAATGAAAAAGTATTGTTTAGCAGCAGCCCTTTCAATGGCATGTTTAGCACCGGCAGCGCAAGCTGACACTCTACTAGGTTTATACGTAGGTGTTGATGGATGGAAGTCAGATAACGATGGCCAATTTTCTTACAAAAATAATGCATCTCAAGATTTTAATTTTGAAGATGAGACTTTTGTAAGTTATTACGCGGCGCTTGAGCACCCAGTGCCGTTAGTACCAAATATCAAATTAAAGTATACAGAGCTTGAGTTAAATGGTTCTGCGCTGCTTACAGATACATTTAGCTTTAATGGTTCTGATTATGTTGTTGGTTCTACTGTAAATACGGTAAGTGATTTAACGCATATTGATTATATTTTTTATTATGAAATTTTTGATAATGACTTAATTTCAATAGACCTAGGTTTAAATGCTAAACAGTTTGACGGTGATATTGTTGTAAGCGGCACTACCCAAAATGGTGGTATTAACTTTACCGAAACCAAAGACTTCTCTGGTTTTGTTCCTCTTGCATACGGCCGTGCCGAAGCTGGCTTACCATTTACTGGTTTAAGTGTATTTTTTGAAGGTAGCTTTTTGGCTATTGACGACAGCAAAGTACAAGATTACCAAGTAGGCGTAGCGTGGGAACTTATTGATAACTTGGCAGTAGATGTTGCTGTTAAAGCCGGTTACCGCTCTATGGTATTAGAACTTGATGATGTAGATGATATTACTACTGATATTGATGCATCTGGCCCATTTGCGGGTATTCAGGTTCATTTTTAATTAGTATTTTCTAATTAAACAAAGCGTGGCATATTATTTTATTGCGTGCCACGCTAAATCAAACTCTCCCTCTAGCGCATTATTAATCAACTGCTTATAGACCTTATTGACAGGGAAATTAATGAGTTTAGATAGCTCGTCACCTGTTTGCGTAAACTTGTAATAGCTTAATACCAAATCACTACTCTTTGCTTTTAACGTTACCTTTTGCGATAAAAATGAAAGGGTAAGTTCTTGTCCCGCTTTAAGCACTGCAGATTCAATTTCTTTTCTATACAGTAAATTAAGATCCATGAGCGTTAAAATATCAGGAAAGCTAATACCCGTTTTTCCTAAATTTAGAGATACTTTATTGCCTTTTCGTAGCAAATCAAACAAAGATGGTTTTTTGTAAAAACCGAGTAAAATAAAGTGGCTGTCGTCTTTTTCGTTATAGCCTGAGAGCGACACACATTTTTGCAAAGAGTCTGCTTCTCGCTGTGTCATATGTTTTAAAGTTTGTAGGCTTTTAATTGAAAACGTACCAGGATTGAGTGTTTCTCCTGTTAAAATTTTTGCCCATAAAATTTGCATTGATTCATTAGAAGTATCTTCACACAGAGCTATAAAATGCTCTACCCAATCAACATCGGGCTGTTTACTACTTGCTACATCAGGGCAAAACCCCATAGCCATTGCTAAAATTGATTCTATATTTTGTTGTTGTTTAATAAGTAATAAATCTTGGCGCTTTTGAGCGCGAGCTAAAACAGAGTTTTCACTGTTGATATGATAAAGCGGCTTAATTTGGCCCTTAATATCGTAACTTTGCTCGTTAGTGGGTAGTACACCGTTACTACCTACTTTTGTTATAGGGTAACCAAGTAAGGATTCGATGATGTTGGCAAGATTAATTCTCGCCTGTGCTGTTTTGACTGTCATGACTGTGCATTATCCTTTGTGGATCACTAAGCTGTGCAACAGTTTGAAGGTTATTTAACCCCAGTGAAACTGTATTACTGAGTACGTACTCGCTTAAAATTGCAGTGTAACCAGATATTAAAGGAGCAGTTGTTTGACCTTTAATATTACATATTAACGTAACTATACCGTTTTGCTCGCTAAGGTTAAAAGTGCCTCTAATAATATGTTCAGCATTTAAAAGTATGTTGAAGCTGACTTTATTTTGGCTTACCGAAGTTATGATCATTTCACCATACCCCCATTTTCCTTTCCAAGACTGATGAGCCCCTAGGCCAGAACTGGGTTCGCCCAAAGTAAAACGTATGCTGGGGTCTACTTTTTCCCATGGAGACCATTTTTGCCATTGGCTAAAGTCGGTGATAAGCGGCTTTATTACTTTAAGATTGGCATTAATTTCGATTGTTTTATTTACACTATAACTTTGAGGCAGTATTAGCCCTACCAGTGCCAATACTAATAGTAATAACAGTACGCATTTGATTAATATTTTTAATGGTTTAATAAGCACACCTTTTATTAGTTTTTCAAGTTGAAATACAACAACTTTTTATTAATCGACTATAGTATGAATTAGATTATAAACCAAAAATAATTTATTGATTGCTACTTAGGAGAGCGAATGTCGTCAGATCAAAACGATTTTTTATTTTTTGAACAAGATTTTGAAGACGATGCTGTTGTTGAGCAGACTAAGTTTTGGGATATTTTAATTGTTGATGACGAACCTGAGATTCATTCTGTAACAAAATTAGCTTTGTCTGGCGTTGAGTTTTTAGGGGCTGGCTTGCGATTTCACGATGCTTATTCGGGTGCAGAAGCAATAGAAGTGCTAGCTAAAAATAAAAATATTTCGGTTATTTTTTTAGACGTTGTTATGGAAACTGACGATGCCGGTTTGCAGGTTGTAAAAAGGGTGCGTGACGAATTAAATAATCAACATGTAAGAATTATTTTAAGAACAGGGCAAGCAGGTATTACACCAGAAGAAAAAGTAATACGAGAATACGACATAAATGACTATAAAACGAAAACAGAGCTGACTCGTTCTAAGTTAGTAACTTCGCTTATAACCGCTATTCGCTCATACGAGCAGGTATGTCAGCTTGAATATCAAAGTGATGCAATGAACACGATTGTTTCAGCATCAAAGTCTATTTTAGGACTTACTGATGTTAAGCAATTATGCAAAGAAATCATCAAGCACATGAGTATTATTTTAAAATGTTCACCTAGAGGGCTTGTTTGCAGTAAGTTAGATGGCGATGATTTTATTCAGGTCTTAGGTGGTTGCGGGCATTACGAAAGCTATTTTGGTAAAAAATTAATTAATGTTGATAGCAAAGTATTTGAACAAGTTGAGTCGTGTTTTGGTTTGTCGAAGCACCAACACATAGACTCAAGTTCAACATTTATATTAAAAAGTAAGCATCGAAAAGCGGCTTTATATATAGAGTGCGACCACATTCCCTTACAAGCACAGCTACAATTTGCTGAAGTTTTCTTAACTAATGTAAGTGTAGCACTTGATAACATAAGGTTATTTGTAAAGTTAAGAGATGCTGCTTATAAAGATGTGCTTACTGGTATTTCAAATCGTACTAACTTTATTGAGCGGGTGGTGAGTTATCAAAAGCCACACGTGAACGATCATGTATTTGTATTACTTGATGTAGTTAATTTTGCAGATATTAATAATGGCTTAGGGCAAGAGGTCGGCAATAAAGTATTAATTGGCATTGTGCAAAGGTTAAGAGAAAATTACCCAACAGCTAAATTACTATCACGTATTGGCGCTGATGTTTTTGGTTTTATTATTCGCCAAGACGAATTTGACTTAAAAAAATTGAATGAGCAATTAGGTATTTCATTTTACGCAGAAGAACATTTACTCCCTATCGATTTTAGAGTGGGCTTATGCCAACAACAAGACTTTCAAAGTAGCGGTATTGATACACTTAAAGTTGCTTATATTGCACTTGACCAAGCTAAAAAAGCAAAGCATAAAGAAGGCGTTTATTACAATATTGATATGCAAGATAAGATGGCTTGGCGGATAGGGATTATTAGGCAGTTACGTCATGACTTTGCTCGAAATAAATTAGAGGTATGGTACCAACCTCAACTTGCACTAGATGACTTATCGCTAATTGGATGTGAGGCATTATTACGCTGGCCGGCAAGTGATGGCGTGTATATATCACCGGCTGTATTTGTGCCACTTGCAGAGGATGCGGGCTTAATTGTTGATATAGGGCAGTGGGTATTAGAACAAGCTTGCCAACAGCAAAAGCGCCTAGAAAATATGGGCACAGAAATTTGTATTGCAGTTAATGTGTCTGTTCCACAGTTTAAAGTAAAAGGTTATGCGCAAACTGTTAAAAATACATTGTTAAAATATGGTGTTAAGCCAAAAAACATAGAATTAGAAATCACCGAGAGCGTAGTAATGGATGAGCTGGAAACGGTTATTAGTACGCTAAGCGAGCTAAAAGAACTCGGAATGGAAGTTGCTATTGATGACTTTGGTACTGGTTTTTCGTCGCTGAGTTACATTCAAAGTTTACCTTTGGATCGGTTGAAAATAGATCGTGCATTTATTAAAGATTTACCAAATGACGACACTGGCGCTATTGCTGCCTTAGTTATATCACTTGGTGCTAAGTTGGGCTTAAAAACAATTGCTGAAGGGGTCGAAACACAAGAGCAAGCCCAGTTCTTAAAAAATTTAGGATGCGATGAAGTACAAGGTTTTATGTATGCTAAACCCATGCCTGAAAATGAATTAATAGAATTTATAAATAAACGCTAAAAAGATTAACTTATTATTTAAGCTAATGAACGATTTAGAATTTAAGGCGCGATATGCTTTGACTACTTTGTATATATAAACAATTTAGTAGGGTATAATTCGCGCCTTTTGTTATTCTACGGCCACAATTATGAGCACACTCAAAGCTAAGCGCGCCTTATTTTCATACCCTAAATACTGGGCTGAATGTTATGGCACCGCGCCATTTTTACCAACTACACGTGAAGAAATGGATGCACTTGGCTGGGATAGCTGCGACATAATAATAATTAGTGGTGACGCGTACGTCGATCATCCTAGTTTTGGTATGGCGGTAATTGGCCGTGTACTTGAAGCGCAAGGTTTTAGAGTAGGTATTATCGCCCAGCCAGCATGGGACTCTAAAGATGCATTTATGGAACTAGGCAGACCGAATTTATTTTTTGGTGTAACAGCTGGCAACATGGATTCGATGATTAACCGCTATACAGCTGAAAAGCGTATGCGCCACGATGATGCTTACACGCCAGATAACGTAGGTGGTAAACGTCCAGATCGCGCCGTAATGATTTACTCGCAAAAATGCCGTGAAGCATACAAAGGAATACCAATTGTTATTGGTGGTATTGAAGCGAGTCTTCGTCGTATAGCTCATTACGACTATTGGCAAGAAAAAGTACGTCGTAGTATTTTGTTTGATGCAAAAGCTGATATTTTAATTTACGGTAACGCAGAGCGTCCGTTAGTTGAAGTTGCACATCGTATTGCCGCAGGCGAAACAATGGATACTATTCAAGATATTCGCGGCACGGCTGTTATCAGAAAAGAACCTTTACCAGGTTGGCGTGGAAGTGACTCCACCGCTATAGATAAAATTGGTAAAATTGATCCAATTCCAAATCCATACGGCGCTGATGATGTTGGCTGTAGTAAATCTGAATTTAAACAAGCCGGTATAGATTTAAAAGCAGAAGCTGCAAAACCGATTATGGTTCAGCCTGCGCGACCTAAGCCATGGGAAAAAACTTACGTTAAGTTACCTGCTTATGAGCAAGTAAGTGTTAACAAACCTTTATACGCCCACGCTTCGCGTATTCTACATCAAGAAACAAATCCTGGTTGTGCAAGAGCACTGTTTCAGCGACACGGCGATCGTTCTATTTGGGTAAACCCGCCAGCATACCCATTAGAAACACATGAGATGGATGCTGTGTTTGGTTTACCGTATCAGCGTATTCCTCACCCAAGTTACGGCGACTCTAAAATTCCTGCTTACGACATGATAAAAACGTCAGTTAATATTATGCGCGGCTGTTTTGGAGGTTGTTCGTTTTGCTCAATTACGGAGCATGAAGGGCGTATTATTCAAAGCCGTTCGCAAGAATCAATTATTGAAGAAATTGAACAGATTAGAGATAAGGTACCCGGTTTTACTGGTGTTATCTCTGACTTAGGTGGCCCAACGGCAAATATGTATAAACTGCGTTGTACTAGCAAAAAGGCAGAAAGTACCTGTAGACGTTTATCATGTGTGTATCCTGAAATTTGTAAGCATATGGATACAGATCATACGCCAACAATAGACTTATACAAAAAAGCACGTGAAGTTAAGGGTATCAAAAAGGTATTGATTGCTTCTGGAGTTCGTTACGACTTAGCTGTACGCGACCCGCGTTACGTTAAAGAATTAGTAACGCATCATGTAGGTGGCTACTTAAAAATAGCGCCAGAGCATACAGAGGATGGTCCATTATCAAAAATGATGAAACCAGGTATGGGGGCGTACGATCAATTTAAAGAATTATTTGATAAGTACTCTAAAGAAGCCGGTAAAAAGCAGTATTTAATTCCTTACTTTATATCTGCTCACCCAGGGACAAAAGATGAAGACATGGTAAACATGGCTTTATGGCTTAAATCAAACGACTTTAAGCTTGATCAGGTACAAAATTTTTACCCATCACCGATGGCTAATGCGACGACTATTTACCACACAGAAATGAACTCTTTACGTAATATAAAAAACAATACAGAAGTTGTTCCAGTACCTAAAGGTGCTCGCCAACGTAGATTACATAAAGCTATTTTACGCTACCATGATGCAGCAGGTTGGCCGATGATACGTGAAGCACTGCGTAAAATGGGTAAAGCTAATTTAATTGGTAAAGGGCCTAACTGTTTAGTGCCTGAAGAAGGGCGTGATGAAAAAGCAGGTAAAGGTGGCAGTAAAGGCGGACGTCCTGCACTAACGCGACATACCGGTTTTAGCCAATTTAAAAAGGCAAACACTAAACCAAAAGTAGGCGGTAATCGTCAAAGTACACGTTAGTGATTCAATCTAATAACAACTAGTAGATTAGTTTAATTACGCTAAGGTTTTTTAAAACCTTTTTAATACGTAAATTAAGTAAACCTTGCTCTTTATTATCTATATTATTGTAGGTGATAAAGAGCGAGCTTTTAGAAACCCCTCTTGAGATAGCACATATTTAGTGCCTATATACTTGCAGTTAGTTTTTTCTTAAAACGTTGATGATAACCACAAACGTAATTTAAGTGACCATAACGGCTGAATGCCTGTTAGCCCTTGCGTCATTTTATTATCTTTTAAGATTATATAAGATGGCGTGACTTGCCCTTGCCAATCGGCAAATATCTCACCGTGTTGATCGTTGACAGTGGTAAAACTGTAGCCATGATCATTTAGATACTCATGTAGTTTTTGATCCGAGCCTGATTTTATTGCGATGCTCACGACAGGGTAGTTATTCTCGTTTGCGAGTTCGTTTATGGCAGGGGAGGTAATGCTACAAATAGGGCACCAAGTTCCCCAAAAATAGACAAGTGTTGGTTTATCTTGGCTCATTGCTGACAAATCAATGTTTTGCCCTTTATAATCTATTAATTGTAATTGAGGATTTGCTGGCATAACAGGTTGTCGCCACCAATTTACAGCGTTATAAATTACGAAAAATATGAAACCATATATCAACACACTTTTTAATATTGATAGGCCTTTTTGTTTTGGCGTTTTTTTAGGTGTGTCTTTTTTATTTTTGATATCCGTTGTCATAGTTGCAGCTTTACCCTAAGTGTTTTTTACTTTAGTTATTTGCAAAGGTTTCTAATTTAAACCAGCAACCAAGTAGCAGTACCTAAAAAGGCGAATATACCCACAATATCTGTCACCGTGGTTAGCACCACACTCCCTGCAAGTGCTGGGTCTATATTCATTCTTTTAAGAATAATAGGGATACTCGCACCAGCAACACCTGCCACCACTAAGTTCATAAACATAGCGAAGGCGAGTACGCCACCAAGCATAAAATCCCATTGCCATAGGGCAATAACACCTGCTATTAACAACGACCACAAAACACCGTTTAACGCGCCAATAGCAAGCTCTTTCATCATTAAAAAGCGTTGGTTAGTTTGATTTATATGGCCTACCGCAATACCACGAATAACAAGCGTTAATGATTGGCTACCTGCAACACCGCCCATAGAAGGGACAATACCGTTAAGTACAGCTAAAATAGGTAAAACATCTAAAGTGCCTTCAAAAAAGCTAGCTACAAAAGCAGCTGCAAGTGCAGTTAGTAAGTTGACACCTAACCAAACTGAGCGTTTTTTAGAGCTTTTTAGTACTGGCGCAAAGGTATCTTCTTCATCATCAAGACCGGCTAAGCCCAATAAACTATGCTCAGCATCTTCTCGGATTACGTCAACGATGTCATCGATAGTGACACGGCCAAGGAGCTGATCGTTATCATCGACTACGGGGGCCGATATCCAATTATGACGTTCAAATAATTGCGCGACTTCACTTTCATCCATTGAGATTGGAATGGATTCACAATCTTCATCCATTAAATCGCGAACAATCTTTTCTGGCGGGTTAGTTAATAATGTACTCAGCGATAAAGCGCCTATAAAGCAGTTATGCTTATCAACAACGTACAAGTCATCGGTACCTTCTGGTAACTCGCCACGTAGCCTAATATACCTAAGTACAACATCAAGCGTAACATCAGGGCGAATGGTCACCGTATCGGTGTTCATTAGCGCGCCAGCAGAACGCTCTTGATACGAAAGTGCTTGTGTTGCACGCTCACGGTCTTGAATGTCCATCGCGCTAACAACGTCTTTATAAACGGTGTCTGGCAGACTACGTAATACTTCACCTAAGTCATCGTGGCCCATATCTTCTGTTGCGGCTGCAATGTGCTTAGGTTCCATTTGGGCAATAATGCCTAAACGAACATCTTCTGATAGTTCTTCAAGAACATCACCTTGCACATCAGGATCAACCAACTGCCAAAGGAGTCGGCGAATTTTATGTGGTGATGATTCTAATAATAATGCGGTATCACAAGGAGCTGTTTTTGCGAGCATGCGCCTAACTTGAACAAATTGACCACTATTGAGTGACTTAGTCACCTGTTTTAGTTGCTGTAGTGGGTAATCTTGTTCAAAAGCTTCAGGCATTGGCGTCCTTTATAAATTTTTATATTACTTTATGGGGAGAGGTGAGTTAACTGGCGTCACTAACCGTATTTATTTTATATATCTGTTTTAGTTGGGGCATTAGTAATGCGAGCATTATTTTTATAACTGTTTATTCTTGTTCATTAAAACGTTGTGCTATTAATTCTCCAACAGCATGTAAAGCTTGCTCAGAATCGGGGCCTTTACATACAACTTTTACTTCTTTGCCTTGGCTACTTTCAAGTAACATTAATGCAAGTACGCTATCGCCTGCAGCTTCTTTGTCATCTTGAAATAATGTAATTGTCGCATCAAACTGCACTGCCAATTGGGCAAGCACTGTGGCTGCTCTGGCGTGCAATCCTAATTTGTTTTTTATTAAAAAAGTGTCTTCACAATGCATAACTTACTCTACCTAAGCTGAACAGGTGATTATTCAGCTATATTATTTTTCTTGTTCGCGATGGCGAATTTTCACATTGGGATGTGTCATTGCAAAACTTTCACCGATAGTTTGCGCTAAATATACAGAGCGATGTTGTCCGCCTGTACACCCAATGGCAATGGTTAAATAACTGCGGTTATTTCGCTCTAAGTGCGGTAACCATGTTTGTACAAATGTTTGAATTTGCCATGTGAATTTTTGCACTATGCTGTGATTGGCCAAATAATCTTTAACGGGTTGATCTAACCCATTTAAAGGTTTTAATTCAGGTTCCCAATGTGGATTTGGTAAAAAGCGTGCATCAAATACGTAATCTGCTTCTTTTGGTATACCGTATTTAAAACCAAACGATTCAAACGTGACAATCAGTTGCTTATCTTTTTTACCTAAAATCTTTTCACGAATAGATTCAGCAAGTTGATGAACGCTTAAATCAGTCGTATCTATCATAAAGTCGGCGCGGGTGATTAATACATCAAGTAATTCTTTTTCTTTTTTGATGGCTAAATCAAGAGGCAACGAGTCAATTGATAGTGGGTGTAATCTACGAGTTTCAGAAAAACGTTTGATCAATGTTTGATCGTCGCTATCTAAATAAAATAACGTAGGGTTTGCAAAGCCTGGCAAGTATTCAAGAATATCGTTAAATTCATCTTGTTGTTTAGGGATGTTACGCACATCAATGCTAACAGCAATTTTATCGTAGCTATCAGACACACTGCGAACTAATGAAGGAAGCAAGTTAACTGGAATATTATCTACGCAATAATAACCTAAATCTTCTACAACGCGTAAAGCAACCGACTTTCCAGAACCAGAACGGCCGCTTATGATAATTAACTCCATTTAACACCCTTTATAAAACTATGATTGATTGACAATAACTTGGTAAAGCTCAGCATCTGATTTTGCACTGCGTAACTGTTTACAAAAATCTTTGTTGTTTAGTTTATCAGCAATGGTTGCTAGAGTCTTTAAGTGCTGCTGGTTATCGCCATCTGGTACGATGAGTGCAACGAAAATATCAACAGGGCGATTATCGATTGCATCAAAATTTATTGGAGTTTCGCTAACGAGTACTAAAGCCAAAGGCTCTTCTGCACCGCTCATTCTTCCATGAGGAATGGCAATGCCACGCCCTATACCTGTACTACCCAATTTTTCTCTGCTCATTAAAGCATTAAGAATATCTTGTTGCGGTAAATACGGAAGTTTGTCGTGAGCAAGTTCGCTAATGAACTCTAAAATTCTTTTTTTGCTATTAAAAAGGACCGCAGCTTTGCTGCAGTCCTGGCATATAAGTGAGCTTAATTTCATCATATTAGTGTCGAGCAAGCTTCTCTTTGTGTTTAATTACTTGTCGATCGAGCTTGTCGATCAACGAGTCAATGGCGGCATACATATCTTGATGTTCTGTAGAGGCAAATAGCTCAGCACCGCTTACGTGTATGGTGGCTTCTGCTTTTTGATTTAATTTTTCTACATCGAGAATGACATGAACATTATTAATATGATCAGAGTGTCTTTCTAGCTTCGCAAATTTGGTATTAATATAGTCTCTTAGTGAATCGGTTAATTCTACGTGACGACCAGTTAAGTTTAGTTGCATAAGCATTACCCTCTTTTTTTTGCGTCTTAAATCAAACTTTTACGCTGATTTGACGGTGGAATAGCCAGAGATTCGCGGTATTTTGCGATTGTACGTCTCGCTACTTTAATTCCTTGCTCAGCCAATATATCCGCTATTTTGCTATCACTCAATGGTTTTGCTGAGTTTTCTGCTGCGATTAATTTTCGGATAAGCGCACGGATTGCTGTAGATGAACATTCACCACCGTTTTCGGTGCTTACATGGCTTGAGAAAAAGTATTTAAGCTCAAATATACCACGGGGTGTGTGCATATACTTTTGGGTTGTTACGCGCGAAATTGTTGATTCGTGCATTTCTACCATTTCAGCAACATCATTTAAAACCATTGGTTTCATGGCTTCAGGACCGTGTTCAAAAAAGCCTTGTTGTTGCTTAACAATACAATTTGTTACTTTTAATAGCGTGTCGTTTCTACTTTCTAAGCTTTTAATAAACCATTTAGCTTCTTGTAAATGCGAGCGAATAAACTGGCTGTCACCACTGGATTTTACAGTGCGAGACATTGCAGCGTATTGGCTATTAACACGAATTTTAGGCATGCTATCTGGGTTTAACTCAACAACCCAGCGGCCTTTAATTTTTTTAACTGACACATCGGGAATAACATACTCAGATTCTTCTCTTACAATAGTATCTGCAGGTTTAGGGCTAAGAGTATGTATTAATGTCATTACTTCTTTAAGCTCTTCTTCTTTGAGCTTAGTTTTCTTCATTAATGTACGATAGTCACGAGCAGCTAATAAATCAATATGCTCGGTTAAAATCATTTTTGTTTCATTAATGTAAGGTGTTTCTTTATCAAACTGGTTAAGCTGAATACACAAACACTCTTGTAAACTACGTGCAGCAATACCAACAGGATCAAACAGTTGGATGCGTTTTAATACAGCTTCAATTTCATCAAGTTCGACTTCGTTATCATCTTCGTTTTCTTGATTAAAGCTTTCTAAAATCTCTTCGCAGCTTAGTGTTAAAATACCTGAATCATCGACGGCTTCTACAATAGCAATAGCAATAGCTTCGTCTGTAGGGCTAAATGGCGTTAGTTGTAACTGCCACATTAGATACTCATGGAGCGTTTCAGTAGAGGCGCCTTGGTATATTGATTCGTCTTCAGGCATCGGACCCGATGATGCTGCTGGAGCGGCACTCATGTACTCATCCCAACTAACATCCATAGCCATGTCGTCACTTAGCGTGTCTTTTGCAAGTGCTTCACCACTATCTTGTTCGTATTCGCTTGGAGCATCATCGGCAGATGCGCTAACAGTTATGTCATCTGTATCTGCTTTTTGCTCGTTTTTACCTGCAGCGTCTTCTGAATAGTCTGCTTCTTCAACCTCTAATAGCGGGTTGCTGTCGAGAGCTTCTTGTATTTCTTGCTGGAGATCCAATGTACTGAGTTGCAACAAACGAATAGCTTGTTGCAGCTGTGGAGTCATTGTAAGTTGCTGGCCCATGCGCAGCTGTAGTGATTGCCTCATGTATCTCTAACAATCCTTTTATGTTGTTATAATTAATACTAGCAGATGCTTAAAGACATGGCGTAAATGTTACAGCCTAAATTGCTCGCCTAAGTAAACATCGCGTACTGTTTTATCATTTAATACGTGTTCTGGAGTACCTGATGCAATCAGCTCCCCATGAGAAACAATGTAGGCTTTTTCACAAACATCAAGGGTTTCTCTTACGTTATGATCGGTAATTAATACACCAATCCCACGATTTTTAAGATGTTCTATTATTTTCTTTATATCTAATACCGAAATCGGGTCAACACCTGCAAATGGTTCATCCAGTAATATAAATTTAGGATCTGCTGCCAGCGCACGTGCTATTTCAACACGACGACGTTCGCCACCCGACAATGCCATACCTTGGCTATCACGAATGTGTTGTATGCTAAATTCATCTAATAATTTATCGAGAGTGTCTTCTCTAGCTTGTTTATTTAACTCTTTGCGCGTTTCTAAAATGGCCATTAAGTTTTGATAAACAGTCAGCTTTCTGAATATTGAAGACTCTTGCGGTAAGTAGCCAATGCCTAATCTAGCACGACTATGCATAGGTAAAAGAGTAATATCGTTATCGTCTATCGATATTTTACCTTTGTCGCTAGGTACAAGTCCTACTATCATATAAAACGTGGTGGTTTTACCTGCGCCGTTAGGGCCAAGTAAGCCAACAATACTGCCAGCTTTGACTTCAAGGCCGACGTTTTTTACAACTTCACGGCCTTTATAGCTCTTTGCTAATAGCTCTGCTTTTAATGTGCTCATGGTTGACCTTTGTCGCTTTTTTTACTTTTTTTAGTCTCGATTGGTACTAAAATTGTGTGAACGCGGTCAGTTGAGTTTTCATCTTTTTCGGCACTGATTAGCTGCTGCTCTATATCGTAGGTAATGCTTTTAGCATTTATTTTTTGTCCCGCTTGCGATACTTGTGCATTACCAACAAGCGTTAAAAAACGCTTAGATACATCATAACGCACTTCGTCAGCACTGGCGCTCATAGTCGTGCCATCTGATTGCTTTTCTTCAAAGTGCGCAGGGCTACCTGTAGCAATTAATAATTGTTTATTATCACCAAGTTCATCGCGTTTATGTACTTCTAAGCGGTCGGCTGTGATACGGCGGTTACCGTGAATAATTTCAACGTTTTTCTCAAAAATCCCGACATTAGCTTTTAATTGACCTTCTTGCTTATCGGCGCTTATTGAAATTTGATTTGCAGTCGGTTGCGTGTTTTGCTCTGCAGCACTACTATTAAACGCTAGTATAAGTGTAGGAATAATAAGTGATTTTAATATTTTATTGGTCATAATATATGGTTCGCGTATGGTTAATTAGTTTTATCACTTCGGTTTTTAAGTCGGCTTCTAGGCCTTTACCAGTGATTTTTAAATTGGGTCCAGTGATGATAACGGGTTGCTCCGAACGCATTGTTAATAGCTTTATATCTACCTGAATATTATCAGCATTGATTTTGTCTATCATGGCGTTATCGGTTAAGTTTTTGGCAACCACATTGCCTTCTAAAATTAATTGTTTGTCTTCGTATAATGTTGCTTCGTCTGCATTTATTTGCCACGTTTGCTTTTCGTTATATAAAGTAAAAATAGGTTTTTCAAAAAACGTAAAACCTAATTGTTGATATAGCTCCATTTTAGCCGCAGTGACTTTGTGGCTAATTTTACCTTGTTCGTCATAGGCTGTTTGTTTGAGTTCAATGGCTATGTAATCAGGCTTGGCAATAACTTCAGGCTCAGTCTGAGGTACAATATTTGTTTGTGTAAAATAAGGGTACCAAAGCCAAACCATACAGCTAATGAATAAAACGCTTAATATTATGCGCGCTGCATTCATGAACTAGTGCCTTGTGTAGTCAATGCTTTACCATTTTCAAGCATAAGTAAGTCGGTGAGCTCTCTTACTGCACCAAAGCCGCCAGGCATTTGCGTTACATAGTGTGATAAACGTTTAATAAGTGGATGGGCATCATTTACTGCAACAGCAAAGCCGACTAATTCCATAACGGGCATGTCAGGACCATCATCACCGATATAAGCAATTTGTTCATCGCTAAGGTTGAGTTTGTCTTTTAATTCTTGATAGGCAATGAGCTTATTTTCTTGGCCTTGATAAATATGCTGTACGGTTAAGCTGCTCATACGTTGTTGCACTATTTGTGAATGACGACCAGTAATTACAGCAACTTCAAAGCCACTGTTTATAAGCGCTTTAATGCCAAAACCATCTTTTGTATTAAATGCTTTTAGCTCTTCACCTTGATTACCAAGGTAAATACGGCCATCAGAAAATACACCATCAATATCGCATATAAGTAGTTTTACTTTTTTAGCGCGTGCTTTTGCATCATCGCTCAGCGGTTGATAGAGTTCTTCAAATTGCATTTATAATACTCCTGCTTTTAATAGGTCTTGCATGTTTAATGCGCCAATAGGTTGGTTTTTCTCATTGACGACGATTAAGCCATTTATACGTTTGTGTTCCATAATATTAAGCGCTTCAGCAGCCAAAATATCTTGCGTAGCCGTTGTGCATGACTTAGTCATAACAACATCTATTTGTGTTGTATGAATATCAATTCTTTGCTCTAAAATACGACGCAAATCACCATCGGTAAATAATCCCACGAGCTGCTGATTTTCATCAACAATGGCTGTCATGCCTAGCCCTTTAGCAGACATTTCAATAAGGGCATCTTTAACTGTTTGTGAAACGCTAATAATAGGTGTATTTGCGCCGCTGTGCATAACATCTTTTAAAGTAAGTAATAAGCGCTTGCCTAAACTACCACCTGGGTGAGATAGCGCGAAGTCATCAGCTGTAAAGCCGCGAGCTTCTAATAATGCAACCGCCATGGCATCGCCCATCGCAAGCGTTGCAGTGGTACTTGATGTAGGAGCTAGACCCAATGAACAGGCTTCTTTTTCTACTTTAATACACACATGTACATTAGCAAGGGTCGCCATGGTTGATTGCGTATTGCCAGTCATCGATATCATTTTGGCACCAAGTCGTTTTAAAACCGGAATGATATTTAAAACTTCGCTGGTCTCCCCTGAATTAGAAATAAGCATAACCACGTCATTTTTAGTGATCATCCCTAAATCACCATGACTTGCTTCACCAGGGTGAACAAAAAATGCTGGACTGCCAGTGCTTGCAAGGGTTGCCGCTATTTTATTGCCAATATGACCTGATTTACCCATACCAATGACAATAATACGGCCTTCGCAGTCGTACATTAATTGGCACGCGTTATGAAAGTTTTCATCTACATATTGTGCAATATCACTAAGTGCTTGGCGTTCAACATCTAAAACGCGAAGGCCTTGTTCAATAAAATTTAGCGTTGCCATCATTTACCCTACTTGACTAAAAATATACCCTTGGTAACCCAAAAACGCTATTAGCAATAAGCCGCCTTCTACTCTATTGATACGTTGGGTGCCTCTAAAGTTCAATGACATAATAATAAGAGCAAGTGTTGCGCCAATCATAATTAATACGTCTCGGCTTACTAATGATGGGTCAATGGCAGAAGGGTTAATAATACCGGCAAGTGGTAATACCGCTAGAATATTAAATATGTTTGAGCCAACAATATTACCTAGTGCTAAATCATCTTCATTTTTAAGTACACCTGCAACCGAAGCGGCAAGTTCAGGCAAACTAGTACCGATGGCAATAATTGTTAAGCCAATGACTAAGTCGCTTAAGCCGAAGTATTTAGCAATATCGACAGCCGAACCTATTAAAAAATGAGAGCTAACAGGTAGGAGTATCATGCCGACAACTAACCAAAATACCGCTTTTTTCGTAGGTACATCGTTTGGTACATCGTCGCAGGCTTCTGACACAAATGGATCATCTTGGTTTTTTGCACGCATAGATACAATAATTAACCCACCGATGAATACGATAAAGCCAACCAAAAGTGCAACACCTTCATTAAATGAAAAGTAGTTATCTGAGAACACATACCAAGTAGCTAAAGATACGAGCATCACTAATGGCATTTCACGTTTTAATGTACTTGATGAAACTGAAAGAGGGCGAAATAGAGCAGTGATACCTAACACAAGTAAAATGTTTGTAATATTAGAGCCAACAGCATTGCCAACCGCTGTGTCGGTTTTGTTAGCTAGAGCGGCAGAGGCTGAAACCATCATTTCAGGTGCTGAAGAGCCCATAGCTACCACGGTTAAACCAACAATAAGTGTAGGTACACCAAAGTTTTTAGCAAGAGCCGCAGCGCCATAAACAAACCTGTCTGCACTCCAAACAAGAGCTGCAAAACCAAGAATTAAAATAACAAACGAGGTAACCATTGTGTTAAGCCAGTTATACAAAATACGGATGGCGCGAATAGTAACAAAAGCCAAGATGAAAGTATAAATAAAAGAGTAAGGTCAACTACGTAACAATGCTGCTTTTAAACAGCTAATTTAAAAATTTAAGCCGGGGTTAAGCTGTTTTGAGCGAGTCTTATAATCCTTTTCATGGGTGTATTACAAAATCTTACGAATTGTTTTTTCCATCTTTGACAAAAAAGCTTTAAAATAGGTGCACTAGTGAACATTTTTATGGAGAGCGACTTGTCGCAATCAATAGTAGAAGTCAAGGATGTTAGCTTTTCGAGAGGCAATAGAACTATATATAAAAATATGAGTTTTAGCGTTCCTAAAGGTAAAATTACTGCGATCATGGGGCCAAGCGGAATTGGCAAAACCACTATGTTGCGTTTAATTGGTGGTCAGCTTAAACCAGATTCAGGTGATATTTTATTTGAAGGTGGCAGCATTCCTAAAATGTCTCGTAAAGAGTTATACGAAGCACGTACTAAAATGAGCATGCTTTTTCAAAGTGGTGCGCTGTTTACTGATATGTCGGTATTTGACAATATTGCGTTTCCTATAAGAGAGCACACAAAGCTAAGTGAAGACCTTATCCGATTAGTTGTATTAATGAAATTGCAAGCGGTTGGGCTACGTGGCGCTAAAGATTTAATGCCCTCTGAGTTATCGGGCGGTATGGCAAGACGTGCTGCACTTGCGCGCGCTATAGCACTTGATCCAGAGCTAATCATGTACGATGAACCATTTGCAGGACAAGATCCTATTTCGATGGGCGTATTGGTTAAGCTAATTAAGTCGCTTAACGAAGTATTGGGTTTATCGTCTTTAATTGTTACACACGATGTGACAGAGGTAATGAGTATTGCCGATCACGTTATAATTATCGCCGATCAAGGTGTAATTGGTTGTGGTACTCCTGATGAAATGCGCAATCATGAATCTCCTTTAGTTCAACAGTTTTTAAAAGGCTTGTCGGATGGTCCAGTACCATTTCATTTTCCGGCTCAAGCTTATGCAGATGAACTGCTTGGAGAAAAAGCATAATGTTGGATTTATTTCAAAAGCTAGGGCATAAAACGCTAGGACGTTTTGCGGCTCTTGGCCGTTCGGCTTATATGCTATTTAGTGCGCTTGCGCATGTTCCTAATTTTAAAAAAGGCACACCGTTACTTGTTCGCCAGCTTTATATGGTGGGTTCGCAATCGTTGCTGATTATTATGGTGTCGGGTTTGTTTATCGGCATGGTGTTGGCTCTACAAGGTTACACCGTATTAGTTGGTTATGGTGCTGAGGATAGTTTAGGGCCGTTAGTGGCACTGAGTTTATTGCGAGAACTGGGCCCGGTTGTTACTGCATTACTATTTGCAGGACGCGCAGGTAGCGCATTGACTGCTGAAATTGGCTTAATGAAAGCAACAGAGCAACTTTCATCACTTGAGATGATGGCAATCGATCCGCTAAAACGTATTATTGCACCGCGCTTTTGGGCGGGTTTTATAAGCATGCCATTGCTTGCATTGATATTTTCAGCCGTAGCAATCATAGGCGCTCATTTAGTGGGTGTAGATTGGCTGGGGGTTGATACAGGTAGTTTTTGGTCAATCATGCAATCACAAGTGTCGTTTCAGCAAGACATACTAAACGGTATTATTAAGAGTTTTGTATTTGCCATAGTGGTGACCTGGATTGCGCTTTATAAAGGATATGACTGTGTGCCGACCTCAGAAGGGATCAGCAAAGCAACCACCGAAACGGTTGTTCATTCGTCATTAGCAGTTTTAGGTTTTGACTTTATTTTGACAGCGGTAATGTTTACCAGCTAATAGGGTATAGATAATGAATTCACGGAAATTAGAAATTTTAGTTGGTTTTTTTGTAGCACTTGGCATTTTAGCTTTTGCGATGCTCGCACTTAAAGTTGCCAATTCAGGTATTAGTGGCTCTGGCGAAACATATACGCTTAATGCCAAGTTTGAAAACATTGGCTCATTAAAAGCACGTGCACCAGTAAAAGTAGGTGGTGTTGTAATTGGTCGTGTTGAATCAATTTATGTTCACCCACAAGAATTTTTACCAGTGGTAAACATGACCATTGATGCACAGTATTTATGTCGTTTTTCAGACACAAGCTCAATCTCTATTTTAACGTCGGGTATTTTAGGTGAGCAGTACTTAGGTATTCACCCTGTCATTTCTCCAGATTCGGCTAAACAACGTTGTTTAGGCGAAACAGTGACTGAAAACAAGCAAGATGAAGCAATTGACGATTTGTTTGGTGTGGAAAGTAAAGCACTAGGTGATGGCGATTCAATTACTGACACTAAGTCTGCCATTGTACTTGAAGAATTAATCGGGCAGTTTTTATTCAACCAAGGTAGTGAGTAATTATTATGTTGAAAAAGTTTTTAGCTATTGTAGCAATTGGCACAATGACGCTAACTCAAAGCGTAAGTGCAGCAGATGTAAAATTAATCGATCCAAATAAAATGGTACGCCAAGTTGCTGATAATACATTTGCACGTATTAAAAAAGATCAGCCATTAATTGTTAAAAATCAAGAGCATCTTCGCGTAATCGTTGAAGAAGAATTAATGCCTTATATCGACTACAAATATGCAGCACTTCGCGTACTAGGTAGTGAAGTATCTAAAGTACGTGCAATTACCGACGAAGCTGAAAAAGCCAAAGCAATTAAAGAAATTCAACGCTTTATTGGTGTGTTTAGAGAGTATTTAGTTGCTACTTATGCAGGTGTATTCACTCAATATACAAACCAGAAAGTTGAGTTTGGTGCAGAACAAGCATTTAAAGGCAAAGATGTCGTTGTCGTTAAAACTAAAATTATTGAAGATGGTAAACCTGATATCAGAATCGATTTTAAAGTACGCGAAGACCGTGACGGTGAATGGCGCGCGTACGATATGATTGCTGAAGGTATTAGTTTACTAGATGCAAAACAAAGTGAGCTACAAGGTATTTTGCGTCAGCAAGGTATTGATAATGTAAGTAACCTTTTAGAGCAAAAGAGTCAGCTACCAGTTCAGTTTAGAGGCAGTAACTCGAATGACTAAATTGGCAATAAGCCAAGTTGATGGACAACATTTTCGAGTAAACGGTGAGCTTACTCGAAATTCAATTGGCGATGAACAGCTTCTGAACAACAAGCTATTAACCAAGCATAAAATCATCTATTTCGACCTAAGTGGTGTATCTAGGGTTGACACAGCGGGCTTAGCTTGGTTAATTCACTCTTTTGCAGAATTAAAGCAGCAAGGCATTCGCCTTGAATTGCAAAACCTACCTGAGCAATTGCAAAATTTAATGCAATTGGGTCAGGTTACAACCCTATTTGAGTGAGAGTTATGGAAACTAGCCAAGTCGAAACATTATTACGCGAAGAACTTCAATTAGCTGAAGTACATGTAAAAGCCAATGGTAGTCATTATGAAGTTGTTGCAGTAGGTGAATGCTTTGACGGTTTAAGCCGAGTTAAAAAGCAGCAGCTAGTTTATGGCCCATTAATGAATACAATTTCAGATGGCACAATTCACGCAGTATCTATTCGTGCATTTACTCCTGTAGAGTGGAAGCGTGAACAAAAATTTATTTTACCGCAATAAATAGGGCCTCTTAATGGATCAATTTGTAATTCAAGGTGGTACTTCACTTGCTGGTGAAGTGACTATTTCTGGCGCTAAAAATGCCGCACTTCCTATTTTGTTTGCTTCATTATTAGCTGATGGAAAAAGTACATTTACTAATGTACCGCGCCTTCGCGATATAGTGACCACTGAAGCCTTATTAAAAACTCTAGGCGCTGATGTTAATTGGCACGGCGATACGCTAGTGATTGACGGCGCAACGGTTAATAAAACATTAGCGCCATACGACTTAGTTAAGCAAATGCGTGCTTCAGTACTTGCATTAGGCCCTTTAGTTGCTCGTTTTGGTGAAGCTCAAGTGTCTTTACCTGGTGGGTGTGCTATTGGTGCTCGCCCTGTTGATATACATATTCAAGGTTTGGAGCGCATGGGCGCACAAATAAACGTTGAAAATGGTTATATTAATGCCAAGGTAAACGGTCGCTTAAAAGGCGCTGAAATCTTTATGGAAATGGTAAGCGTAGGCGCTACCGAAAATCTATTGATGGCAGCAGCCCTCGCTGATGGTAAAACCATACTTGATAATGCTGCACGCGAGCCCGAAATAATTGATTTAGCTAACTGCTTAATTGCTATGGGCGCTAAAATTACGGGTGCAGGCACCAGCCGCATTGAAGTTGAAGGCGTTGAGCGTTTAGCAGGATGCGAGCACAGCATTTTACCAGACAGAATAGAAACAGGTACATTTTTAGTCGCTGCAGCAATGGCAGGCGGTGAAGTACTTTGTAAAAACACTGACTTTCATTCTCTTGAGCCTGTGATTGAAAAGTTACGCGCAACAAATGCACATCTAGAAGTGCATAACGACAGTATTTATCTTGATATGCGCGGCCGAGAACTGAGAGCCGTGAATATTAAAACAGCTCCACACCCAGGTTTCCCTACGGATATGCAAGCTCAGTTTACAGCATTAAATGTAGTAGCGAATGGTAGTGCGACTATTACAGAAACGATTTTTGAAAACCGTTTTATGCATGTACCAGAGTTGCAGCGTATGGGTGCTAATATTCGTTTAGAGGGGCATACCGCAATTTGTGGTGAGACTGAGAGCTTAACGGGCGCGCAAGTGATGGCAACCGACCTGCGGGCTTCAGCTAGCTTAATCTTAACGGGTATAGTGGCACAGGGTGAAACGGTTGTTGACCGTATTTATCACGTTGATAGAGGCTATCAGCGCATTGAAGATAAGCTAAGTGCGTTGGGTGCAAATATTAAACGTCGAAGTAGTTAAGTAGATATTTAACTAGCTAAGCTATTTTAAAAAGGTCGGACACGCAAATTGCTATCCGACCTTTTTATTGACGATGTATGAAAGTTGGTATTATTTTTTATTAAAGCTTTGTTTCAAGCTCAGCTACCACCACCATGATTTTTTCTATTTTACCATTCCGGTAAAGCTCAAATTCTATTTCTTTACCTGGTTCTGTATTACCTATTTCTTCCAGCACTTTTTGTGGATTTGCTACCGAAAGCCCTGCAATTTTAATAACAATATCTTGCTCTTCAATGCCCGCTTGCCATGCTGGTCCCAAAGGGTCTAAATTAGTAATACGCATGCCAGTAACTGGGGTTAGGCTGTCGTTCACTTCCTTGCCGGTACTATCTACTGCTGTGCCTTCAAAGCCTAAATAGCCGCGCACAACGCGACCATGACGAATGAGCTTACCCATTACTTTTTTAGCAAGTGAGTAAGGAACCGCAAAGAATATTCCTTGAATATTCAAGTTCTCACGCGTTTTAAACTGCGCAGAAGTAATGCCAACTAAATCACCATTGGAGTTAACTAATGCGCCGCCAGAGTTGCCCACATTAATAGCCGCATCCATTTGCAATAAGTTATTGTACGGACTGTCTGTAATTTTTTGCTTACCCGTTGCGCTAATAATGCCTTGCGTGATTGTTTGGCCTAAATTAAGCGGGTTACCTATGGCAAGTACAACATCGCCTACACTGGATACATAGCTATCATTTACAGGAATTACCGGGAGGTGATCTGCATTGATTTTAAGTAAGGCTAGATCAGTAATAGTATCAAAACCAATTAGCTGTACATCAAAAAAGCGTCTGCCATCGGTTAGAATAACCATAATTTGATCTGCATTATTAACAACATGGTAGTTGGTAAGAATGTAACCGTCTTGCGACATGATGACGCCAGAGCCTAGTTCTTGTACCGTGTTTTTTCTTTTATAACGAGGTTCTTTGGAAATACTTTCTGAAAAAATAGTAACCACAGAAGGAGCTGCTCGTTTAACTGCATCAGAAAAACTCAGGTGACTCGAACTCATTGCGCTTGGTAGGGGAACATTTGGAAGTAAAGCCGCTCGCATATTAGGGCTGAAAAAAACCACTAAAAAAGCAATACTTAGGCCTGCAAATAAAGGGGGAAGAATAAATTTTATTAGTTTCAGCACGATTTTCTTATTATGTAAGTGAGCAATCTCTTTATGATGACATAAAAAAAATAACAGCGGCAAGTGCCACTGTTATTTTTATTACATTAATAGTGCTATTTATTACTGAATTAAAATAAATATAGACTCACGACCACGTTGCACGCCAAGTACTATATTACCTTTTGTACTGTCGATGATTTTATTCATGTCGCGAATTGTTTCTACTCGTTGACGATTCACTTGCATAATAATATCGCCTTCTTCAAGGCCAACACGGGCAGACGGTGAGCGAGGATCTACAGAAGTAACCTCAACACCTTTATTACTGTTTTTTTGTACATTTTCAAGTGTCGCACCTTGAAATGCAGGATGGAGTTCTTCACCGGTCGCTGTAACACCTGATGCACCATCAAGGGTTACTTTCACTGTTTTAATTTTACCATCGCGGTAAATGCCTAGTTTTATCTCACGGCCTTCACCTAGCGTAGCAATTTTACTACGTAGTTCATGGAAGCCACTAATGTCGCCACCGTTTATGCTAACAATAACGTCACCAGCTTCAATTCCAGCCTTACTTGCGGCAGTGTCGTCCATTACTTGCATTACATAAGCACCTTGTTTGACATCAAGTTGCTGTGCTTTTGCAAGTCCAGCATCAAGTGGACGACCAGAAATGCCTAACGAGCCTCGACGCACTTCACCATGTTCAATAATTTGATCGACTAGATTTTTCATCATATTAGATGGAATCGCAAAACCAATGCCCACGTTGCCGCCAGAAGCACCTAAAATAGCGGTATTAATACCAATCAACTCACCATTGAGGTTAACTAAAGCACCGCCAGAATTACCTTGGTTAATAGCTGCGTCGGTTTGAATGAAATCTTCGTAGCCCTCAATGTTTAAACCACTTCGACCAAGGGCACTAACAATACCAGAGGTAACTGTATGGCTAAGGCCAAACGGGTTACCAATCGCAACCGCAAAGTCGCCCACTCGTAAATTATCTGAGTTAGCGAGTTTGATTTCGGTTAAGTCATCAGCGTCTATTTGTAAAAGAGCGATGTCTGATTCTGTGTCAGTACCAATTTTAGTTGCTTCAAATTCACGGCCATCTTCGAGAGTAACTACCATTTTTTCGGCGTCTTGGATTACGTGGTTATTAGTCACTACATAGCCCTCATCAGCATCAATAATGACCCCAGAACCTAATCCACTAAATTGGCGTTTTTGACTGCGAGGCTGCTGTTGTCCAAAAAAGTATTCGAGAGGATCTGCACGGCGGCGTACTTCTTTAGAGCCTGAAACTTGAATACTTACAACACCAGGAGATATTTTCTCTAGCATGGGGGCAAGAGTGGGTAGTTGTTGACCATTTACTGCAATTGGCATTTTTGCATAAGACGCTACAGGGCTCATTAATAAGCTTGTAGATAAAATAGCTGCGCTGATAAGTGATAATTTCATTTTCATAGTCAGGGGTAACTCCACTTAAGATAAAGCAAAAACAAAAAGGGCTACTTTAAAAGCAGCCCTTTTTGGTTTATTAAGATAAAATAACAAAGCTGTTATATCTAAAGACTATGGGGTCTAAAAAAAGTTCATCAAGATACTTTAGAATGTTCTGAAACTTTATTTTGACCAGCAAATAAACCAGATTCACCCGATACATAATCAGCTGGTTGTGCTGCGGCTGAAGAACGATCTGAACGACGCTCTTTTAAAGACGCTTGTAGTTGTTCTGTTGTTTCTTTAGAAAAATAAGGTTCTGCTGGTGCTTTATTTCTATCTTCTAGAAGAAGTTGGTTTGTTTCTTCAACGTGACTAAGCAGTTGATCATAGTTTTCTTTCATTTTATTTACGAGCTTGCCAGTATTCGCTAAATGATCAGCTACATCTTGACGATACTGCTCTAACGCATTTTCAGCTTGCTCTGCCTGCTCTTTTAATTCATCTTGTTTGAATTGTTTTTTAGTAACAAATGCGCCAATAAAAAATGCTACAACAGCAGCAATAACAATTAAACCTACCCACATAACTGTGCCCATAAAAACTACCCCTTTGGGAAAATAACTAACGAATGCCGATTCAATTATAAATCATACTAAGTGTAATATACCCCGAGTTATGATGCGTGTTAATATGCTTTGCAAATTAAACTGTGTTTTAACTGTAAATAGATATGACTCCTTGGCAAACATACCAACAAGACTTAAAGCGAGATGACTTTGTACACGACGCAGCACAAGAAAATGCTGTGCGCCATTTACAACGTCTATACGATGACCTAACTCAGGCAAAGCCAAAACAAAAAGGTTTTTTTGCTAAGTTATTTAGTAAAGATGAACCTGCGCCTATAAAAGGTTTGTACTTTTGGGGTGGAGTAGGGCGTGGTAAAACTTATTTAGTTGACACTTTTTACGAATCACTACCGGGCACACGTAAAATGCGCGTGCACTTTCATCGATTTATGCACCGAGTGCATAATGAGCTTAAAAAACTAAACAATACGGCTAATCCATTAGAAAAAATAGCCGACACTTTCAAAGCAGAAACAGACATAATTTGTTTTGATGAGTTTTTTGTTCAAGACATTACCGATGCTATGTTGCTAGGTGGCTTAATGGAAGCGCTATTTGCACGGGGTATAGTACTTGTTGCTACATCTAATATAGTGCCTGATGAGCTTTACAGAAATGGCTTGCAGCGTGCCCGCTTTGTCCCTGCTATAGAACTGGTTAAGCTCAATACAGAAATAGTTAATGTAGACTCAGGTATTGATTATCGGTTGCGTACCTTAGAGCAAGCCGAAATTTTTCATAGTCCGTTAGATAAAGAAGCGGATAAAAACTTATTTGAATACTTCGATAAGCTATCGTCAGAGCCTGGACAATTAGATGAGCCGATAGAGATAGAAGGTCGTTTAATCAAAACGCGAAAAGTAGCTAAATGCGTGGTGATGTTTGAGTTTAGTGAATTATGCGAAACAGCGCGTAGTCAGGTTGATTACATGGAGATTAGCCGCTTATATAATACGGTGATTATTTCTAACGTAAAACAGCTTGGGCAAACTAATGATGATGCCGCTAGACGCTTTATTGCTTTAGTGGATGAATTTTACGAGCGCCATGTAACTTTAATTATATCGGCTGAAAAACCTATTACCGAACTTTATACCCAAGGTAATTTAAACTTTGAATTTAAGCGCTGTATAAGCCGTTTGCAAGAAATGCAGTCTCTAGAGTATTTAGCTAGAGAGCATTTGGTTTAAATTAGTAGGTAAAAGTGTAATAGGTTAGCCATTAAAAGTAAGAGGTGCATATATAGTACTTCTTATTTCTAAAATTTCTTGTGGAAAAAACAACCGGCGAGTAGCAATGTGTTTTAAGTGCTGGTATACTCCCGCGTCTGCCACGTTGCGTTCTATGCCCTCATATAGTCTAGCCACTTGTGAGCGGCGCAAAAGTCTAAAACTCGAAGGGGTTATAGCAAACTTAGAGCAGTAGTTAATATTAACTACTTGTGGTTTTAATTGAAAAACATTGGATTTTTATAAATGAAAACGTTTGTTGCTAAACCAGAAACAGTAAAACGTGACTGGTACGTAGTTGACGCTGAAGGTAAAACTTTAGGTCGCATCGCTACTGAAATCGCTCATCGCCTACGCGGTAAGCATAAAGTTGAATATACACCGCACGTAGATACTGGTGATTATATCATCGTTATCAACGCTGAAAAAGTTACTGTAACTGGTAACAAATTCAAAAACAAAGTGTACTATTCACACTCTGGTTTTCCAGGTGGTCTTAAGTCTACTACTTTTGATAAACTTCAAGCTGCAAAGCCTGAAATGATCATCGAGAAGGCTGTTAAGGGCATGTTGCCACGTGGTCCTTTAGGCCGCGCTATGTACCGTAAACTTAAAGTTTACACAGGTACTGAGCACAACCATGCTGCACAACAGCCTCAGGTTCTAGACATTTAAGGAGCACCATCATGGCAAATCAATACTACGGTACAGGTCGTCGTAAAAGTTCAAGTGCTCGCGTATTCTTACGCCCAGGCACTGGTAACATCGTAATCAACAAACGCTCTCTAGAAGAGTATTTTGGTCGCGAAACAGCACGCATGGTTGTTCATCAAGCTCTTGAGCTAGTTGATATGACTGAAAAATTTGACCTTTACATCACCGTTTCTGGTGGTGGTACAACTGGTCAAGCTGGTGCTATCCGTCATGGTATCACTCGTGCACTTATGGAGTTTGACGAATCATTACGTTCACAACTTCGTAAAGCAGGTTTTGTTACACGTGATGCACGTAAAGTTGAACGTAAGAAAGTGGGTCTTAAGAAAGCGCGTAAGCGTCCACAGTTCTCAAAACGTTAATCTATACGTTATCAAGAATTCAAAAACCCAGCTTATGCTGGGTTTTTTGTTTTCAAATCAAAATGTTTACATTTGCAACTTAATATAAAGTTATTTATATCGACGGTGATACTGGGTGATTGCAGCAATTAATGATGATCAAATTGATTAATAACTGCGTATTAATCAAACGAAAGTTAAAAAACACTCAGATAGCTGCAAAAAAGTTAAATAATTATCGTAATTAGTTTAAATCCATCAGTTAATTGGTGGAATTTTTTGCTACAATTGGCATTGAAGTAAAATGAGTGAGTTTAACCGCACTATGTACAGTTTTTTACTGTTTCCTCTTAGTGGTGTTGATCTTGGTCAGTATATTGTTTTTACAGAAGCGTTATTATAGTCGTTCGGCTTTATTCTCGAGCTTACTTAATCAAATTTTGATCAAGTTAGTTTTATTCGAGCATAGGGCTTTGAATAACCTTGTTTTAATCAAGGGTTTTAATTATGATCGCTTCTATTTTAAAAATTCGAATAATTAACCTGCTGTAACTGATGTTCTCAATATAGCAAGTGTTGAGAATCATAGTGGAGATAAGTGGATGAGCAATGCGCCTGTAGACAATGGCCGACGTCGCTTTTTAACCATAGCTACCTCTGTTGTAGGTGGTGTTGGTGCGGCTGGGGCTGCTGTTCCTTTTATTGCGTCTTGGAATCCAAGTGAGCGAGCTAAATCTGCGGGTGCGCCTGTAGAAGTAGATATCAGCAAACTTGAACCGGGACAATTAATACGTGTCGAGTGGCGTGGTAAACCTGTATGGGTTGTATCACGGACCCCAAAAATGCTTGAGCAAATGAAAGAACATGAAGGTCAACTTCGTGATCCGCATTCGCAAGAGCCACAACAATTAGAATCATCAACAAATGATTACCGTTCATTACGTCCAGAAATCTTTCTGGCTGTAGGTATTTGTACGCATTTAGGGTGTTCACCTGGCTTTTTCCAAGGTAACTTTAGTGAGAAAGTTGAAGGAACCGATGATGGCTTCTATTGCCCATGTCATGGTTCTAAATTTGATATGGCTGGCCGTGTATTTCAATCGGTACCTGCTCCATTAAACTTAGAGATACCACCTTATACTTTTCTTGATGAGACCACTATTTTAGTGGGCGAAGAAAAAGGGGCAGCCTAATGTTTGGTAAGATTATTGGTTGGATAGACGACCGTATCCCAATGACACGTGTTTGGAACATGCATATTGCACAGTATCCAGCACCTAAAAACTTTAACTTCTGGTACTTTTTTGGCTCATTAGCCATGTTGGTACTAGTAAACCAAATCCTAACGGGTATTTGGTTAACGATGAACTTTGTTCCGTCTTCTGAAGGCGCATTCGCTTCAGTAGAATACATCATGCGTGATGTAGAATATGGCTGGTTATTACGTTACTTGCACTCAACCGGTGCATCAGCGTTTTTCATTGTTGTATATATGCATATGTTCCGTGGCATGATCTACGGTTCTTATCAAAAACCACGTGAGTTACTGTGGTTATTTGGTATGTTTATTTTCTTAGCGCTAATGGCTGAAGCATTCATGGGGTATTTATTACCATGGGGGCAAATGTCGTTCTGGGGTGCACAGGTAATCATCTCCTTATTCGGGGCTATTCCGGTTATTGGTGATGACTTAACACTTTGGATCCGTGGTGACTATGTAATATCAGGTGCAACGCTTAACCGCTTCTTTGCATTACATGTAATTGCACTACCACTGGTTATTGTAATCTTAGTTTTCTTACACATTGTTGCTCTACACGAAGTGGGTTCAAATAACCCTGAAGGTATTGAGATTAAACGTAAGAAAGGCTCAGTAGCTGAAGAAGATAAGCCTAAATTTAAATTTCATGAGTATTACACTGACAAGAAAGATATTGTTGATGCGATACCGTTCCACCCTTACTACACAGTTAAAGATATTGTGGGTGTGGTTGGTTTCTTAATATTGTTCTGTTGGGTTGTTTTCTTTATGCCAGCGATGAATGGCTTCTTTTTAGAAGGTCCAAACTTCGAGGCAGCTAACCCACTTAAAACACCTGAGCATATTTTCCCGGTTTGGTACTTTACGCCATTCTATGCAATCTTACGTGCAATCCCTGATAAGTTAATCGGTGTTGCGGCGATGGGTGCATCGATTGTGGTACTTGCGTTACTACCTTGGGTAGACCGTGGTAGAGTTAAATCGGTTCGTTACCGTTGTGGTTTCCATAAATGGAACATTGCAGGTTTTGTTGTAACTTTCGTTCTTCTAGGTTGGGTGGGTGCAACTCCACAAACTGATATGAAAACGATTATTTCTCAAATCTGTACTGTGACTTACTTTATGTTCTTCGTACTGTTGTTTGTATACAGTAAGAACGAAAAAACTAAGCCATTGCCAGAGAGGTTAACGAAATGATGAAGAAGCTTATTATTGGTTTATTTGCTTTATCAGTAAACTTGTTGCCGAACATGGTTATGGCAGCGGGTCCATCGGTTCCTTTAATGGAAGCGAACAACGACCTTACTGATCAACCATCTTTACAACGCGGTGCAAAGTTGTTCATGAACTACTGTCTTGGTTGTCACCAAATGCAGTATCAACGTTATGAACGTACTTTTCGTGATATCGGTATCCCAACAGAGGTTGGTTTAGAACAGTTGATTTTTGACGGTTCTAAAGTTGGTAGTCATATTACTAACGCGATTACAAAAGACGATGCAGCAAAATGGTTTGGTGCGGCTCCGCCGGATTTAACTCTAATTGCTCGTGTAAAATCACCAGATTATATTTACACGTACTTAAAATCGTTTTATAAAGATGAATCTCGCCCGTTTGGGGTTAACAACATTGTTTTCCCATCGGTAGGTATGCCTCACGTTCTTCAAGAACTACAAGGTTTACCAACACCTATCACTAAAGAAGTACAAGAGCATGGTCACACTGTGACTAAAGTTATTGCTACTGAAACAGATGGTACGGGCGAATTAAGCATAGATGAATACGACCAAGCGGCTCGTGATTTAACAAACTTCCTTGAGTACGTGGGTGAACCTTCACGTCTTGAATCGGAAGCGCTAGGTATTAAGGTAATAGGATTTTTAATTATCCTGTTTATCTTGGCATTTATGCTTAAGAAAGAATACTGGAGAGATGTTCATTAGGTTGAACATTTTTAAAGGTAATTTTGCAATAGGGGCTTAAGCCCCTTTTGCTGTTTTAGTTATTTAATGGAGGTATAGGCATGGCCGTAGCTGCCAATAAGCGCCCTGTAATGACCCTTTTTTCTGGTGCTAACTGTATGTATAGCCACCAAGTACGTATTGTACTTGCGGAAAAAGGTGTAAGTGTAGATATTCATTTGGCTGAAAAAGATAACTTGCCAGAAGCACTTCACGAAATTAACCCTTACGGTACAGTGCCAACACTGATTGACCGTGAGCTTGGTTTATATCAGGCAAACATCATCATGGAATACCTTGATGAACGTTTTCCTCATCCTCCACTAATGCCTGTTTACCCGGTAATGCGTGGTCGTAGCCGCTTAATGATGCATCGTATTGATACTGATTGGTACAGCCTAGCTGATAAAATCAGTAACAACACGTCAGACGCTGCTCAAGCTCGTAAAGAGCTAACAGAAGCATTGCTTGCTGTAGCACCTATTTTTAGCGAAGCACCTTACTTTATGAGTGAAGAGTTTAGCTTAGTAGACTGTTATTTAGCTCCACTATTATGGCGTTTACCAGAGTTTGGTATTGAGCTTAATGGTGCAGGTTCTAAAGAGCTTAAAGAGTACATGATCCGTTTATTTGAACGTGAGTCATTCCAAGCCTCTTTAACTGAAGCTGAGCGTGAGATCCGTTTATAATGACGCCTAATCGTCCTTATTTATTACGTGCTTTTTTTGATTGGATAGTCGATAACGAGTGTACACCGCATTTAGTGGTAGACGCTGGATTTGCAAATGTACAAGTGCCAACACAATTTGTTCAAGACGGACAAATTGTTTTAAACATAAGTCCATCAGCGGTCACACAGTTTTCGTTAGACTTAACCCAACTTAGCTTCAGTGCGCGCTTTGGTGGTCAGCCAATGCAAGTGTATGTACCTCTAGGTGCTGTGCTTGCAATATACGCGCGTGAAAATGGCGAAGGAACAGTCTTTACCGCAGATGAGTTTTTAGAGGACGAAGACGATTTTGTGCCAGAGCTTGAAAGTGTTGATTCATCAGCTGAGTTTATTGATGAAACACCACCAGAAAAGCCTGAGAAGAAAAAAGGCTCTCATTTACGCGTTATTAAATAATAAGTAAATGCCAAAAAAAACCGCTGAATAAGCGGTTTTTTTATGTCTGTATTTTGTGTTTACAAGTATTCAAATACTTTAATTACACGCTCTACGCCAGAAACATTGCGGGCAATATTTACAGCTTGAGTTGACTCAGAGTCAGATACTAAGCCCATTAAAAAAACTTCAGCATTTTCTGTCACTACTTTAATGTTATTACTGCTAATGTCTTTTGCTGTTAGTAGCTGGGCTTTTACTTTAGAAGTTAGCCAAGAGTCGTGAGTTTGTGTAGTAATGCCAGTATTTGAGCCAATACGAATTTGGTTATGTATTTTACGAATACCTGAAACGCCCTCAATGGTGCGCTGCGCTTCGTTTCTCATTTCTTCGTTAGATACTTGGCCAACAAGTAAAACAATACCGTTAACGCTTACAGCGCTTATATTGGCAAACTTTTCAAGACGTTCTACTTCGCTAAGTGCAATACTGGCTTTTATTTCAATGTTGTTATCGTCAATTTGAGAGCCAATAGTACGGCGGTCGTTCGCTGCAGTTACTGCACTGGCTGTACCTGCAACAACAGCGGCTGCGCAGCCTTGCAGTAATACAACAGTACCTAAAACAATAAGAGAGCGTTTAAACATAATTTTCATCCTGAGGGAAAAGCGTTAAATCAACAAGTTCGCTTAAACAATGTAAGTTAACTAAATGGGATTCGATAATGCGGCTAGGGCGTTTAGATGGCGATCTAATTTCAACATCGTTAGGGCCAAGTAGGCCTACCAACTCGCCACCATCATCACCAACCATAACTATGACCTTCATATCTTTAGTTAGTGCAGCTTCAACGGCAGAAATAACATGTTTTTCGTTACCGTTTATAGCCAGTACAAGCAATAAATCACCTTGTTGGGCAAAAGCGCGGACTTGGCGAGCAAATGTATCGTGATCGTCCACTTGAGTACTTTGCCCCAGATTAACGTTTTCTTGCGATAGAGCAATTGCAGGTAAGCAGGGACGTTCGGTTTCATAATGATTAACCAACACACCCGCCATATGCTGAGCGAGCATGTGGCAATTTGCAGTACCGCAGCAAATGAGTTTATTTCCGTTGATCAGACTTTGTGCAATAGTAAATGCAGCTGACTCAAGCGCACTAGGTAGCACTTCACCAGCAGCGATTTGAACTTGAATGCTTTCTGTAAAAATTTCTTTAATTGTGTCTTGCATAGCCTACCAATAATTTATCTTTGTATTTGCGTTTAAAATACATTTTTAAGCCAATTAATATTAGGAGATGCTTCTCCTGTAATGGCTACATAATCAATTCTTAGAGCTTGGTTAGTTAAATTTTTAGCTGCTAAGTAATGATAAATACTACGTTTTAATCGAGCTTGTTTTTGTGGACTAAGCGCATAGTTGGCACCGCCACGAGCATTATTTTTGCGAAACTTAACCTCAACGAATACAAGGGTATCGCCTTCTTTCATAATGACATCAAGCTCACCAAAGGGGCAGTAATAATTACGCTCAATGGGTGTTAGCCCTTGAGTAACTAAGTATTTTTGCGCTTCAAGCTCATAATACTGGCCTTTTTCGCGACTATTGTGCCACAGCTCTTTAAACCACGACATGCCGCCCCCTTAATTAAATTTAATTGATAGTTTGTATGTCACCCGCTGATTGCATAAACAATGGTACAGGGCGTTGTGTTTCTAATTGCACAGGCTTAATGCGACGGTTTGTATATTGAGCCCAGTCGAGCGTGCGTTCTATATGGCCGCTGGTATTAACAGATAACTTACCGCTTAAACCACTATATTGATTGCCTGGCATTACGCTTAACTGCCTGATGTCATGTAATATTGATACAGCATCGTACGCCATTGCAAATAAGCGTTGGCTAATATCTACTTGCTCTGGCCATAATGAATCATACTGCTGGCGTAAGTTATGTTGTTTAATTTGCGAATCGAGCATCCACGGCAATTCAGTGAAGTATAGGCCGTCTAAGTCGCCTTTGTCAGTACTGTCAATTTGTTTACTATGACTTTTAGAGCTGGCATAAAGAGGAATACGATCTGCAAATGTACTTACGTTTACATCAAGGTAAGGTTTAATTAAGCGTGTTTCTATTGCATCACCCAAAATATAAATAACGTCTATATCACTACGCGAACGGGTTTCGTTTTCTACTTCCTGTTTAAATAGTGCTTTAATCGTTTTTATGCGCTCTTTTGATTTATCAACTTCTAACAAGCTGGTAATTGTATTAGGCATATCTTTTTTATCGTTATAAAAACCTATTTGCGGCTTGGTTTCGCTATAGCGTTGCCACTGTAAGTTAAAGTAATCAACCAAGCGTTGGCCATTTGCGTTATTTGGTGCAAGCAACATAGGTTTTTGATAGCCCTTAGTTAAAAAGTGTTCTAAGGCTTGTTGTACTTCGTGCTCAGGGTTTAGTGCAAAGTAATAATGCTGAAGCGAAATTCGCTCACCATCAAAGGTGTTTAAATGCAGTACCGGAGTATCAATAAGAGTTTGCGCATTAGCTAGTTTATCAATATTTGCTTTAAGTAGAGGACCAATTACAAAGTCAGGCTTTATTTCTTCAAGTTGCGCTGCAATTTCTTCTGTACTTAGGTTTTCATCAATAAAAATAGTGTCGTTGATATTTTGCGTATCAAGTGCAGCTAATACGCCAGCTTTAAGGGCATCACCTAAACGTTCGTTAGGGCCCGATTGTGGAAACAGCACAACTAAGCGCTCTATATTGATAGGAGCAAGTTCAGTAAGCATTTCATCTTGTTCAGGTAATACAGTAAAAGCCGGATGCCCAATATAGCGTCTGCGCCAATTGTTGATCGCTTGATCTAACTCTACGCCACTACTTGCATATACTTGATGATATAACGCTAGGTTAGCCCACCCTTGCTGAATAACCGAACCACGGTTAAAGCGTTCAAGCGCGTAAGAAGAAAGTTGCTTTAAGTTATCCCACAAATTTTGATTAAGTTGAGGGATTTCTATATTATTTTTTGTTGCTGTTTCAGAGGCTCTAAAAAAGTAGGGGGCAGCTTTTTTAGGAAAATTTTGCGATGCGTAAATGCTGGCCGTTAAAAACTGATGCCAAGCAAAATGCTCAGGTTGAGTCAGTTGTCCGTCTAGCGACTGTAAAATAACCAAAGCTTGATCATTTTTATTCTGTTGTTTTTGTGCAAATGCAATATAAAGACGGTTCTGGATTTGATCAACACTTGCGGTTAATTCAAGCTCATTCCCAATTATCTCTAATAAAGGCCAGTTTTGCTCACTAATTGCGGCATCACGGGCGCTATACAATAACTGTATTTTATCGGCACCTTGGCGGTTTTGCGCCAATTGGTAGATAGATTGCGCACTGGTTGCCTGATTTTGCAGTGCATTAGTGCGGTTACTTACGTTATCGCTGTTTTTAGTTGGTTTTTCGGTTGTGCTACACGCCGATAACCCTGACAATATAATTAATAGACTAACTAGTTTAAGTCGCACAATGATTTCCCAATACGTTAACGCGATTTGCTTATATTACTGACTGACGCAGGAGACCTCAATGTTAAATGAGGAGAATTCACAGAAAATTGGCACTCTTTACATTGTTGCCACCCCAATTGGCAATTATGACGACTTGAGTCACCGTGCCATTGCGACATTATCGCAAGTTGACTTAATAGCTGCTGAAGACACTCGCCATACCGGCAAGCTACTTAGCCACTTTGGAATTAAGGCAAAAACGTTTGCATTACACGACCACAACGAAAAGCAAAAAGCACAACAAATTATTGATCAACTTAATCAAGGTTTAAATATTGCTTTAGTATCTGACGCTGGTACACCACTAATTAGTGATCCAGGCTACGCTGTTGTAAATCTGTGTCGTGAACAAGGTGCTCATGTTACACCTGTTCCAGGTGCATGTGCTGCAATTACAGCCGTATGTTGTTCAGGCTTACCAACTGACCGCTTTCAGTTTATTGGTTTTACGCCAGCTAAAAGCAAAGCTCGCCAAGACTTTTTTACCGAAGCTGTTAACTCAGGCATTACCAGCATAATGTACGAAAGTACGCACCGTATTATGGCAAGCCTTGATGATTTAGCACTAGCCCTTGGTGATGAGCAGCAAGTTGTGTTTGCTAAAGAGCTAACCAAAACCTTTGAAACATTTTTTAATGGTAGTGTAAGTGAGCTTAAACAGTTTTTAACTGATGATCCTACCAAGCAGCGCGGCGAAATAGTGCTTATGCTTCCGGGCAAACCAAAGCAAATAGACGATGTTCCGCCTGAAGCGCGCAAAATGCTGGCACTGCTTGAAAGTGAAATGCCAATGAAAAAGGCCTGTGGTGTGGTTGCAGAATACTTTGGTATGAAGAAAAACGCTCTATACAAAACAATTATTGAAGAAAAAGAGTAAATTTTACTGCGCTTGGTATTAGCCTCATGTATACTGCGCGCCGAGTCAGCCAAGATGATCGCTGCCTGTGACGAAAATGATCAGGGGGAGGAAAGTCCGGGCTCCATAGGGCAGAGTGCCAGCTAACGGCTGGGGGGCGTGAGCCCACGACAAGTGCAGCAGAGAGGAGACCGCCAATTTTCGGATTGGTAAGGGTGAAAGGGTGCGGTAAGAGCGCACCGGGCCGCTAGTAATAGTCGGTTGCAAGGTAAACTCCACTCGGAGCAAGACCAAATAGGGTTCCTTATGGCGTGGCCCACGTTGGAACCGGGTAGGTTGCTTGAGCCATAGAGCGATTTATGGCCTAGACGAATGATTATCACTTTCTTCGGAAAGGACAAAACCCGGCTTATACGGCTGACTCACTCATTCAATAAAAAGCCCGCAGTTAACACTGCGGGTTTTTTTGTGTTTAAAAATTAAGATAAGCGATTAGTTTTTGGCTATCTGTTTGCAGTACTCGTTAGAATTTCAGCAAAGAGTGATAACCGGGCAGTGAGAAATTATGATGTATGAAGTTAAGATTCGTCCCCATTGGCTTTGGTGAACTTTTAGGGGGTTCAAATCAGCATATTTCAAAAATGGAATTGGGTAAAACTAGAATTTTCGCTGCACAATTAGCAGATTATTATAATGTCAGTATTTCGTATTTTTGTATTTAGTATTAAAGATTGTTTTTTTGAATACTAGCTCTGGTAACCTATTGTAAAATCTTATATAATTTTTTTGGGTTACCGCGCACTTAACCGCAATGATGCAATCAATTTACCGCTTGTAAAAGGGTTTGCAGGAGTTGTCAGTGGCTAGCACTGTCGTAGATATACGAGGTTACTAGCATGATAGTTAAAACTGTTTTAGTTAGAAAATATCAGCGCTTTCGTCTAGGGAAGTGGGAAGATGTTTCACAACATCTTCGTTCACTACCTAGATAATGAGCGTTAGCGGTAGCCCACTACTACACTTCAACAGTTTCTTCCTCAATTAGAGTAGCAGGATTATCAATTCCCATCATTTGATAATAATGATCTGAATATCCAGTATTTTCAAAAACTTGTTTGAACTTCTCAATGTATTTTTCAACATCAATCCCTTCAAAGTCATTTATGTTTATTGAATCAGAATGTGATTCCCTATTAATATATCTAAATAAAGGCTTAAATTCTGACGAAGTTTTCCCTAAATCTTCCAATGTCTTCTTCAGAGCATCTTTCTTATGAATAAAGGTGAAGTAATGTTCAAGAATGTTTCTCATAGCATTTGGTAACATATTTGCGTAACTATGACTCTCTGAGCAATCTTTTATTATTTGCCAATATGTTTGATAGTCATTTTGAATTTCATTTCTTTGAAGGTCTTTAACTTTACTAAAATCTGATTTAGTAATTCTATGTAATTTATAAGGGACTGCGCGATTGCTAGGCGCTTTAAGCATTAATAATTCATGAAAGAAAAATAAATTATGAGTAAGAATAAATATTTGCTTAAAATTAGCTAGCAAGACTTTATGATGAATCAATGTTGCTATATCGTAAATGTAGTTATGAGAAAGACTTGAGATCGGATCATCTATTACAATGATCCTTCTATTAAGTATAACTGTAGATTCTTGATCTGTCGCACCGGCACAACTTTCTAGAAAATATAAGAAAGTTATTAAAGTCTTTTCACCTTCACTTAAAGTATTATAAACATCTTCATCAGCTTCGCTTTCTCGCACAATTTTATAATGTTGTGAGTCTTCTGACGCTTTTTCAAGTTGAAAACCTTGTAAGCCTAATTCTTTAAGCTGACTATTAATATTTTTTATTGAAAGATCTATATTGGTAATTTTTTTACTATTTTCGATAATAATATTATCTTGCTCTCTTTTATCTTTGTTTTTATTTTTATAATTTTCTCTTAGTTGTTCTACCTCTAGATTTAAAGATTTTGTTTTATCAATAGTAGCTTCTATTAAAGCAGCATATTCTAAATTTAATAATGACCAAAATTTTCTGTTTATGTTGGTTAAATGAATATTTTTATTTTTAATTTTGTCATTGAAAGTATCTACTTCGGATTGAATCTTCATAATGACATTATTTAAATTATCAATAAGCTCAGTAGTATCTAACAGTTTTATCACTTCACTAGGTTTAGTGTATTTATCGTTAATCAAAGACAGGTTATCTTTTAAGCACGTCAATAAAAGTAATTTTGTGGTACTAAACTCAGAATTATCAACAACGTACTCTGCTAAAAATGCGCCATTAACTAAATTAGACTCAAGAATCGAAATAGAGTTTTCATATACATTTTTTAAATTAAGAATTTCTTCCTTTTTAGATTGGTAAGTCGTATCAAACAATTGATTTATTGCAGTAGAAAAATCAGCTTCTAGTTCTTGTTGGCAAAATGGACAAGGTTCATCATCATTTAGATACTTCATACCAGATTGAACCCAATCTGAATTACCAAGTTTCTCGACTAACTCAGCTAAATAGGAGTCTTCCGATCCTACTATTCTAGATTTAAAAATCTGCTCATTTTCTATATAACTTCCGCTAAAAGAAATGGTTTGAATGCTCTCCCTTGGTGTACCATCTTGTTCATTTAATTCTTTAGCTTCAGCTTTAAGATCTTTTATAGTTGAATCACAGGAAGATTGGCTATCTTTTATCTTTTGAAGAAATTTATCCTTAGTCTTAAATCCTGCTAAACAAAACTCAAGCTCTGTTCGCTCATACTTGGATTTAGATTTCCAAACTGCCTCTTTTAAAGTACTTTCTTCATTCGTAATTTCTTTATTCTTTTTGTTTGCATTTATTTCAATTTCACTTTGAGAATCTTCAAGTTTTTTTATAGCATATTCAGCTTTTTCAATAGCTTCTTCCGCATCTTTGTTAGCTTCACTTAAAGTGAAAATACCTTTTTGCTGCGGTATTTCATAAAAATTATCCCGAACAAAATTTTGATTATAAACAATTATTTCATGTTCAACATTGCTTGGAGAAATTTCACAATGTTGATAGACAGGATCAGTTTTAGATTGTAAAAAATTACCTAAGGTAGATTTTCCTGAACCATTTAATCCATAAAATAGATTTACTTTTTTATTATCTGTATTAACAATGACAGGGGTTGTAGGCGAGTAACTAGCCACATCCATTAGCTTTATTGAGGTGATCACTTTATAAATCCTTTTTTATTTTTGATTAAATAATAATTATTACATTGTCAGATTACTTCACTACATTGATTAAATGCACTTTTATATCAAATTATTGTTATATTTTTTTAATAACTAAAATTTACACTGTTTATTTGTTTATCATAAAAAGTATCTAGCGCCAATTAACTTGGTCGGTTGACACCGAATTTTATTTTCTCTTATTGAGCGCTGTTCTGCGTCGGTAACTTTCATCTTCGCAAACTGAAGGCAAAAGAGTCAAATCTTAACTTCATACATCAATGATCTAGATTTATAGTTTATTGCTCATTGAGTTTATTATTATGTCTAGACCACTACGAATAGAGTATGAAAATTCGTTTTATCATGTGATGAATCGCGGAAGAGGGCGTGAAAACACCTTTTTGAGTGATGACGATCTTAAGCATTTTTTTTACTACATTGAGCAAGCAAGCTTTCGTTTTATATTGAAGTGCATTCGTATTATTTAATAACCAATTATTACCACCTACCAATAAAACCCCTGATGCGAACTTGGGCAGAGCCATGAAACATATTAAATATACACAATACAGATGGTGCACTGTTTAGAGGTCGCGACAAAGCGGTGTTGGTGGATTGTAGTAGTAACGAGACTAGACTAACTGTGGGCATCTGACCAAGTTAAAGAAATTGAAATTATGCTCTAGCAATCTCTATAACTGATTTTGAAAATGAGGAGGCTAGATTATATCAACAAATTTCAATAAAATTACAAGCAAGAGAACAAGCCAAACAAAGAGCAAAAGTCGGTTAATACCCTACAAATACAAAGCCTTTGCCTTTTCTTAAAGTACTTCCCAACCAGCGTTAATATATATTAGCATTTATTGCTTACTTTGGTGATTGGGTCGAGAGTATTAATATTGAGCTAAATATTAATATATACAACTTCAGCATCCTTAAATAATATTTTTCCCTTGTTCTGGATCGCGAGATTGCTCTGCTTGTTCACGTATTTCGTCGGTATCACTGCTTACATCATCAAGCGTTTTAGTTTGCTCAACAGTTTCACTTTTTTCGCTTTGTATTTGCGATGGTTGTTTTTCCTCTAAACTAGAAGCATTTTCATTAGGGTCGGTGAGTATAATTCTCTCTCGTGCGTCATCAGGCATGCTGATGTTTTGTTTTGTGAACTCATTGACTAATTCGCGCATAAGTTGTGAGGCTACTTTTAATGGGCTGTGTTGCTCGCTATTAACCCAAAAATATAAAACGAAGTTAATAGTAGATGAGCCTAAGTTTTTTATTAAAACTTGCGCAGGCGGGTCGCTAAGTACCGCATTTTGTTGATTGGCAATATCTAGGGCGAGGGTTTGTGCGCTGCGTATATCGTTATCGTAGCCAATACCAATTTCTACTTTGCCGCGCATTTTTGGATTGGCAGTCAGGTTTTTAATGGTATTTTTATATACAGTCGCATTGGGTATTTGAATATGATTGCCATCGTAATCAACAAGCGTGGTTGCTCTTGCTGTTACTTTTTTAACAATACCTAATCGGCCATCCACTTCAATTACATCGTCAATTTTAAAAGGTCTTTGTACGCTCAGTAATAAACTAGCAATAAAGTTCTCTGCTATGTCTCTAAAAGCAAAGCCGAGTATTAAACCTATCAACCCAGTCCCACTCATAATAGCAACAGCAAACTGAGTGAGCCCAGCTAAACGTAAAAATAAATATACCCCAAATAAAATTATTAGGGTGCTTATGCTGCGCCTTATGACTAGGTGAACAAGCTTGCTGTCAGTCATATAGTCAATGGGTTTGATTAGTAATCTAGAAAGTGGTCCTGAAATTAAGTAACTGAGTACCAAAAGCATTATGCCGAGTAAAATAGTGGGTAATATTTGCGCTGTTACGTGAAGTAATTGCACGCCTTGCTCATAAAAGAAATTCCACGAAAGTGTATCAACTTTGATCACGTCAGTTATTGGTGTTGTATTATTTAGCGCTACACTGCTTTTTAGGGTACCGAGCATGGCTTATCTTCCGTGTTAGAGTCATTTATAGATAAATATTAGCAAGTTTGGTACCAAACGCTTATAACTTGGCAAATATTTTGCTGTAGTAACGTAATAGAAATATTGAGGTTTAGAATGAAAGAAGCTAAACGAGGACAGCAAGCAGAGCAGCCTGCACATATCCCTTTTATAGGTTGGTGGGATATTGTTAAACGTATTTTTAAGCAAATGAGTGAAGATAACTTATCTATAGTGGCAGCCGGTGTGGCATTTTATGCGTTACTTGCTATTTTTCCAGCCATTGCGGCGATGGTATCGGTGTATGCGTACTTTTCATCCCCAACAGATATTAGTGAGCACTTAAGTAAAATAGTTACTTTGCTTCCACCAAGCACCAGTGAACTGATTTTATCTCAGGTTTCTAGCCTTGCTAAAACATCAAGTGCAAGCTTGAGCTTAAGTGCAATTGGTACGCTCATACTTACTATTTGGAGTAGTTCAAAGGGCAGCCAAGCACTTATTACTGCATGTAATATTAGTTATCGTGAGTATGAAAAACGCTCATTTTTTCAGGCTCAACTAGTGCGTTTTTTATTTTCGGTAGGAGCGATTGTAGTCGCAATTTTTGCGCTATTAATTATTGGTATTTTACCTATTGTACTTAATTTAGTGGGACTAAAAGAAAGTATAGATTTATTAATTAAACTCATTTCTTGGCCATTATTGGCTTTTACCTTTAATTTTGCATTGGTACTTTTATATCGTTATGCCCCACATCGTAAACCGGCTAAATGGCGTTGGATCACAATGGGATCGTCTATTGCTACCGTGCTGTGGATTTTGGCATCTATAGGTTTTTCATTTTATGTATCGCGTTTTTCTAGTTATAACGAAACGTATGGTTCGCTTGGTGGTGTAGTGATCATGTTGATGTGGCTGTATATCAGCGCTTATATAATCACATTAGGTGCTGTTATTAATGCAGCAACTGAGCAGCAAACAGGTAAAGATAGCACTGTAGGGCCGGCTAAAGAGCGTGGGCAGCGAGGCGCCTATGTAGCAGATCACCTCGATGTAAAAAATGAATAGCTATTAATTAGCTAAATTAGTAAGTGCAGTAATTTGCTCTTTAAACTCTTGTGCTGCAGGACCAAGCCTGTCGTTGTCGTTGCACATTAAATATAAATTAAGAGTGCGGGTTGTACCTTGGTCTAAATTAAGTGCAATGAGGGTTTGATCTTCAATTAAGTGTGCAATTTGTGTTTTTGGCAGCCAAGCGTAACCTAAATTCTGACTAACCATATCAATAGAGTTACGTAAGTGGCTTACTGTCCAGCGCATATCAGCACCTAGCCAGCCTTCGTTGTGACTGGTGTGGGTTGCTGAATCGCGAACTACTATTTGCCGGTGTAGCTTTAAATCACGAAAGTTGAGTTGTTCAGTATGTTGGTGTAATACATGGTCTTTATGCGCAACCGCTATAAACTCTATATCGCATAACGTACTGCAGCTAATTCCATAGATAGGAATTGACGAAATAGCTAAATCAACCACTGAGTTATGTAATAATTCGTTTGCACCTGTTAGCACGCTTTCTACTAAATCAATTTTTAAAAGAGGGTAAAGCTCACTCGTTTTAGCAAGTGCTTGGTATAAAATAGCGTGTGGAAAAACCTCATCAACAGCTATTTTTAACGTGCTTTCTACGCCTTCGCTTAGCGTACTTGCTACCGATTCTATTTTAGTCGCTTCTTCAATTAAAAACTCGGCTCTGCGTAAAATCAGCTTACCGCTATCGGTTAAAAATGCTTTACGGCCTTTTACTTCAAGCAACTTAATTTGCAAGGCGGCTTCAAGTTTTTGCACAGCATGGTGTACGGTTGACTGACTTTTATGTACAGCTGCGCTTGCGCCTGCAAACCCGCCATGATCCACAACCGCTTTAAACATTCGCCATTGCTCTAATGTTGCTTTTGCCATTTTTAAATCCTGTTACTACTTTATATCTGATTGCTTAACTTGACCGCGCAGACGCATTATTTATTGCGTAACAGTGATTTTTTGTCTATTTATTTTAACAAAGCTACTTTTTTATCAGCTAGAAGTGCCATAAAACTGCTTTTATTTAAAGGTCTTGAAAATAAATAACCTTGACCGTAATCGCATCCTGCTTCAAGTAGTAGCTGCATTTGTAATTTAGTTTCAATTCCTTCGGCGATTACTTTTAAGCCCAACTGATGCGCCATAACAATGATGGCTTCACACAATGCAAGTTCTTGGCTGCCTACTTGAATATTATCAACAAAACGTTTATCTATTTTTAAATAGTCGGTGTCCATTTCTTGTAAGTAAGCGAGCGACGAATACCCGGTACCAAAGTCATCAAGAGCAAGCTGCATACCTGATTTTACTATTTCTTTTAGGCGTCTTTGCGTAAGTGCTTCAGGGTTAACCATTAAGCCTTCAGTTATTTCTGCGACAATTGACGAAGCAGGCAGCTTTGCTGCTTTTAGCATATCGTACCATTCATCTATGCCACTCTCTGGCGTGGATAATTGCACTGGCGATACGTTTACACTTATTTGAAAAGTATCATCGGTTAGTGTTTTTATATCGTTAAGTGTTTGCAAAGCTTGGGCAAATACAAATTGACCAATTGCATTTATTTGCCTGGTTTCTTCAGCAAGTGGGATAAATGCGATAGGGCTAATTAGGCCTTTTTCGGGATGTTGCCAACGAATAAGCGCTTCAGCTTTATGGATATGTAAATCATTTAAAGCAACTATGGGCTGATAAAATAACTCAAACTGTTCAAGTTCTATGGCACTTCGTAAGTCTTTTAATAGCACCATGCGCGCGTGTGCATATTCGCGCATGTCAGCAGAGAAAAACTCAAAACAGTTACGACCATTACTTTTTGCTTTATACATAGCCTGATCGGCTGCCTTTAAAAGCTGTTCAGTATTTTCACCATCATTAGGAGCGCAAGCAATGCCTATGCTTGCACTAATAAATAACTCTTCGTTTTCAAGATGCAAAGCTGACGATAGACTAAGTAAAATATTACTCGCAATTTGATTAATATGGCGCGTACTTTTAATGTGACTAAATACAATAACAAACTCATCTCCCCCAATTCGTGCCACAAACTCAGCGTTTTTTGCCGACTGGACTATACGCTGAGATACGAGTTTTAATAAGTTATCGCCATAGTGATGGCCTAATGTGTCATTAATATCTTTAAAGTGATCAATATCTAAAAGCATGACAACCAATTGATTATCTGGAGTAACAACATTTGAAAATCGTTGATTTAATCGCTCCTTTAACTCTAAACGATTTGGTAAGTCAGTTAGGTGATCAAAATGAGCTTGTCGCCAAATGGTTTCATCAGCTTGTTTTTTTTCTGTGAGGTCTGTGAATATCGCGATACGACGAATAGGTGCGTTGTTTGTATCATAAATAGTATCGATTGTGAGCCACTCAGAGTAAAGCTGCCCATTTTTTTTACGGTTAATAACCTCGCCTTGCCAGCGGCCTGTTTGCTGTAATTCAGACCACATTTTATTGTAAAAATTCTTATCATGTTTTCCTGATGAAAGAATTGAAGAGGACCGGCCAATAACTTCTTCTTTACTATATAAAGTCGTTTTACAAAACGCAGGATTTACATCAAATATAATGCCCGTTGGATCGGTGATTGCCATGCCTTCACTACTGTTGTTATACACTAGTGAGGCAAGGTGGAGTGCTTCTTCATTTACTTTTCGTTGTGTTATATCTCGTAGCACAACAACGTATTCATTTTTACTTTGCATTGCGCTAATACGTGCTTCAAAGCTGCGTTTAGGATCTGATTTTTCGAGTGTGAATTCTAAATTGCTCGAAACATCAAGTTTAGATAACTGCGATAACAAAAGCTGAACATTGCTGTGTGAAAGTATTGATGATAAATGAGGTACTACAGTGCTGTTAGGATTTACTTGAGGCTTAAACTGTCCTGTTATGTTGAGAATATCGCCATGGATGTTAATTCTAACGTAACTATCGGGCAGAGTATTAAGCAAGCTAGTAAGCTCATCATGCTTGTTTTTTAAATTAGCTTCAGCTGTTAACCGAGTTTGCGCCATTGATTTAAAACGCTGATAGAGAGTATTTAGCTCTGGATTATTGGGTTGTATTTTTTGTGCGGGCATCTCGCCCTTAGCCAATACGTTTGTTGCATTTGTTAGATTATTAATTGGGTCAATAATGCTGGTTTTAAGTAGTTTACGTGCAATTAAAGACAGTATCAGCAGCGATAAAATAAACACACCAATCGCTATAAAAAAATTATTATTTATTTGCTTTAAAGCATGTGTGACAGGAAGTGCAATATGTATATTTAAGCTGTTATTACTTGGATCGCTGTAAATAACAGAGTGATGAAGCATTCGGGCTTCACCTTCAATGGATTTTATTTTTGTTGATGCCTCATTATCAATCGAAGAATCAGTTGCTAATAAAGTCTGTGCAATATTATCGCCAAGCGCGGCCGTTGTAGGTGGATAACGCGCTAAAATTTTTCCGTTAGAATCAGCAATTGCAGCAATAGAGCCTGGCGGAAGTTCAATGTCATTAAAAGCATTGTTCCACCAGTCAAGCGCAACAACGATAACTACAACCCCCTGAATTACATTTTTTTTATTAATAATAGGTAACGCAAAATTAAGAGTGTTTTTTTGCAGGCTTCGGTCGTGCTGAAAATAACCTACCGACAATTGGTTACTTTTTAAGGCGTTTTGGAAATACGCCCGATCGGCAATATTAATTGTTTTGGCTAACCCGCTTGTTGTACATATAACAATGCCATTTGGATCTATAATCCCGATATTGGCAACATGTGCGTAAATAGATCTAAATTGATTAAAATAATTAGGGCAGGTCGTTGCTAGATTTTCTTTCTTACTTTCCTCTTTAGCCAAATAACGTGCTAAACGGTCAATATCATCGACTAAGTGCTTTTGCTGTAAAATTAATTGCTTAGCAATATTTTCTACTTTTTTTTCACTTTGCTCAATAGAGTGATCGCGTTCAAGCAGCAGTGTAAAAATAATTACAGCGGTGCCCGGAATACTTAGCAATATAAGTAAACGATAAAGCTGATGTTTGAGAGAATAAGTAAAAATAACCATTCCTTAGTTTTGTATTTTGCAATAACAATTGTAGCCAAATTCACTCCAAATAACCATAGTAATTATAAGGTTGAAAATGTAACCAATGAATCATTATAGTTCTATTTTTTGGAATGTTAAGGTCGATTTAAAGACATAGTTGTTTTGTTTAATGAATGATTTAATAGCCTCATAAACTTATTCTTTAGAGTGAATTAAAAAATGAAAATATCAAAAATACTTACAGCTTATGCAACTCAAGATGGCGACGGCGTAAGCATTAGCCGCATACCAGGGTTTGATGGTAAATATTTAGATCCCTTTTTAATGATTGATGAACTTAAGTCAGACGACAAAAAAGATTATATGGGAGGCTTTCCTGAGCATCCGCACCGAGGTATTGAAACGTTTACTTATATTCTAAAAGGTGGCTTTGAACATCGTGACCAAATGGGTAACAGAGAAGCAATTAAAGCAGGCGATGTGCAATGGATGAGTACAGGGCGCGGCGTCATGCACAGTGAAATGCCACTCGCGGATGCTGTAGATGGACTGCATGGCTTTCAAATTTGGATCAACATGCCAAGCGCAGAAAAAATGCGTGATTCACGTTATCAAGATACTACTAAAAACCCAGCTCCGAGTTTTACAAATACGCAAGGTGTGACGTTAAAATCACTTGCGGGATCGTGGCAGTTCGAAAGTGAAACGCTTACAAGCGCTCTGCAAAGTTTAGCGGCTAATGCGGCGCTCGCTGATATTACATTACCCGCTGGTAAAAACATCTATTTAGAGCCTCTTAGCCAACAAAAAGTAATGCTTTATATTCATAGCGGCTCACTAATAATGAGCGACAATCAAACAATACCAGCGGGCAAGTTACTTATTTTGGAACCAGGCAGTGACATCAATATTAGCTCTGAGCACGGCGCTGGTGTTTTGGTTTTAGCAGGCGATCCACTTAATCAACCGATTGCTCATATGGGGCCGTTTGTAATGACGACGCAAGCAGAAGTACAGCAAGCAGTGCGTGATTATCAAAACGGCGAGTTTGGCAAAATTTAACGGTATTTTTAGGAGAGTTTTATGGGATTATTAGTTAACGGCCAATGGCAAGATAAATGGTACGACACCGATTCAAGTAACGGTAAGTTTGAGCGCGAAACAGCGCAGTTACGTCACTGGATAACTGTTGATGGTAGCGCTGGAATAACGGGCGAGGCCGGTTTTAAAGCTCAAGCGAACAGGTATCATTTATATGTGTCACTTGCGTGTCCTTGGGCGCATCGAACGCTTATATTTAGAGCGTTAAAAGGGCTGCAAGATTTAATTACGGTGTCGGTTGTTAGCCCTGACATGCTTAATAGTGGTTGGGAGTTTGATACGAAAAATCATAGTACTGGCGATGCATTATTTAATAGTAATTACTTACATCAAGTGTATACAAAAAATAACCCTGAGTATTCTGGGCGAGTAACGGTTCCCGTATTGTGGGATAAAAAGCTCAATAAAATTGTTAGTAATGAGTCTGCCGATATTATACGTATGTTCAATAGTGCGTTTAATGAATTAACAGGTAATAACGATGATTACTATCCTGAGGCACTGCAACCAAAAATTGACGAATTAAATACACTGATTTATCCAAATATAAATAATGGTGTTTATCGTACGGGCTTTGCTACAACTCAAGATGCGTATGAAGAGGCGTTTAACGATGTATTTAAAGCACTCGATACAGTAGAGGGGATACTGAGCAAACAGCGGTATTTAACAGGGGATAACCTCACAGAGGCTGATTGGCGATTATTCACCACGCTCATTCGGTTTGATAGTGTGTATGTTGGCCACTTTAAATGTAATTTACGCACAATTGAAAGCTATCCTGCACTGAGCGGATACCTTAGAGAGCTATATCAGGTTAAGGGAGTAGCACAGACAGTTGATTTTTATCATATTAAACGTCATTACTATTTTAGCCATACAATGATCAATCCAACACAAGTTGTGCCAAATGGCCCAAGTGTTGATTACTTATCTGATCACGGTAGAAATGTTTAACGTTTAAGCAAATAGCCTAACAAGCCAGCCGTATTTTCTTACCAAGCTGGTTTCGCCTTTCCCTGCTTGTACAGCTGCGCCGGCTAAAAAGGCACTTGTTAGTCCCACTTTAGTTGCGGCAAAACGCTTTAGTCTATATTGAAACGCTGCATGATGTTGGCGTTTTAACTCACTGCGCGTGTCCATTTGCTTACTAAGAGCATCAACGTTTTTATTAGGTGCTTTGATTAAGTAGTTAACTAACATGATAATTTCCTTATAAGTTAAACAGTTGTTTTAAGCTTTTGAGCGTTTTACTAAAGCCAATTTTATTGCTTAGGTAAACTGTATTTTTCCAAAGCCATGCTAAACAAGCAACTTGCAGCAAAGCAGCTGTTGCAATACTCAGCCATACTGACCCAAAAACATCGTATACACCGTATCCAACAGCACCTAGAAATCCTGCCCACAACAAAACCAAACCACTGGCAAAACAGCCTAAAAATATAGTGATCAATGCAAGCGATCTAAGCGATAACCGCCATTCAGCTTTAGCAAGCTGATGGGTGATCTTTCCTTGAGTTTGGTAATCATCCTTGAGCTGCTTAGAGTACTCTAAAAGCTTTGCAATATGATCTTGCCAATCGTCCTTTTGGCTCTGCTGCTCAGTAGTTTGGTTTTGCGCTTCACCATCCTTGGCTGCGCTTGTTTGTGGGTTATTCATCACTGATTACTTACGACGAAATAGTGATGTAATCAGCATACCCGCAGCAAAAGCAATACCCGCGGTTGCTAATGGATTTTCAGAAGCAAATGCACGGGTTTTAGCTGTACATTCACTTAACTTTTCACGTGCGATAAGTTGTTTTTCGCTTAATGCATCTGCTGAGCTAGAAGCTCCTTTACGCACACTGCTTTCAGCTGTTGCAGCTTTGCTAGAAAGTGCATCTACCGCATCGTGCGCCGCTGATGTTGCTTTCTCTGTAAGAGGAGACTCAGTATTTGTTAGTTTAACGTCAGGCTTAACATCTGAAGTTGTGTTTGGTTTCGTATTTGTTGCAGTAGCCATAATCAATCCTTAATAAGTTAAAAAATTTAAATAGTGATTCAGATAATGCAATGATTAAACCAAAACTGTTGTTTATTTTAACTTGTTGAATTTATTGCTTTTACTGTGCATATGTAGCTTTTTTATATTTAGTAATTTAAAGCAAACAGTAACTATTACTACACGATTAGGTAAATTTTACAAAGAGAGTAAAAATGCTTAAAAAGTTGTAAATATTCATTGGTTATTCAGTAAGCAAAGCGTGTAAACAAAAAGTTATAAAAAACAGAATAAATATTTTTTCCATCACAATCCCACTTTTTCCCACGTAATTCAAACGCTTCGCTTGAGCCCTTATTTTTTCTAGCTTTGGGACTTACTAAAGCTGGTCAGCTTACTTGACAAAATGGCTTGTCAAGCCCTAAACTGGAGCACTGTGGTAAAAAGTGGTTTTTAGTGGATCACACTGGATAAAAATAAACAAAAGTTGAATAAAACAATTTTAAAGTAGGTTTTTTATGTTTCGTGGCGCGAGTTCACTGAGTTTGGATGATAAGGGGCGTTTTGCGGTACCGACTAAGTACCGAGAATCTCTATTGTCTGAAGATCAGGGAACGGTTATTTGTACCGTCGCATTAAATGAGCCGTGTTTATGGTTGTATCCGTTGGCTGAGTGGCTCGAAATAGAAAGCCGTTTAGCTAAAATCTCCAATATGAACCCACGAGCCCGTCGAATGCAGCGTATGTTGCTCGGGAATGCTACTGAATATCAACTTGATAAAAATGGTCGAATTTTGCTTGCGCCGTCACTGCGGGCTCATGCATCACTTGGCAAAAAAATCATGCTAGTTGGTTTGATGAATAAATTTGAAATTTGGGATGAGGCGCGTTGGCACGAGCAAATGCAGCAAGATACTGAGCTTGAAAGGCTTGGCGATTTTGAACCTAACCAAGATTTAGATAATTTTACACTCTAACAGCACAAAAAAAGGCAAATAATAGCTAATGACAGCGCAATTTGAACACGTATCCGTATTAATGGACGAAACCATCGATGCCCTCGCAATTAAGCCAGACGGTATATACATGGATGGTACGTTTGGACGTGGCGGCCACTCTGGACAAATTTTAGCACGCCTTGGTGATGAAGGTCGCCTGCAAGCAATTGACCAAGATCCGCAAGCGATACAATCAGCCGAAAAATTTGCTGATGATCCACGTTTTGCGATTGCACATACTCGTTTTTCAAATTTATACGAAGTAGCAGAGCAGAACGATCTCATTGGTAAAGTAGATGGCATTTTATTAGACATTGGTGTCTCGTCGCCACAACTGGATGACGCTGCGCGTGGTTTTAGTTTCATGAAAGATGGGCCACTTGATATGCGCATGGACCCAACAACAGGTCGCAGTGCTGCACAGTGGTTAGCAGAAGCCGAGTTAGATGATATTACTCACGTAATTAAAAAACTGGGCGAAGAAAAGTTTGGAAAACGCATTGCACACAAAGTACTCGAAGTTCGTGAGCACACGCCAATCACAACAACCAAGCAACTTGCTGACCTTGTTGATGAAGCAGTGCCGGTAAAAGATAAGTTTAAGCACCCTGCAACACGTACTTTTCAGGCGATTCGTATTTATATCAATAGCGAGCTTGAAGAGATTCAAACAGCGCTACAGTCTGCAGTTAAAGTGCTAAAGCCAGGCGGACGTTTAGTGGTGATTTCGTTTCACTCACTAGAGGATCGTATTGTAAAACAGTTTATTAGAAAACAGAGTAGGGGAGAAGTGTTACCCAGAGGTCTGCCTTTAACTGATGCACAAATAAATAAAAACCTGACGTTAAAAGCAGTGGGTAAGGCTATTAAGCCAAGTACTGTTGAAGTAGAACGTAATCCACGTTCTCGTAGTTCTGTACTTAGGATTGCACAGAGGTTGGGATGAGTAAAAAAGCGAGCTATCGTCAACCCAATTTATTCTTTGAAATATTAAAAGGCCTAGGTGCTAACAAGCTAACCTCGGCCTTGTTGGTTGTGATATTCGCTTCTAGTTTAGCTGTTGTGCAAACAACACATTTAGCTCGTGGGCAACTTATAAAGCAAGATCAATTATTACAAGAACGTGATGAACTCGATTTAGAGTGGCGCTACTTACTTGTTGAAGAAGAATTTTATTCGCAACATGCACGCATTGAAGAAGTTGCTATATCACAATTAAAAATGAAACGACCTACGAGTCAAGATGAGCAGGTAATAATAGTACAATGAGAAATAGAGGCAAAAAACCAGTCACTAATTTAATCACATGGCGCTTTATGCTGGTGTGTACAGTTGTGTTTATGGTGTTTGTAACACTCGTATCTCGCGCTGCTTATTTACAAGTGATAGAACCCGATAAAGCACGTTCAGAAAGTGATAAGCGCACGGTACGTGTTGAAAAACTGCATGTGCAACGCGGAATGATTTTTGACCGCAATGGTAAAGAATTAGCGGTAAGTGTGCCTGTGGTAAGTGTATATGCTGATCCTAAAGCATTACATAAATCGCTTGTTTCTAAAGTAATCAAACAAGCCCGCAAAAGCGGCGAAGATCACTTATCTTTAACTGAAAACACTGTTGAGCTTGATAAACGTACTGCACTTTATTATAAAAACGATTTACGCTGGCGTGAGCTTGCAGATGTGCTGCGTATTGATCCTAAAAAGATTAATTCTCGACTTTTAAACGATCCTTCGCGTCGCTTTGTGTATTTAAAGCGCCAAGTTACTCCTGCTGTAGCAAATTATATTGGTGATTTACGCCTCCCTGGTATCCATTTACTAGATGAATCTAAACGCTACTACCCTGCAGGTGAAGTTACCGCGCATGTTATTGGTTTTACCAATATCGATGGCAAAGGCATTGAAGGCATTGAAAAGCTATACGAAAATGCTTTAACGGGCGAGGAAGGCCGCCGCACCATTCGTAAAGACGCACAAGGGCGTGAGGTAGAAGTACTTGACGAACGAGAACGTGTAGAGCCAGAAAGTATAGAACTAAGTATTGATCAACGAATTCAAGCCATTGCGTACAAGGCCGTAAAATCAGCTGTACTGACTTATAAAGCCACATCGGGCTCAGCTATGGTAGTTGATGTTAAAACCGGTGAAGTACTGGCAATGGTAAATAGCCCTTCATTTAATCCAAACAACTTAAGCGATGCTGCACCTCATAAACGTCGTAACCGCGCAATTACAGATTTGTTTGAACCAGGCTCAACTGTTAAGCCTCTAGCCATTTTGGCTGGGCTAGACTACGGCGCCATTCAGGCAGATGACACGATTGATACCTACCCAGGTTGGATGCGTTTAGGTGGTAGTTTAGTGAGAGATACCCGTAATCACGGCGAACTAACACTGCGCGAAATACTAAAGTACTCCTCAAACATGGGAGTTGCGAAGGTTACTCAGTTAGTGCCTAAAGATTACCTTGTTGGTTTATACCAAAAAGTAGGCTTTGGTAGTGATACTGGAACAGGCATGGTCGGTGAAAGCAGCGGTTTGTTTTATCCAAATCGTCGTTGGTCTGACTTTGAAATTGCCACTTTATCATTTGGTTATGCGATTTCGGTAAGTACTGCGCAAATGGCGCGCTTTTATACCATGTTAGGCGCTGGTGGAGTTAATCGACCACTGACTATTTTAAAGCAAGACAATATACCTGAAGGCGAACGTATTTTTAAACAAAAAGACGTAGAAGCCGTAGTGCACATGATGGAAAGTGTATTTGAAAAAGACGGTACTGCTCGCAACATAAAAGTTGATGGGTATCGTGCAGCTGGTAAAACAGGTACATCTAAAAAAGCCGTAGCAGGTGGTTATGGTGATGAATATGTAGGTTATTTTGCAGGTGTAGCGCCGGCAAGTAATCCTCGTTTAGCCGTGGTAGTTATGATTAATGAACCAGGTGGTGATGTGTACTATGGAGGTGCCACCGCTGGCCCTGCATTTGCAGAAATCATCTCTAACGCATTAAGAATATTAAACGTAGCGCCTGACAAGGAAGAGGTTGCGTACGTACAAGGTAAAGATAACGATGCGTGATTTAAAGGATATTTTAAAATACATCGAAATAGATGCGCCCTCGCAACTGGTAAAACATTTACGCCTTGATAGCCGTGAAGTAACGCCAGGTGATGTATTTGTTGCTATTAAAGGCCATGCACTTGATGGCGGTCAATTTATTAATAAAGCAATTGAAAATGGCGCAACAGCTATTATTGCTGACAGATTATGTGAATTTGAAACAAGTTTTGAGCCACTATATTTAGTTTCGGAGCTTGATAAAAAGCTTCCAGAATTAGCAAGTCGCTTTTATAGCCAGCCAAGTCAGGCTCTTGATTTAATTGGTGTGACAGGTACAAACGGTAAATCGACAACCACAGCAATGATTGCCCACTTGGCGCAATTTTGCAGTACTGATTCGGCTATTATTGGCACTTTAGGTTATGGTCATCCTGATAACTTAATTCCACTGATTAATACCACACCTTCAACGGTTGATTTACAGCATATTTTGAGCGATTTAAATTCGCAGCATAAAAAGCTGGTAGCCATGGAAGTGTCATCTCATGGATTAGTGCAGCAGCGTGTTGCTAAATGCGCGTTTAAAGCGGCTGTGTTTACTAATCTTTCGCGCGATCACTTAGATTACCATGGTGATATGGCAAGTTACGGTGATGCGAAACTAATGCTTTTCCGTGATTTTGAGCCGCAAGTTGTAGTGCTTAATCAAGATGATTCTCAAGCTGAGCAATGGCTTGAAAAGTATGATTTTAATAACCTAATCTGTTATGGCCGCAAAAACTTAGCCCCTAAGAATGCTCAGTACGTTTATTTTTCTAATGTTGAATATTCAAGTGAAGGTATTTCGGCGCAGTTATCGACTAGTTGGGGTGATATATCGATTAAATCCCCTCTGTTTGGCGAATTCAACTTATATAACTTAACGGCCGCGATCGCTACATTACTAGGGCTTGGTTATCCGCTTGAGCAATTAGTTTCAGGTTGTGCGCAGTTACAGCCAGTAGCTGGGCGAATGCAAGCATTTAGCCAAGCAGGCATGCCGACGTGTGTTGTTGATTACGCCCATACACCCGATGCACTTGCGCTTGCATTACAAGCATTACAGCTGCATGTGCCAGGTGGTGTAAGTTGTGTATTTGGTTGCGGTGGCGACAGAGATAAAGGTAAGCGTGCATTGATGGCGCAAGCTGCAGAGCAAAACGCTAATAAAGTTATTATTACCAGTGATAACCCTCGCTCAGAAAACCCTGATGACATTATTGCAGATGTAGCAGGCGGTTTAACCCATCCTCAAAATGCACATTTAGAGGCTGATAGAGCAACTGCAATTCGTTTTGCTATAGAAAATGCTACAGCTGATGACGTTATTTTGATTGCAGGTAAAGGCCACGAAGATTATCAAATTATAGGCGATAAGCGAATCGACTTTTGCGATCGCCGGTATGTACAAGAACAACTAAAAAAAGCAGTAAGAGGGATAACACAATGATCCCAATGGATTTTGATTGGTTAGCTAATGTGCTAACAACCGATTATCAAGGTGATAATCAACACGTGCTTAATATAAATACTGATACTCGTACAGTGTGCGATGGCGAAGTGTTTTTAGCACTGAAAGGGCCAAATTTTGATGGGCATAAATTTATAGCTGAGGCTAAACAAAAAGGCGCTATTGGCGTTATTGTTCAGCACAAAGTTGATGTAGATATTCCACAATTTATAGTAAGCGATACACGTATTGCACTAGGTGTAATTGGCACCGCTGTTATGGCCCAGGTGGCGCCTAAAACAATTGCAATTACAGGGAGTGTAGGCAAAACCACCGTAAAAGAAATGTGTGCGGCAATTTTGTCGGTTCACGGTGATGTATTAGCTACTAAAGGTAATTTTAATAACGATATTGGCGTCCCACTTACGTTATTGCGCTTAGAGCCTCAACATCGCTTTGCAGTAATTGAACTAGGTGCAAATCACTTAGGTGAAATTGCTTACACCACTGCAATGACAAAACCAGATGTAGCCGTTGTATGTAATGTTGCAGCAGCCCACTTAGAAGGTTTTGGTAGTTTAATGGGCGTCGCAAAAGCTAAAGGTGAGATTTTTGATGGCCTTAAAGATGATGGCGTTGCGATTGTTAACTGCGATAGTGAATTTAGCCAATATTGGTTAGATAAGCTTGAAGGGCGTAATGTTAAACGTTTTTCTACAACTGAAAAACTAGATATTTGGGCAGAGAACATCACGCTTGATGCCAATGCGCGTGCAAGCTTTACGCTTTGCACTAAAAACAAGCAAGTACCTGTTACTTTGGCACTTCCGGGTAAGCACAATATTAGTAACGCACTTATCGCAGCTGCACTGACCCGTGAATTTGATGTAACCCTTGAAGAAATAGCCAATGCACTTGCCACAATGGCTAATGTAAAAGGGCGCGTTAATTTAATTGAAGTGTCTGATTTACTCACCGTGGTTGATGATACCTATAATGCCAATGTTAAGTCTGTAAAGGCTGCGATTGACTTGTTAAGTGATATGCAAGGTCACCGCATTTTAGCACTCGGAGATATGGGTGAGCTAGGTGAAGATGCACGTAAGTACCATCAAGAAGTTGGCGAGTATGCACTTGAGCAAGGTATTGATGAGTTATTTACATTAGGTGTATTAAGTAAATACGCAAGTGATGTGTTTGAACTACCTAATCGCCACTTTTCGAGCCGCGAACAGATGCAGCAAAAAATTCAAGAAAGTATTAATAAAGTGAATACTAAAACAACAATAGTAGTGAAAGGATCGCGCAGTTCTCGCATGGAATTATTAGTAACCGATTTAGTTAATGGCCAGCAACAAGCCATCAATGGAGTATCATAATGTTAGTTTGGCTGGCAGAGTATTTAACACAGTATTTTAGTGGTTTTCATGTTTTTTCGTATTTAACGCTACGTGCCATTTTAGGTATTTTAACTGCGCTAATTATGTCTCTTTATTTAGGACCTAAGTTAATTCGTGGTTTGCAACGTATGCAAATAGGCCAAACAGTTCGAGACGACGGTCCGCAATCGCATTTGTCTAAGTCGGGTACACCGACTATGGGTGGCTTACTTATTTTAGCGGCCATTTTTACCAGCACGCTACTTTGGGCCGATTTATCAAATAAATACGTATGGGCAACACTGTTTGTAATTGGCTCTTTAGGTATTGTTGGCTTTGTTGATGATTACCGTAAAGTTATTCGTAAAGATCCAAAAGGCTTAATTGCTAAGTGGAAGTACTTTTGGCAGTCGGTCATTGCATTAGTTGTAGCTACTGCTTTGTATTTTACCAGTGCACAAGCATCTGAAACATCACTTGTTGTTCCATTTTTTAAAGACGTGTTACCGCAATTAGGTTTGTTTTATATCGTGCTTACGTATTTTGCCATAGTAGGTACATCAAACGCGGTAAACCTGACCGATGGTTTAGATGGCTTGGCGATTGTGCCAATTATTTTAGTGGCTTCAGCACTGGCAATTATTGCTTACTTAACAGGTAATATTAACTTTTCGGCTTACTTACATATTCCACATTTACCGCTGGCGAGTGAGCTTGTGGTTGTATGTACTGCCATTGTGGGCGCAGGGCTTGGCTTTTTATGGTTTAACACTTACCCAGCACAAGTATTTATGGGCGATGTTGGCTCATTAGCACTTGGTGGCGCATTAGGTATTATTGCTGTTTTAGTACGCCAAGAGTTACTGCTTATTATTATGGGCGGTGTATTTGTAATGGAAGCACTATCGGTAATATTACAAGTGGGGTCGTATAAATTACGCGGTCAACGTATTTTTAGAATGGCGCCGATTCATCATCATTATGAATTAAAAGGTTGGCCAGAGCCTCGCGTTATTGTGCGCTTTTGGATTATTTCTGTTGTGCTAGTGCTTGCTGGCTTAGCTACTTTAAAGATTCGATAAATGCAGTATTTAAACGAGATAAAAAACAAACAAATAACAGTGCTCGGACTCGGTGTAACCGGTCTGGGCATTGTGCGTTTTCTATTATCTCATGGCCTTACACCAAAGGTCGTTGATAGCCGAGTAACCCCGCCGGGGATTGATTGGTTAAAAGAGCACGCGCCAACTCTAGATACCCACTTTGGTAATTTGGATGACGCAGAGCTTTGTTTAAGCGATATGATTATTATAAGCCCTGGGCTTAGCTTAAAAATACCAGCTGTTGCAGATGCAATTAACGCAGGTGTTGAAGTGATTGGCGACGTTGAGTTATTTGCACGTATTAATACAAAACCTGTTGTTGCAGTAACGGGCTCTAACGGTAAATCAACCGTGGTTACGCTCGCTTATGAAGTGTTAAAAGAAGCCGGCTATAAAGTTGCTTTGGGTGGGAATATTGGCACAGCGGTACTTGATTTACTCAATGATGATTTTGATGTGTATGTGCTTGAGTTATCGAGTTTTCAGTTAGATACCACAACGAGTTTAAAACCAGTAAGTGCAACGGTATTAAATGTGTCTGAAGATCATCTTGACCGCTACGACAGTTACCAAGCTTATATAGACTCAAAGCTAAGTATTTATAATTTTGCAGAGCTTATTGTTGTCAATGCAGACGATAGTCAAACACATCCAGTTGAGCGCGGTACAACCCCTTTAATTAGCTTTGGTGCTCAACAAGGTGATTACCATTTAGCGCAGCACAATGGCGAAACTCACTTTATGGTTAAAGGCGATGTCTTTTTACCTGTTGATACACTTGCGGTAGTGGGTAAGCACAATTATTCAAATACGCTTGCAGTAATGGCGCTCTTAAGTCCGTTTGAAGTAAGCAAAGAGCAATATAAAAATGCATTAGGTCAATTTAATGGGTTAGCTCATCGTTGCCAATTTGTAGCTGAGCTTAACGGTGTAAAGTATTTTAACGATTCAAAGGCAACTAATGTTGGAGCGACCATTGCTGCAATAGATAGTTTAGCTAGTGACGGTGAAAATCTGATTGTTATTGCTGGTGGCGATGCCAAAGGCGCTGATTTAAATGCGCTTAAACCCTACATAGAACAGCATGTAAAAGCATTAATTTGTTTTGGTAAAGATGCAAGTGACTTAGCTGCGATTACCAATAAGAGTTATTTAACTAACAATATGGAAGAAGCCGTTACTTTGGCCAAAGTACTTAGTAGTACAGGCAATATTGTTTTATTAGCACCCGCATGTGCCAGCATTGATATGTATAACAATTATATGCAACGCGGTGATGACTTTGTTCAGTGTGTAATGGCAGAGGCGTTATGATTGCTTTTGCCGATATAAGAGACGCATTAACACCTAAGCCTTCGGCGCAGTTATACGATGTACCGCTATTGTACTGCGTAATAATGCTCATTGGTGTTGGTTTTATCATGGTGACCAGCGCATCAATGCCTACCGCAGAGCGGTTATTTGATGACCCGTACCATATTACCATTCGCCACAGCATGTTTTTGGCAATGGCTTTTGTGCTTTTTTGGATAAGCGTTTGTGTGCCAATGGAGTGGTGGAAACGATCAAACCCTTATCTATTAATACTAGGCATGGTGCTATTAATAGCGGTATTGATTATTGGGCGTGAAGTAAACGGCGCTAAACGATGGATACCTATTGGACCTGTTGGTTTTCAGGTGGCTGAGGCCGCTAAGTTGTACTTTTTTAGTTATATTGCGGGTTATTTGGTAAGAAAACGCGAAGAAGTACAAGAAAATATTAAAGGCTTTGCAAAGCCAATTGCTGTATTTGCAGTGTATGCACTGCTTATTCTGCTGCAGCCAGATTTAGGCACAGTGGTTGTTATGTTTGTAACAACGGTTGGTTTATTGTTTTTAGCTGGTGCTAAGTTATGGCAGTTTTTTGTACTTATTTTAACGGGCGTTGGTCTGGTTGTATTACTTATTATTGTTGAACCATATCGTATGGCACGTGTTGTTGGCTTTTTAGACCCTTGGGATGATCCTTTTGGCAAGGGTTATCAGTTGGTGCAATCGCTAATGGCATATAGCCAGGGTGGTTGGTTTGGCCAAGGCTTAGGTAACAGTGTACAAAAACTACAATATTTACCTGAAGCACATAACGATTTTATTTTTGCCGTTATAGGTGAAGAACTTGGCTTAATAGGCGTTGTAAGTATTTTAACGGTATTAGCTACTTTAGTATTTAGAGCCTTATTAATAGGCCAACAAGCCCTTAAGTGCGGCAAGGAATACGAAGGCTACTTTTCATTTGCCATTGGTATTTGGTTTGCATTTCAAACCATGGTGAATGTAGGTGCGAGCGCGGGTATTTTACCGACGAAGGGTTTAACCCTGCCGTTTATTTCTTATGGCGGCTCAAGCTTATTAATTATGACGATTGCCACGGGTATTTTATTACGCGTAGATTTTGAAACCAAAATGGCAACCAAACAAGCCACCTCACGCGGAGGTAAGCGATGAGTAAAAAATTAGTAGTAGTGGCTGGTGGAACTGGCGGACACATTTTTCCCGGTATTGCAGTGGCCGATTATTTAAAACAGCAGGGCTGGCAAGTTAGCTGGATCGGCACACCAGATCGAATGGAAGCGAGCGTTGTACCTAAGCACAATATAGATATTGATTTTATTAACGTTAAAGGTGTTCGTGGTAACGGATTAAAGCGTCTTATTAAAGCCCCATTCATGGTAATTAATGCAGTATTGCAGGCGCGTAAGGTATTGAAAGAACAGCGTCCTGATGTAGTACTTGCAATGGGCGGTTATGTTACGGGTCCAACGGGAATTGCCGCAAAAAGTTTAGGTATCCCGCTGGTTATTCACGAGCAAAACGCTGTAGCGGGTATGAGCAATAAACTGCTAGCTAAGGTGGCTACACGAGTATTAGCTGCATTTCCAAGTGCTTTTGCACAGGGTCAAGCCGAGCTAGTAGGTAACCCAGTTCGCCAAAGCGTTATGAATATAGCCAAACGCGACGTATCAAGCCCTATTAATATTTTAGTAGTGGGCGGCTCGCTTGGTGCGCAAGTGCTTAATCAAACATTACCAGAAGCATTTAAAGTACTAAATAATACAGCTCCAATAAGTGTATGGCATCAAACAGGTAAGGGTCATTTAACTACCGTAGAAGCCGCTTATAAAATGCATGCTTTTACAGGCAGTAATACAAAAATAGCTGAATTTATTGATGATATAGACGCAGCGTATAGCTGGGCCGACATTGTTGTTTGCCGTGCTGGTGCGTTAACTGTAAGCGAAATTGCAGCGGCAGGTAAAATGGCCGTTTTTGTTCCGTTTCCACATGCCGTGGACGACCATCAAACAGCTAACGCACAATATTTAGTGATGGCTAATGGCGCATTATTAATGCCACAAGGGCAGTTTAATAAACAATCAATTGTTGAACTACTAAGCCCGTATTTAGCCCAACCTTCATTAATAACTGAAATGGCTACAAATGCAAAAAAACAAGCCATTTTAGATGCCACAGCAAGCGTAGCAACGCACTGTGAGCAAGTAACAAATAAGAGAAAATAAGTGAAAGAAACGTCAGTACAAGAAAAACACACACGCCCCGCAATGCGCCGAATAGAAACCATCCACTTTATTGGTATTGGTGGAGCAGGTATGGGCGGTATTGCTGAAGTACTCGCTTTTGAAGGCTACCGTATTACAGGTTCTGACATTGCCCACAGCGCTATGACAGATCGTTTAATTAAAGCCGGTGCAGAAGTATTTATAGGCCATCATGAAAATAACGTGAAAGATGCCAATGTAGTCGTTGTTTCAAGTGCGATTGATGAAACAAATCCTGAAATTATTGCAGCTAAAGCCGCAAGAGTTCCTGTTGTTCGCCGCGCAGAAATGTTGGCTGAATTAATGCGTTTTCGCCACGGTATAGCCATTGCGGGGACGCATGGTAAAACAACGACAACAAGCTTAATTGCGAGTATTTATGGACAAGCAGGGCTTGATCCAACCTTTATTATTGGCGGCTTGTTAAATAGCGCAGGTAGTAACGCAAAAGTAGGCAAAAGTGATTTTTTAATTGCAGAAGCTGATGAAAGCGACGCGTCGTTTTTACACTTACAGCCAATGGTATCGGTGATCACAAATATTGAAGAAGATCACATGGATACTTATGGCGGCAGTCTTGAAAAAATGAAAGACACGTACGTAGATTTCATCCATAACTTGCCGTTTTATGGTTTAGCTGTTGTATGTATTGATTCTGAAGTTGCTGCTGAACTTATCCCGCGTTTTGGTCGCCCAGTTATCACGTATGGCGAATCGAAGGATGCTGATTACCGCATGAGCGACTTTAGCCAATCAGCTAATACATGCACATTTACAGTAACTAACAAGCAAGGTGAGTGTTTAACTGCCACGTTGAATATGCCAGGTAGACACAACGCACTTAATGCAACCGCTGCGATTGCTGTGGCAAAAGATCAAAACATTGCGAATCATGCAATTTTAGAAGCGCTGCAGAAATTTGAAGGTATTGGTCGTCGTTTTCAACACTATGGTGAATTTGAAAACGAGCGTGGCAATGTGATGTTAGTTGATGATTACGGGCATCATCCTTCAGAAGTTGCAGCAACAATTGCAGCAGTACGTGAAGGTTGGCCTGATAAGCGTTTAGTAATGGTATATCAACCTCATAGATTTTCCCGTACACGCGACTTATACGAAGATTTTGTAAAAGTACTTGCTGATGTAGATCAGTTGCTACTGCTTGATGTGTATAGCGCTGGTGAAGATCCTATTGTTGGCGCAGACAGCAAAAGCTTATGCCGTAGCCTTCGTCAACGTGGCAAAGAGCCGCTGCATGTAGCAACAAATGCAGAGCTTGCAGGCGTTTTGGCCGCAAATTTACAAAATAATGATTTAGTATTAACCCAAGGCGCTGGTAATATAGGTCAGTTAGTTAAAACATTAGCTGCGACGGGTATGTCGATAGAAAAACTTAAGCAAGGTGAAGTATGACTCAGGTAAACACACAATTTGGTAAAGTAGCGGTACTGCTAGGTGGTAACTCAGCAGAACGTGAAGTGTCTTTACGATCGGGTCAGGCTGTTTTAAATGCGCTGCAAAATAGTGGCATTGATGCAATTGCATTTGACCCGCAAAGTCGTTCTTTGTGGGAGTTAAAAGAATTAAATGTAGAGCGCGTTTTTATTGCTTTGCATGGTCGTGGTGGCGAAGACGGAACTGTACAAGGTGCGCTTGAATTTATGAACCTGCCTTACACGGGCAGTAATGTACTGGGTTCAGCACTTGCTATGGATAAAGTACGTTGTAAGCACTTATTTAAATCAGCGGGTTTAAGCACTGCACCTTATACCGTAGTTGACGCTAAAAAAGGCTTTGATGCTGCAGCTATTATGGGTGAGTTTAAAAAGGTAATGGTTAAGCCATCGCACGAAGGCTCAAGCATAGGTATGGCGCAAGCAAGTACAGCACAAGAACTTGAAGACGCACTAGCTAATGCATTTAAGTTTGATAATCAAGTGCTTGTAGAGCAGTGGATCACGGGACGTGAATTCACAGTTACAGTGCTTGGCGATGAAGTACAACCAGTCATCGAGATGACGACACCAAATGGTTTTTACGATTACCAAGCTAAGTATCAATCAAATACAACGCAGTATCATTGCCCTGCAGATTTATCAGAGCAAGATACTAAGTACTTACAAGCTATATCGCTAGATGCATTTGATTTAGTGGGCGCAAGCGGCTGGGGCCGTGTTGATGCGATGCAAGACGAGCAAGGTAACTTTTATCTGCTTGAAGTAAATACAGTGCCAGGCATGACTGAAAAGTCGTTAGTGCCGATGGCGGCAAAAGCGAATGGGGCAACTTTTGAACAATTAGTTGTTCGCATTTTAGAGCAAACGCTTTAATATGCATCCCCTTTTAGAAAAAGCTCAGGAAATCAAACTGAAACTTAATTGGTCTCTGATTTTTGGTGTGAGCTTTTTTCTGATAGTTGTAATTGGCTTAGTGCAAATTACAACAGGTGTATCGGATTGGTTAGTTGAAAACAAAGATGCTCAAATTAAGCACCTTACAGTGCAAGGGCAGCCTAAATACACAGATGAAACGGCAATTATAAAAGCGATTAAAAAAGCCGATTTAAGTAGTTTTTTTGAACTTGATGTTAAGCATGTGCAGCAGCTAGTTCAAGACTTACCCTGGGTTGCTACCGCTTCGGTGCGTAAACAATGGCCTGATACTATACAAGTATATGTTGTTGAACATGAAGTAGTAGCACATTGGAATAGCGACTTATTGCTCAACCAAAGTGGTCAGGCATTTCAAGCCAGCAGCGATAAGTTAGATGATGACTTACCGCAGTTATACGGCCCAGAAGGCAGCGAAGAAGAAGCGTGGATTGCTTTTAAGCAATTTGATGAAATGCTAAAAGTTAACGGCTTAACGTTAACAAGTTTGGCATTGTCGGAGCGCTTTTCGTGGCAACTATGGTTAGATAACGGAATACGTTTAAATTTAGGACGTAAAGATAAAGCCAAGCGTGTACAACGTTTTATAGACGTTTATCCACGAATGGAACAACGTGCAGATGCACAAGTAGATACAATAGATTTACGGTATGATACCGGCCTTGCAGTCAGCTTTAAGCCAGTGCAAGAAGAACAATTACAAAATAAGAGTAAGGCATGACTAAGTCAGCAGAAAGAAACCTAGTAATAGGGTTAGACGTTGGCACCTCGAAAGTGGTTGCCACGGTAGGTGAAATCACCGCAGATAACAAGCTCAGCATTGTTGGTGTGGGCAGCCAAGTATCTCATGGTATGGATAAAGGCGGCGTTAACGATTTAAACTTAGTGTCTGAGTCTATTCGCCGAGCAATAGACGAAGCCGAGTTAATGGCTGATTGTCGTATTAGCTCTGTGTATTTGGGTATTTCTGGCAAACATATACAGTGTCAAAATGAAAGTGGCGTGGTGGCAATTAATAACACTGAAGTCACTGACGAAGACATTGAAAATGTAATTCATATTGCGCGTTCTGTGCCTATTTCGGCAGAGCGTAAAATGCTGCATGCATTGCCGCAAGAATACAGTATCGACATGCAAGAGGGCATTAAAAACCCACTTGGTATGAGTGGTGTTCGTATGGAAGCGCGTGCACACATTATTACGTGCTCAAACGATATGGCAAAAAATATCGAGAAATGCGTAGAGCGCTGTGGTCTTGAAGTCGATCAACTTATCTTTACTGCATTAGCGTCATGTTATTCTGTACTAACAGATGACGAAAAAGAGCTAGGTGTTGCAGTACTTGATATTGGTGGCGGCACTATGGATATCACCATTTATATTAATGGCGCACTTCGTCACTCTGCGGTTATTCCAGTGGCGGGTAACCAAGTTACTGGTGATATTGCAAAAATATTTCGCACACCTATATCACATGCCGAGTCACTCAAAGTACAATACGCATGTGCTAGTAGCCAAATGGCAAGTAGCGAAGACACAATTGAAGTACCAAGTGTAGGCGGACGACCAGCAAGGTTAATGTCGCGCCATACATTATCTGAGGTGGTAGAGCCTCGTTTTAGAGAATTATTTGAGCTTGCGATGGAAGAAATTCGTCGTTCAGGCTTAGAAGACCAAATTGCGGCAGGTCTCGTTATTACAGGCGGAACTGCTAAAATGACTGGCGCGATGGAAGTGGCAGAAGACATCTTCCAAATGCCAGTAAGAATAGGCAAGCCAATCGGGATGGTTGGTTTGACAGACTATGTAGATGATCCTTCGTACGCAACCGCTGTTGGTTTGTTACAATACGGGCGTACCATGCAATCGATGAATGCACAAAAGTCGAAAGCAGAGGATAACAATAATTGGTGGAACCGCATTACTAAATGGTTCCAAGGCGAGTTTTAAGACTCAAGTCGGAGAGTAAACATGTTTGATATAATGGAACAACACAGCGAAGAAGCTGTAATAAAAGTAATCGGCGTGGGCGGTGGTGGCGGTAACGCTGTTGAGCACATGGTTAAACAACAAATAGAAGGCGTGCGTTTTATAGCCGCTAATACGGATGCGCAAGCATTACGTAACTCTGCTGCCGATATTACAGTTCAGCTAGGCACGCAAATAACCTCTGGGTTGGGTGCGGGCGCAAACCCTGAAGTAGGCCGTAAGTCGGCTGAAGAAGATGCAGATACAATTCGTGCCAGCCTTGAAGGCGCCGATATGGTATTTATTGCAGCCGGTATGGGCGGCGGTACAGGTACTGGCGCAGCACCGGTAGTTGCTAAAATTGCTAAAGAACTCGGTATTTTAACCGTTGCAGTTGTAACACGTCCTTTTGATTTTGAAGGTAAAAAACGTGCAGCAGCCGCTGAACAAGGCATTAACGAATTGTCAGAAATTGTAGATTCACTTATTACAATTCCGAACAATAAATTGCTTAAAGTTTTAGGAAAAGGGACTACACTTCTAGATGCCTTCGCTAAAGCTAATGACGTATTATTTGGTGCGGTACAAGGTATAGCAGAGCTAATTACACGTTCTGGTTTAATTAACGTGGATTTCGCCGATGTTAGAACTGTAATGTCTGCAATGGGTACTGCAATGATGGGAACGGCGTCTGCGTCAGGTCCTGATCGTGCACAAGAAGCAGCAGAAGCGGCTATCTCAAGCCCACTACTAGAAGACGTTGATTTAACAGGTGCTAAAGGTATCTTAGTTAATATCACCGCAGGTATGGACATTGCGATTGAAGAATTTGAAATTGTTGGTAATCACGTTAAAGCACTTGCGTCAGAAAACGCAACGGTTGTTGTTGGTGCGGTAATCGACCCAGAAATGACTGATGAGCTACGTGTAACGGTTGTTGCAACTGGCTTAGGCGGCGATCGTCGTCCACAGTTTGGTATTGTTGATAACGGCTTTAAAAAAGCATCAGGTTCTGATGTTGCAAGCACATCAAACCAAACGAGCAGTATGTACGTACCAAGCTTTGCAAGCCAAGATACAAACACTGAAGAAAACACTGCTAAAGCGCAAACGCAAAGCAAAGAAAAAGCGCCTACAACTAGTTCAAGCAGTGCATCGAGCTCTTCAGCACAAAACAGTAAAAAAGCGGATAAATCAGAAGGTGGTGATTATTTTGATATCCCCGCTTTTTTACGTAAGCAGGCTGATTAACATTTAATAATACTTTTGTTTGAAATATGTACAAATATTGAAAGGCAAAAGGATTTATGTTAGAATCCGCCATATAACTGTAACTGATTTAAAAGTGAGCATACCTATGATTAAACAGCGTACGATTGCAGAAGTAGTCAAAGCCATAGGAATTGGACTTCATAAAGGTGAGAAGGTCACAATAACTCTCCGACCTGCGAGCGCAAATACTGGGATTGTATTTCGTCGTGTCGACCTTGATCCGGTTGTTGATTTTGAAACAACACCTGAAGCCGTTGGTGATACGCAGTTGTGTACCTGTTTAATTAACAAAGATGGTGTTCGCTTATCGACTACTGAGCATCTTATTGCAGCCGTTGCTGCAATGGGAATTGATAATCTAATTGTAGAATTAGATAGCTCAGAAGTGCCGATTATGGATGGTAGTGCATTACCATTCATATATCTCTTACAAAAAGGCGGAATTGAAGAGCAAAACGTTGCTAAACGCTTTATCCGTATTAAAGAAAAAGTACGCATTGAAGAAGGTGATAAGTGGGCTGAAGTTGAACCATATGATGGTTTTCATATCGACTTTGAGATTGCATTTAACCACCCAGCTATCAATGAAAGTCGCCAACGTATTGGGTTGGATATAACAACGCAAAGCTTTATTGAAGAAATTAGCCGTGCGCGTACTTTTGGATTTATGAAAGATATTGAATACATGCATGCAAACAACCTAGCGCTAGGTGGTAGCATGGATAGTGCTGTGGTACTTGATGAGTTCAAAGTTTTAAATCCTAACGGTTTACGTTATAGCGACGAGTTTGTTAAGCACAAGATATTAGACTGTGTTGGTGACATGTTTATGACAGGCCATAACCTTTTAGGTAAAGTAACTGCATTTAAATCGGGTCATGATTTAAATAATAAATTACTTCGTAAAATTATGGCTACAGAGTCAGCATGGGAGTGGGCAACATTTGAAACGCCTGTGACGATGCCTGCACCCGGTCTTGAGTTAGCTCCAGCTTAAAAGCAGTAAAAGAGCAGCTCGAAAAACAGTTATAAAAAATGACGCTAATTAGCGTCATTTTTTTGCGTGAAATTTAATAGCTCTATACTTTATTATAACTCCAAAAGAGCTTGTAACTGATTTAAACTAGCTACGGTATAGGTTGGCTTTATTCCGTCGGCTAATTGCTCACCAGGGTGCTGTAACCAGCAAGTATCAATACCTGCATTGTTGCCGCCAAGTATGTCACTTGCAGCAGTATCACCCACCATAAGTATCTCGCTTTTATCTGGGTTACCCATTAGCTCAAATGTGTGCTCAAAAATAGCTTTATTTGGTTTTGCTATACCTACAAGTTCAGATATAACTAACCATTCAAACATATCTTTTAAGCCAGTATGCTCAAGGCGTACGGTTTGCAAGCGGGCAAATCCGTTAGTAATAATACCTAATCTAGCATTTGGCTTAAGTTTATTTAAAAGCTCAATAGCACCAGGTAATGGCTCGCAAATTTGCGCCATAGAATCTAAAAAAGCATCGTTTAGCTCTTTTGCTGGCACATTAAGTTTTGAAGCCCACTCATTAAAGCGTGTTACTTGTAAGTAATCTGCGCTAATAGTGCCATTTTGATAATCAACCCACAGCTGCTTATTGGTTTTTTGATAATGAATATAATCGTCTTGGCTAAAATCTACGTTGTAAGCTTTAAACATGCGAGTCATGCCCGCTAAAATATCAAACCTAAATAAGGTTTCGTCTGCATCAAACAATACATAGTTGTACTTCATTAAACTTCCTAAATTAATTTGTTTGGCCGTATAGCTCAGGGTGTAAAAAAGGCGCCATAGCTAAAGTGAGTGCTTGTGTATAGGTACTTTCGCGCGTGGCATGATTGTTGGTAAGTAGACCAATAGCGCCACCTTTTTGTTTAACGTTGGTGGTATTAAATGCTTTGTCCATTACATCGCCAAGTTCTTCACCTTTAAGTAATGCATTATAAAGTACTTGGGGTAGAGGAAGGTTGCTGCTACGCCCTACAACTTGATTTAAGGCATTATCAATAACAACGTAAGCAAAGGTTGCTGCACCATAGCTAAATTGCTCTGCACCGCCTTCCATTGCAACGTAATAGTGAGCTTGGTGGTGCTTTTTGCAATAATTAACACGGTTTTGCGCGCCAATACGTGTTTCGTCTTCGCCAATAGGCTGATCGGGCACGCCTGAGGGAGCATTCACACCTTCACAGTCAATGATACATTCTGGAAAATACATAGTAAAAATATGTTTAGCGGCATTTATTTTTACAGGATTTTTAGAACCGACAATAATTTTTAATTGTTGTGACATGCTGATCTCACCTTGAGCAAAATCAGCAGTGTACGTGAGTTAGCTTTAACAAAAAAGAGTCGGTAATCAAATAGGTAAATCGAGTGGTGCTAGGTTTTCCAGTGCACGCTTTTTCAAAATAATATCTTTAATTAATGGGGTAAGCACAAGCTCCATAGCCAAGCCCATTTTACCCCCCGGTACTACAAGTGTATTTATACGAGACATAAAACTGCCTTCGATCATCCGTAAATAATAAGGAAAATCAACATCATCAATACCCCTAAAGCGAATAACTACAAAGCTTTCATCAAGAGATGGAATATCTTTGGCGCTAAATGGGTTTGATGTATCAACAGTAGGCACGCGCTGAAAATTAATATGGGTACGAGAAAACTGCGGGGTAATATGATTTATATAGTCATCCATACTGCGCACAATAGAGCCCATAACCGCTTCGCGAGAATGGCCTCGTTCGGATGTGTCGCGTATTAATTTTTGAATCCACTCAAGGTTAATAATTGGAACCATGCCTATTAATAAATCGACATGCTTTGCAACGTCTACATCTTGATCAACTACGCCGCCGTGTAACCCTTCATAAAACAATATATCAGTATTACTATCAAGGTCTTGCCAAGGAGTAAATGTACCCGGTAATTGATTATATGGGACGGCTTCATCAAAGGTGTGTAAGTATCGGCGTAACTTACCTTGGCCTGTTTCACTATAGTTTTCAAACAACGCTTCTAAAGCACCAAAGTCATTTGCTTCTCGGCCAAAGTAACTAATGTGTTTATTTTCTTGTTGTGCTTCACGTACTTTTTTATCCATTTCAGGGCGAGTGTAACGATGAAAGCTATCTCCTTCGATAAAAGCCGCTTCAATATTAAGGCTACGGAAAATATGTTTAATTGCATTGGTTGTGGTGGTTGTACCCGCACCAGACGAACCCGTAATCGCAATAATAGGATTTTTAGCTGACATGTTAATTCTCTTTTTTAGGACCAGGTTTTATAACCAGACTAAACTTAACATTATTTTAAGCCGTTTGGGTATCTTAAGAGTTGACTGACTTAGCTCAAGTGACGTCATCAGCAAATAACGTTATCATGAGGTGCTTAAAATTAAAACGAGAGAAAGCATGAAACTTATCAAACCATTACTTGGGATATTTTCTATAGCAGCGCTTAGCCCAATTATGGCGCAGGCTAGCATGCCAAAAAGCCAAGTATTACTTGCTGATTTAAATACGCCTTATGGGGTACAAGTTAATATAGTGAGTGATAAAAACAGTTATAACAACCAACCGCACTTAACAAGTACAGGTTTATACTTTACTCATGAGGTGATTGCAGATGAGCAAAACCAAACCGATATTGCTTATTACGATTTAACATCAAAAAAAGTTATTAATATCAGTAACTCTCCCGTAAGCGAATATTCACCAACGGTTATGCCAAGTGGTGATGCAGTATCAGCGATTGTTGTAGAGGCAGATGGTAAGCAAAAACTGTGGCAATACCCACTCAAAAGCGAAGATGCGCCAAGGCGTATTTTTGATTGGATTGAACCTGTTGGGTACCATGCATGGGGTGTTCAAAATGATTTAGTAATGTTTATTTTAGGAAAGCCTCACACTCTTCAATATACTTCTGTTGCACAAGCGAAGGGGAAAATAGCTGCCAGTAATATTGGCCGAACGCTTATTTATAACAACTCTACAGCTGCATTTTTATTTAGTTACACTAAAAACGAGCAACATATTTTAGCGAGTTTTAATCCACAGGATAAACAAGTTGAAGACCTACTAAGGTTACCTGCTCAAGTTCAAGATTTTATTTTGAAAGATGATGAAACTATCGCTTATGCTATTAAAAACCGCGTTTATCAGCGTAAACTTGATGGAAGTGATGAAGTATCGCAATGGCTTAATTTAAGCACCTACTGCGAAACAAATATAACAAGAATGAGTTACAACAATGAAAAACTCGCTTTTGTATGTGATATAACGCAGTAAAGCAGACAAATAAATTCAGATTTTATTGTGTGTATGCGTTAATCTAATACGCAAATTAACTAATAGGGATTACACGTGGCTTATAGTGCAGACGAGCTGACAGAACAGCTCATTAAATTACAGTGTAGAAGTAATTTTAAGATTAAAAATATTGCAGAGTACATGTTAGTAAACTCTAAAGAAGCATTTTATACCCACAGCGAAAGCGGCAAGGGTAAAATAGTAATTCGCCCAGCATTTGAGGTGTTTAGCGATGACTTTAGTGATATTGATGGCGTAACTCGTGCGCAAGGCTACTTTCATAGCAGCGAGATGACACGCTTTCCTACACGTATTTTTAAAAGTGCTCAGCCTATTCACTACGGTGTGGCGTTTAAAATAAATTCTGAGCAAGCAGCCAAAGACTTTATAGCCAAGCTAACGATGATTATTGGTAACTAGTAAAACATAAACGTAAAAAGCCGCTGAATTTATATTCAGCGGCTTTTGTGTTTTTATAGCTTAATAAACCTAAGGGTTACTTACTTTTTAAGAAGCTATTAACCGATTCAAGTTCACGTGTTTTAAGCGCAATACAATCGTTTGTGCTTTCTTCAAGCTTACTTAATGTACGAGCGTAACCGGCTACATCGGCTACTTTTTCGTTAAAAAAGGTCTTTGTTTTAGCTAAGCTTTCTGCATTACAACTCGCCGTTGTAAAGTACGGTAAGTTAGGAATAAAGAAAGGCGGTAAGCTTGCTGTTACTTTATCGTAGTTACTGTAAACCCAGTCAATAAATAACGCTTGGCGCTCATCTGTATAACTTTGACCTGACAAAATAGTACGCATGTCAGATGCAGTTACTTCATCCGTTAAGCTATAAGCTAATACCGCTTTTTGTAATTCAGGTTTGCCAAAAAAGCCCATTGCAGCAAGCATGTTAGTGCGTACTTGTGGATCTTTCGTTGTTTTAAACGTTGTCATGAATTGATCAAGCAGCGCTTTGTCACCATGAAAAGCAGCAAGAGTTAAGTACGTACCGGCTAAGTAAGGGTCTACTTTTTGTGGATCATTTAAATAAACTTGTGTTTGTTCTTTCGCTTTACTGATTACGTTTTGATCTTCACCATCAAAACCTAAGCGTGATACAACGGCCGCACGAAGTTGTGCAATAGCTCCGTCTTCTCCCGCTTTAGCTTCTAAACCATATTTTTTAGCTGCAGGCGTTACTGCATTACGAATAAATTCAGGCCATAGGTCTTTATTGCTATCGTCTTTAAAAGTACGTTGTTGCGATACTAAGTAACCTAGCGCGGTATTTGCTACGCGAGGGTGGCTATCGCTTACGAACACTTCAAGTGTTTGCATTAACTTAGCAGCAGATATAACACCAGCGTCAAGTAGTGCATCAGTAGCCGATAACAACGCTAAGCGTTCACGGTCACTCAGTACGCTTGGCGCCTTTTTAACAAGTGCGCTAAATTGTGCGTCATCCATTACCCAGCGGTAGTAGCCTAGTGCACCCTGATCTGGATAAATCCATTCTGGCTCAAAGTCTAAGTCTAGCGTTTGGCTTTGTTTATTAAGTAATACATTTGCTGTTTTTACTTTATCGCCAGCACCATATTTAATTGCAACCGGTACATTCCATAACTGCTCTGGCGCATCAACGCCTGCATTTACAAAGCGGCTTTGTGAAATAGTTACTTTGCTACCTTGTTGAGTTACTTTAACTAGTGGGAAAGAAGACTGTTCAATAAACGATTTTAAAACACTCGCTACGTCTTTATTTGATGCTTTACCAAGTGCTTCCCATAAGTCGGCCGCTTCAGCATTTTTATATGAAAACTCTTTTAAGTAGCTTTGAATACCTTTTTGGAATGCATCTTCGCCAATCCAGTTTTCAACCATAGCAAGTACTGAGCTGCCTTTACTGTAAGCTAGACCTAAACCGTCCATAATGTCGGCTTCGGTTTTAATTGGCTTACGAATAGGCTTGGTGCTTAGGCGTGCATCAAGTGCCATTACGTTATTTTGCGGCAGGTCTAAGTGCGATTCAAACTCAGGGTTAAGCTGCTTAGTAATTTTTGCAGCCATCCAGCTAGCAAACGCTTCGTTTAACCATAAGTCGTTCCACCATTTCATGGTTACTAAGTTACCGTACCATTGGTGAGCAAGTTCGTGAGCAATAATTGATACATTACGTTGTTTTTTACTGCGTGTTGCGGCAGCTAAATCAACCAATAAAATATCTTCTCTGTAGGTCACTAAGCCTGAGTTTTCCATTGCGCCAAATGGAAATTCTGGTACAGCTACTGAGTCTAATTTTTTGTAAACGTAAGGAATACCAAAATACGCTTCAAGTGCGCCCAGTACTTTTGGCATGTTTTCTTTAGCGTATTGGGCTAAGTGGATTTTACCTTGTGGGGTAATTACACGACCAGGAATTGGCATGCCTTTAATTTCTAATTCTTCAAACGGGCCAACAGCCATCGCTACTAGGTATGAAGGGATTGGCGGTGTTTTATCAAAGTAGTGTGTGGTCATATCGCCATTAACGATTGCTTTAAGCTCTGGCGTATTTGAATATACTTTTTGTGATGTAGGCGCAGTAATCGTTAACTGAAATGGAATTTTGTAACTTGGCTCGTCAAAAACAGGAAATGCACGGCGTGCATCACTCATTTCAAATTGAGTAAATAAGTAAGGAGTGCCTTGGTCTAATGTTTTGTATAAACCAACACTTTGACGGTTATATGGCGCTGAAAAATCAACTTTAAGTGTGTATTTACCTGGTTGAATTTGCTCATCACAGCTAAATTTTACTTTACCTGTTTTAAGCATTTCATTGTTTAAATCACAGTTTTCATCACCAAGCAGTTGCGCCATTTTAACAGCGTAAGCTACGCCATTTAACTCAATGTATTTTGTTGGTTTTAGTACTTCTAGGGAAATCTCAGTCATCCCTGTGAATGTATCTTGGCTCGGGTCGAGTGTTAACGACACCTGTTGTGAACTTGGTTTTGCGAGTTTTTCAATAACGAATTCGTTAGCGTTTGCAGCACCCATTGCCAAAGCAACGCTCACTGTTAAGAGGCTTTTAAGAAACATAGTGATCCCTAGATTGTTGTTGTTAGAAACTACCCTAAATAGGCTTTTTTATGCTCATATAATTAGGGGGTTAGATATCCTAACAGTTTTTTTAAATAGAGTAATTGATTATAACGGTGACTTTAAGGGGAAATAGTAACAAAGTTTGTCAGTGGCTTTCGCGTGTTATAAAACGCTGCCAATGCAGGTGTGAGTTAATAATACGTATTTGTTGGACAACGGTATTTAATAAGTGGGTATCGCTAAACACATCGTGTGGATACTCGTTAAAACCCATCAAGTAATTAAAAGCGTCTTTAGAGTTAGCTTGTAGGGCGTATATACGCACTTGTTGCTCAAAGTTAAGACGAAGACTGCTTATTGCTGTTTTCATACCGAGTTGATCTACGTTTGGTATATCACATTTTTGCAGATAACCGGCTCGCTCACCTTCGCCTGAAAACCAAATGCGGACTTTTTCACTGTACCTGCCAGTTTTAGCGGGTAAGTCGAACATTAATCGGTGTTGGTTTTGCGATTTGATGAACGTTATATATTCATTAAATCCAGCATTTATAAGTGCTTGATGTACAGGAACTAAGCGAGGTTTTATTTTACCGTGGGTATGAAAATTAAAGCATAAGACGTTTTTTTCAAGGGACAGATCGTCAAGCGTTAAATAACCAATCTCATCGCTATAAGCACCACTATAATATGCAATTAAAGGGAGCCAAAAATGCCAGTGTTTTGGTTGCTCTCGTGCAACTTTAAAATCACCGTATATATATCCATTATAAAGAGTGTGCAGTTCCATGGCTGAAAAGGGCCGGCGACCAAGATGGGTTTTCAACGTAATACCTTGAAAATAATGATGTGTTTTATTTTATACCCAACTAGCAGTAGATGCTAGTCGGGTTTTATCCGCTTTTAGAGTAAAGCGTATAAAGTATTATTCACTCAATGCGCGAGCTAAACCTGTAGGTTCAATTTCTGCACATACTTGGTCGTCATTCCAATTGATACCAACAAGTGCGTTATCTTCATTTAAGTCTTCAACCCATGCATCTAAAAATTCATCAAGGTTGATTTCTACTGGGCTGTAATCTTTCCACTCTTCTTTACACTGTGCTTTAGCTGCTGCTTCACTTTCCCAAAGCAGTAGTACGTCAGTTTCGTCAAATTGGTTAGAATCGCACACTACAAAGCCATTATCTTCTGCACCAAGTGCCCAAATTACTTCGCTAACACGTACTTTTTCTACGAAGTTAACTAGTTGTGATTCAATTTCGATATCGCTCATGTGTTTACCCTTTTAAATTAGTGACGAGGATTGGTGTCTATTGCTGCTTGGCGCTCGTCATATTGCTTATGAAAAGCAACAAGCGCTGAATGCTGACTAAAGTCAGCTAATTCGCGAAAGCAAATCCAATCAAGCAGGCAGTATAAACTGATGTTGAGGTATTCACAGCTTTTAAATTCTTCATCGCTTAAATGGGTATTTAAAAAGCTTAATGTTTGTTCAATACGTTCGTTTTGCAGATTAAAAAATAATTTATCGCTTTTGGTGTCAAATCCAGAACGTTTACATAACACCATTTCTACTAACGAATCGTTACAAGCATTTATAGTCGTAAGTAAGTGCTCTTGAGGCCACGTTAGTTTTGGCTGACCTGTTTTTTCAAGTAAATAACGCAATATAGAATTAGAGTCACTAAGAGTTAAGTCGCCATCTACCAGTATTGGGATTTTTCGAGCTGGATTTTTACTAGCCATAGTAGGGCGATCTTGCTCAGAAAATATATCGAGACTTACAAGCTCTAGTTTGCAGCTGTTTTGTTGTGCCCAAATTCTAATGCGGCGCACGTAAGGTGAAGGTACAGAACCAATTAATTGCATAATTACTCCATAAAAAAGCCGCATAAGCGGCTTTTATCAAATGTTACTTACAGTACAGTTAAATTTATTCTGAACGGCTAGTAACTTCAAGTAAATGATAACCAAATTGAGTTTGCACAGGGCCTTGTACTTGATTAATTGGCGCAGAAAACACAACTTTATCAAACTCTGGAACCATCATACCAGGGCCAAACTCACCAAGAGCACCGCCATCCTGACCTGAAGGACAATTAGAATGTGCTTTTGCTAGTTCAGCAAAGTCTTCGCCTTGCTCAATTTTTGTTTTTAAGTCTAAGCATTGTGCTTCACTGTCTACAAGTATATGTCGTGCGCTTGCTACTGTCATAAAATCTCCCGAGTATAGTGTGGTGTTTTTTTAACCGAATTGAAATGTCATTCTAGTTAGTTTCAACTAATTGTACCAGTATAAACTTATTTATCAGAAAACGCAGTTTCAATTGCAGTAATCATTTGCTCTGAATTAGGTGCCACTTTGCTGTTAAACCGTAAAACTGTTTTACGATCAGCAGACACTAAGTATTTATAAAAGTTCCAATTTGGAGAGCTAGTTTGCTCATTCAAATATTTAAAAATTGGATTTGCTTCGCTACCACGAACTTTGCTGGTGGCAAACATGGGAAAAGTTACACCATAATTTACAAAGCATACTTTCGCTGTTTCTGTTTCATTGTCTTCTTCTTGAAAAAAGTCATCAGAGGGGAACCCTAATACGACTAAACCTTGCTCTTTGTATTGTTGATATAGCGCTTCAAGGCCTTTAAATTGATATGTAAAACCACAATTACTTGCCGTGTTTACTATTAACAAAGGTTTATTTTTAAATTGGCACAAGTTAATAGATTCTTTTGAGCGAAGCTTTCGTATATCTACATTGGTAAAATCTTGGCAGTCCTGTGTAGAGATTTTATTTATGATTGATGGTGTTTGAGCTTGAAGGGGAGCATTAATAAGTAAAGCCGTTAAACCTATTATAATTATTTTAAGCATTACATTACCTAAACTTTACGATTGTTTGATTGGATAATCATACGCTAATATGGAACAAATTGATCAACCCTCTAATGACCTATGACAATCCGTTTAGCAACTATTAATGATCTTAATGAAATTGTAGCCATTTACAACGAAACTATTGCAGGGCGAATGGTAACTGCAGATACGCAAGAAGTGAGCGTTGACGAAAAGCGTGACTGGTTTAATAGCCACAACGATAAAAGGCCTATTTACGTTTACTGCGAAAATAACCAAGTACTTGCTTGGGTAAGTTATAAATCGTTTTATGGGCGCCCAGCTTACGACGGCACAGTAGAAATGAGCATTTACATTACCAGTAAAGCGCAAGGTAAAGGGCTTGGTAAAAAGCTAATGATATTTGCTCAAACACAAGCTAAGCAATTAAATATTAAAGTATTACTCGGCTTTATTTTTAGTCATAACTTACCGAGTGTTAAATTGTTTAAGCATTTTGATTTTGCAATATGGGGTGAGTTGCCAAGCGTTGCCGTAATGGATGATAAGGCGTATAGCCTTACTATTTTTGGAAAACATCTGGAATAAATTATTTTTCATAATGTTGTAATATTTTTTTACAAAATAAGACGAAGGGTTTATGCCAATTAAATAAAAATAGTCTACGCTATTAACATATTAAGTTTATTAATTTGAAGTGTAGCTTGATGATTCGAAAAATATTAATTGTTGATAGTAGCAGTGTCATCGCAATGCGTGTGAAAGTGCTTTTAGAATTAATAGGATGTGAAGTCGAATTAATTCATTTCAGCATGCTAGACATGTATACCAATATAGGCGACTACGACTTAGTTGTTGTTGCCCATGGTGTGCCTGTTGATTCTATAAAACCGCTTGTTAGCCAAGTAGCGCAAGAGCGTTTTATGCTGCTTGCTCCAAAAGCAGAAAGTGGTGAGCAACTAACTGCGTTTAGTGAGCTAAATCATGTTGCGCCTGACGCAACCGTGATCTACCCGTTTTTTTCTAATAAAGAAATTACTTCTCTTTTAGAGAGCTTACTAGAATTAGGCTCTAATCATATTTTGCAATTACCCGCTATTTTACTCGTCGATCATGTTCCTGAGCGCCTCGAAAAAATGAAAAACAGCTTGATAGGTGCTCATATCGAGACCCATACAGCAACCACCTCTGCAGAAGCTTTAGAAATTACGAAAGAAAAGCAAATCGATATACTGATAAGTGATTTTGTTTTAGATGACGGAACCGGTTTAGAAATTTTTTCAAACTTAAAAATAATGCAACCACATTGCCGTTGCTTATTATTTACCTCACGTCCCGATCAAGTTTCAATGATTGAAGCTATTCGTCAAGGTGTAGAAGACGTACTTATTAAGCCATTGAACGACAGCTCATTATTACAATCAATACATAAACTGTGGCAAACAGAGCTATTAAAACGCCATAACGCAGAACTCGTCGAAAGGCTACAAGATACAGTTGATGCCCTGATTGAAAAAGACAGCCTACTTCAGGTTATTTATAAGCATACGCCCGATGCAATTATGTTGTTTGAGAAATGCGGTAGAGTGATAGAAGCTAATGATGCTTGTTTAAAACTATTTAACTTACCGTTTAACGAACTAGAAGGTAAATCAGTATTTAGCTTTTTAGATGATGATTCAACGTTAGGTATTAAAAATAAAATTTCGACATTAAATAGTAATCGCCAATTTAGCTGCGACTTACGTTTATCTAAAACTGCAGGGGGCTATATACCGTTAGTGGGATCTTTTAATGAGATAGATCACCATGGCGAAATAGCACTTGCCGTAATATTTAAAAATGTAACTCACCTCAAGCAAAAAGAAGATTTACTACTTGAAGCAAAAGATATCCTTGAAGAGCAAGTAAGAGCGCGTACTTCACAACTCGAGCACGCTAAAAACGTCGCTGAGGCTGCAAACTTAAGTAAATCAGAATTTTTAGCAAACATGTCGCATGAACTTCGAACACCTATGCACTCTATTTTAAGCTTTTCACGTTTTGGTTTAAGCAAACTAGAAACTGGAGATTTTGCAAAAGAGAAACTCATTAAATACCTATCGCGAATAGAGAGTAGTGGTGAGCGTTTACTGTCGTTACTAAATAATTTACTCGACCTATCTAAGCTAGATGTGGGTAAGTTTCCATTTAATCCTCGTCCATATAATTTAGCGAACATTATAAAAACAAGTATTGATGATGTATCTGGTACGGCAATGGAAAAAGAAATTGAGGTTGTATTTACCGCGCAGCCATTACCTGTAATTGCGCAATGTGATGAAGAGCAAATAAATCAGTTACTTCGAAACGTATTAGGTAATGCACTTAAATTTAGCGAACCCAAAAGTAAAATACGGGTAAATTTAGAGTCAGATAATAAGCTTGCTACTATAGAGGTTACCGATAATGGGGTCGGTATACCAGAAGATGAGCTGGAACATATTTTTACTAAGTTTGTACAAAGCAGCAAAACAAATAGCGGTGCCGGTGGTACCGGATTGGGCCTTGCATTGTGTAGAGAGTTTGTGTCTTTACATCAAGGTGAGATCACTGCACGTAACAACGAAAATGGTGGTGCAACTATATCTATACAGGTGCCATTAGAAATAAATCTAGATGATCATTTGGCTGAAGATCAATTAATACAACACAGTAATTAATTGTTTTTTGGCAAGCCAAGTAACTTTTTTGAGAATTTGAATGGATGATAAATTATGGCCTTAACTAAAATACTTGCCGTTGATGACGAACCCTTTAACCTTGAAATTATTGAGGAAATTTTAGAGGAGCTTGATTTTGAATTACAAGTAGCAACGAGTGGTCCTGAGTGTTTAAACATGGTTGAAGGCTATATGCCTCAGGTTATATTGCTCGACGTAAGTATGCCGCAAATGAACGGCTATGAAGTATGTAAGGCACTTAAAGCAAACCCAAATACAGCACACATTATTGTTATGTTTGTGTCTGCTCGTGGCACAGTTGAAGAACGCATGGAAGGCTACTCAGTTGGTGCAGAAGACTATATTGTAAAACCCTTTGGCCATGATGAACTTAAGTCAAAGCTTAAAAATTTAAACCAAGTACTTGTTGAAAAACAAAGCCTTGAAAAGCAAGTTGAAGATGCTACATCAACTGCATTTAATGCCATGGCTAACAGCAGTGAAATGGGGCAGATAGTTAACTACGTTGAAAACATAGGCTTTATTAATGACCCTCAAGAGCTAGGTAAAGCGCTTATAGATTGCCTACAATCTTTTGATTTGCAAAGTAATATTGAGTTTAGAGAGAACGATGAAATTAGTCACTTTGCATTAAGTGGCGTGTGTTCACCTATTGTGGTGGAGCTATTTGAAATGCTTAAAAACAAAGGGCGTTTACATGAATTTTCGCATCGAATTTTAGTTAATTATGAATTGATTAGCTTACTTATTTTAAATATGCCCGATCATGACCCTGATAAGCATGGGCGTATACGCGACCACGTATGTTTTATTGTCAGTGTTACCGAGCAGCAGCTACGCGCCATCATGACTAAGAAAATGCTTGAATCACAACAAGCAAAACTTAATGCCGTAGCAAGTACAGTTCACAGTAAGTTTCATGGCTTAATTAGCTTATTGAATGACAACCGTCAAAACAACGAAAAAGTGTTTAAACAGTTACAAGAAGAGCTCGAAGAACGTATCCCATCAATGGGATTAGATGAAGATCAGGAGGTGTTTATTTATAAAAAAGTAGATGAAACTATCCAAAACTCAGTGGCCAGAGAGGAGTCTGTTAAAAAGGTAAAAGCAGCTTTTGCTGAAATTGAACAAGACCTGTCATTGCTTTTAAAGAGCTAAATATACTTAATCAAATAATGTTACTTTAAGGCTTACTCCAACTGCATTATGCATCTCTGGGTAAGCCTTTTTCTACGATTCTGATTAACCTAGCCGTTTTACGAATTTGTAATCGTTGTTTATCGTTTTGTTGAGCAAGCGCCCATTCAATATGTTCTAAAACAAGCTCGCTGCATATTTGGCTTTTATCTTGTAAGGCATGAATAATAGCCGGGCTAAACTCTGCATTACCTAAACCGACCGCTATATTACGTAACCAACGTTCGTGACCTATGCGGCGAATAGGGCTGCCTTCGGTATTTTTTAAAAATGTAGGCTCATCCCAAGCAAATAGCTCAAGTAAATCTTTATTTTTTAATTGAGTACGAGGATGAAAGTCATTTTCATCCGTTATTTGTCCATAACGATTCCAAGGGCATACCAACTGGCAATCATCACAACCATATATACGGTTGCCTAATAAAGTTCGGTATTGTTCGGGTATGGGGCCTTGGTGTTCTATCGTTAAGTACGATATGCATTTACGTGCATCAACGACGTAAGGCTCTACAATTGCACCTGTTGGGCAAAGAGTAATACAAGCAACACATTTACCGCAGCCTTCAAACGTATTCTCTGCATCTATTGGTAGGGGTAAATCAATAAATAGCTCGCCTAAAAAAAACCACGATCCTGCTTCTTGATTAATTAATAACGAATGCTTACCACGCCACCCTAAACCGGCTTTTTCGGCAAGTTGACGCTCAAGTACCGGGGCTGAATCTACAAAGGGCCTAAAGCCATATTCGCCAATTTCTTGCTCTATTTTTTGGCCAAGTTTTTTTAAACGATTACGCATTAATTTATGGTAATCACGACCCAGTGCATAACGACTTATGTATGCTTTTTCTTTATTTTTTAAGGTTTTTGCAAAGCCAGCATCGGGAGGGAGATAATTCATTTTTACGGATATAACACGCTGTGTACCAGGTACTAATTCAGCAGGGCGAGCGCGTTTCATACCGTGAGCAGCCATATAATCCATCGAGCCGTGGTAGCCAGCATCAAGCCAGCGTTGCAATTGGGCTTCGTGCTTAGATAGGTCAATATCAGTAATACCTACTTCGCTAAAACCAAGCTCTTGCCCCCAGGTTTTTATTTGTAGGGCTAATTTTTCATAGTCTGGGGTAGGGTTGCTCACACACTTCACACACTTAAATTAATAGCTGCGTAATTTACCATATTTCTCTGAGCCCGAAAACGCTTCTTAGCGCACGAAGCGCTTTAACTGTTGTTGGGTCTGTAAGCTTAACTGTTGAGATTGCTCGCTATCGGCTAATGCCGTATCTATTTGCTGTTTAGCTTGCTCACCTAAAGCTACTATTTGCTCTACCGATTGGTGAGTATTAGTTTGAGTGCCCTCAAGCATATGTACAGCACTGGCTATTTGTTGTAGTTGCTGTTGGTTGTGCTCAAACTCACTAAGCATTTTTGTAAAACCCTCACAGGTTGCACTAATTGAGCTTTGTGCATTATTGGAGTGAGTCATTAATTGCTCTGACTCTTTATTTGTTTCATTTACTAGCTCATTCATTTGAGTAATAAAGTCGCTTATTTGCCTAGTTGCGCCACTTACCTTTATTGAAAGTGTGCGTACTTCGTCTGCAACTACGGCAAACCCTCTGCCAGCTTCACCCGCTCTAGCTGCTTCTATTGCGGCGTTAAGGGCTAACAAATTAGTTTGATCAGAAAACTCTTCAACCATTTTTAAAATACTACGAATGTTTTCACTGTTCTCTTTAAGTCCCGCAATTGTATTTGAAAAGCTACCTAGCATATTAGTAATAAGTTTAACCTGCTTTACTAAGGCAGCGAGCTCTGATGCAGATAGTTTTACAAAGTTAAGGTGTTCATTATTAACGTTATGCACGCTATCTGTATTATTTACTATGTTTTGTAAGCTTTGGGTTATTTGCATACTGGCATTAATAATACTGTGGCTTAACTGTATTTGTTGCTCACTTGATTGCTCAGTATTTTTCATCGATTCAGTGACTTGTATATTACTGTGTGCACTAGCTTGAGCACTGTTATATGTTGTGCTGAGTAACTCACTTAAATGGGCAGTAAATATATTATATTGTGAACTTAAATCTTTAAATTCGTCATACGAAAAGTGGGGAAGTTTTGCTGCTAAATTTGCATCTTGTTGGTTTATTTTTATCAAAGTATCGCGCATAGCAGTAACAGGGCGAACAATTAAAAAACGCATATAAAAAAGAGTAAAAATAAAACCAGATATAATAACAAGCGTAAGAAGCCAAAATAGCCCTGTACTTTGCTGTTGTTCGCTTAAGCTCTGATGCAGCCAAAATAACGTAATTGCTTGGAACAATAATACAAAACTTAAATTACCGACTATTTTACGTGTTAACGTAAAAAAGAATGTTTGCTCTATATAGTTATAAATTTTCATAAAACTACTCATTATGCTTAAGCCCTACGATTCTTATTTTAGTTAGGGAGGTGTAAGTTAGCTTTTTTGTAACGATAACAAGTAAGCTTTGGTTCGCGCTGGGTAATTTGTAAAAATTCCGTCTATGCCATACTCAAGCATTCGCGCTATATCTTGTTCTCTATCGACCGTATAAGCATAAATCTTTAAGCCTCTTTTTTTTGCATCATCGGCAAAAGCCTTATTTATAAAGGTTTTATCTGCATGTACGCTATAAGCGTTTAAATCACTTGCAAACTTTGCATAGTTAATTGGAATAGAAGAAGTAAGGGCGCCTATTTTAAGCCATGGTAGCTTGCTTTTAAGCCACTGTAGTTGATGATGATCAAACGATGATACTAAAATATTGGCTTTCGATATTTTGTTAGCCTCAATGTTTTGTTCTAGTTGAGCCACAAACCTTTCTAGTTCAAATGTATGTTTAAGCTCAATATTTAATAAAGATTTATTGTTATTCCAATCAAACAACTGTTGAAGAGTGGGAATTTTTTCACCATTTCCAGCATCAAGTTTAGATAGTTCATGTGCCGTAAAGTTACTCACCCTACCTTTACCGCTGGTGGTTCTATCGAGCCATGAGTCGTGTATTACCATGTAATCATCTAAGGAACTTTGAATATCTACTTCAATACCATCAACACCTACTTTTAATGCTTCTAAAATAGCGCTTTTGGTGTTTTCAGGAAAATCCCCACTGGCACCACGGTGTGCAAATACTTTCATTGTCGAGCCTTTTTAGTGATTGACCACGTTTCAAAACAAGCGGCACTAACAATAAGTGCTCCACCAACTAACGTCATAACAGTAGGACGTTCATGAATAATTACTATAGCCAGTATGGTGCCATAAAGTGGTTGCAAGCAAGAAATTAACCCCGCAGTTGCCGCTGATAAATGCTTTAAACTTGCTGCAAATAATGAATGAGGTGTAGCCGTAAAAATAACACCCGCTATGGCAATTAAAATTAGGTCGTGATGACTAACCTCATATACCGGCACTTCTATAAATGCGCACAGCATAATGCTTGCCACTAAGGTTTGATAAAACATAGTTTGCGGGCCACCATATTGGCTAAAGTAGCGCTTATGGGTAATGTTTCTGATTGAAAAAAACAATGCCGATATAACACCTGTTATTACACCTAAGGTCACATCGTCGCCTAAATTTGCACTTGGTACTAACAGGTAAATACCTAAAACAACCACCGCCGCACTTATTATATCTTTTGCTTTTGGCCTGCTTTTATTAAATAAGGGTTCTAAAAACACCGTCATTACGGGATAGCTAAAAAATGCCAGCATTCCAATAGTTATACCGGCCATTTGCATACCAGCAAAATAGGTAACCCAGTGAATACCCACCGCAACACCTAAAAATAACGCAATAAGGTAGTCTTTAGGTTTGTTGAGTTTAATTTGTTTTCTTTGAAAATACAGCATGGCTAAAATAGCCATTCCTGCAATTGCAGTTCTGTAAACGGTAATATCTAAAGCATTTAAACCAATAAGCTTGGCAAATAGAGCGGTTCCGCCAAAAAGTAATACCGCTATGTGCAAATAAATTAAACTTTGCTGCTGAGATTGCATTTAGTTTCCTTGTTGTACTTTTTGAACATATTAACATTGCTTAAAAATTCTTAAGATGAATTTTTTTATCGCATGACAAATGTCATAAAAGTTGATGACACTTCACACTCTTATTATTTTTATACGCTGGCATAGTTACCTTACTCAACAGGGGATAATTATGAATTCTTTAATTTTAATCAGCTTAACTATTAATGAAGTGCTAGAGGCGTTAAGTTTTACGATTACGTACGCAGATTGCTTTATGCTGGCGTGCATTTTTATGTTATTTATATTTATTAATAAAAATAGTCCTATAAGTAAAAATAATATGCCTGAGGTATTAGTATGAGCTCGCTTAACTCCTTTTCTCAACAAAGTGATAAAGGTTTTTGGAAATATGGGCATTTAATTTTTACAGGCTTTTATTTACTCCCACTAATAATTAATTTTGCGAGCTTTACTGCTAACCAAATAACGATGTCTTTAGCCTTTTATGTTGCTTTTATTCTTTTATATGTAAAAGCAATAAACTGCAAAAGTGCAGGGGTGACCAAGTTGTTTGTAGCCATGCTATTAATTTGTTTTTGCGCCACTTTTTACACCACTGGTACTCCTACTTTATTTGGCTTTGCAGCGTACGTAGCAGGCTATGCATACAGCTACCATCAAAGAATTTATGCTGCACTCGCGATTATATCTACGGTTTTATTAAGCGCATATATTGGTGATATAGGGAAGGTGCAATACTTTTTAGCCGTTGCTTTGATTTTATGTGCAGCCTTATTTAGTTACGGTATTGCAGCTAAAAGAGAGAGCCTGTACAAAAAACGTGAGCAAGAAAACGCTAACCAATTGGAGCAATTAGCAGCAATTGCTGAACGTGAACGGATAGCCCGCGACTTGCACGATATTTTAGGTCACTCATTATCATCTATTGCTTTAAAAGCTGAGCTTGCCAATAAATTAAACCAAGGTGAGCGTTACGCTCAAGCAAATAGCGAAATTGCACAAGTGGCAGATCTTGCAAGGCAGTTACTTAGTGATGTAAGAAGCGCCGTTAGTGATTTAAAACAGCTTAACCTTGTTAGCCAAGTAGCACAGTTAAAACAAAGATTAATAGAGCAAGACTTTAACGTTTCATTTAGTGTAGTTTTAAATACTCTACCCGCTAAAGTAGAGGGTATCGCCGGCCTTATAATTAAAGAAGCCGTTACCAACTTGCTACGCCATAGCAGCACAAAAAATTGCGAAATAAATATAGAACAAACAGCGCAGCAGCTACTCATTACCGTTATTGATCGAGCACCGTGCTCCACATTAAATTCGGGCAATGGCCTAAATGGTATTAAAGAGCGGGCAGAGCAACTCAATGGCAGTGCAACATTTACCTGTGGCGATATTTTTACTTTAAATGTAATGCTACCAATTTCAGCTAAGGATTTACAATGATCAGAGTGTATTTAGTGGAAGATCAAGCGCTTGTGCGCGACGCAGTAGCAGCATTGTTAGGACTCGATTTTAATATTGAGATTATTGGGCAAGCAAGTAACGGGCAAGATGCACTTAATGCAATTGAAGCGCTTGATAGTGATTTACATCCCGATATAATTTTAACCGATATAGAAATGCCAACTATGAATGGTATAGAGCTGAGTGAAAAAATAGCCGCTAAGTTCCCCGCTATAAAAATGGTTATTATGACCACATTCTCTCGTGCGGGTTATATTAGGCGAGCGCTTATAGCAGGTGTTAAAGGTTTTATTTTAAAAGAAGCACCCAGTGAAGAGCTAATAAATGCGCTTAAAAAAGTAATGCAGGGACAAAAAGTGATAGACCCAGAGCTTGCTATTAATGCATTGGACGACGCAGATCCACTTACCGATAAAGAACGCAAAGCGCTTAAACTTGCAAGCGACGGCCTTAAAACAAGCGACATAGCCAAGCAGTTATTTATAAGTGAAGGTACCACACGTAATTATTTATCAGATGCTATTGCTAAGCTAAACGCCACTAACCGTATAGATGCTGCACGTATAGCTAAACAAAAAGGATGGCTTTAAATAGTGGGTTTATAAATTATAAGCAAAGTATTACTATATTACTTATAAAAGTAACGAACAGCGCTTAAAATTAGCTTAAAAAGCGTTAAAAGAGGGTTTAATGGCAAATATAATAGAACTAACAACTAAAAATAACACCGCTATACTCACCATGAATACCGCTGAAAACCGTCACAATCCAGCGTTTTTGGCCGAGTTTAATTTACACCTTGACCACATTGAAGCAGATCAAAATATTAAATCAGTTATTTTAACGTCCTCGAGTGACAAAAACTGGTCATTGGGTATCGACCTTCAATGGATGTCCAATCCAAGTATTTTACCTGCTGCAATTTCTGACTTTATGATTCAAATAAGTGACTTGTTTGAGCGCATAGTTACTTTTCCTATGCCTATTATTGCTGCGTTAAACGGGCATACCTATGGCAATGGTTCGGTGCTTGCGTGTGCGTGCGATTTTAGATTTATGAAGTCAGATAAAGGCTTCTTTTGTTTTCCTGAAGTGGATGTGATGGTGCCGTTTGTACCGTCGATGTTTCCTATAATTAATAAAGCTATTTCGCAAACATTCTTTAATCGTTTAGCTATGTCAGGAGAGCGTGTTGGTGCACAGCAGTTGCTAGACAATAAAGTGGTTGAAGCTGTGTTTGCAAATAACGATGAACTACAAGCAGGTGTACTTGAGTTTGCCCAGCAGTTTAATAAAAACCGCTGGATTTACGCTCAAAATAAATCACAAATGAATAAGCAAATTTTGCTTACAATGAAAGAGGAAGACCCAAGCTTTATTGATAATATAAGCAAACTGCTCTGGAAAAACCTACAAAAAAATAAATAACCTGAACTCTGGTTAAGAGATTTACTAACGTATTGAATCATGGTGATATTTAAATTTATTTTCTCTAGCCAGAGATTTTCAGTGAAAACAAGGCGAATTTACGCGTCAATAGCTGGCCTATTGCAAGTATATTCAACGCTGTTAGCGCTGAAAATAGCTGCTCGAGATAGATTTATTATCCAGAGCTCAGGTTATAATAGCGCGAAAGGGTTTTAGCATAGCTACTAGATGACTAAACACTTTGTAGTTAAGGGGTCGTTAAGCCCCATTGCGCTAGATTTTTAAACTATACAGCAAGATAAACAGCAAGGTAAAAGTGCTTTCTTAAAAGTTTAATCGCTTTTACCTGTCTCATTATAACTATATGGGTTAAAATACCTACATAACCAACTAACAAGATAGTGAATGTCAAACCAAGATCCAAATCTCAGTCGAGAACAAGAAAAGTACGAAAACCCAGTCCCTAGTCGTGAGTTTATACTTACTCACCTTCAAGAGCGTTCAAAGCCTGCTAACTACGCGCAATTATGTGAAGAACTAGCAGTAAACGATGACGAACGCCAAATAGCATTTAAACGCCGCCTTCGCGCTATGGAGCGTGACGGACAGCTGTATTTTAATAAATTTAAATGCTATGCCCTAATTGACGAAGCCGGTTTAACTAAAGGCAAAGTAATAGGCCACAGAGACGGTTTTGGCTTTTTAGAAGTTGAAGGCGAGAGTAAAGATTGGTTTATTGCCAAGCACCAAATGAATATGGTGTTACATGGCGACATTGTACTAGCTAAAGGCACTAAGCGTGGCTCTGGCTCAAAATGCGATGCACGTATTATAAAAGTGCTTACTAACGAGCGCGCGCCAATTGTTGGCCGTTACTTTGTAGAGCATGGTGTTGCCGTTGTGGTAGCTGAAGACCCGCGCATAACGCAAGATATAATGATTTTACCAGGCAACGAAAACGGTGCCCGCCATAACCAAATGGTGCAGGTTAAAATCACTCAAAATCCAAGCCGCAACATGAACGCGGTAGGTAAAATTATTGATGTACTTGGTGAGCATTTAGCCCCAGGTATGGAAATTGAAGTCGCACTTCGCAATCACGATATTCCACACGTATGGCCAGAAGAAGTTGAAGCACAAGTTGCTCACCTAGGTGAGTTTGTTGAAGACGCTGACAAACAAGGCCGCGTAGATTTACGTGACTTACCACTTGTAACCATTGATGGCGAAGACGCTCGCGACTTTGATGACGCCGTATATTGTGAGCCTAAAAAATCGGGTGGCTGGCGCTTATGGGTTGCCATTGCCGATGTATCGCATTACGTAGGAATGAACACGCCGCTTAACAAAGAAGCAATTTTGCGTGGTAACTCAGTGTATTTCCCTGAGCAAGTAATTCCGATGCTACCAAAAGTGCTTTCTAACGGATTATGTTCGCTTAATCCAAAAGTAGATCGCTTATGTATGGTTGCCGAAATGACCGTATCGAGCGCGGGTAAACTTTCGGGCTATAAGTTTTACGAAGCGATAATGAACTCGCATGCACGTTTAACTTACACCAAAGTAAATGCCATTTTACAAAACGACGAAAAACTACGCGAAGAATACTCAGCCGTAGTGCCACATTTAACTGACTTACAGCAAATGTATATGGCACTTAAAGCTGCACGCCAAGACCGTGGTGCCATTGAGTTTGAAACCCTAGAAACACGTTTTGTATTTAACGCTCAGCGTAAAATAGAATCAATAGTGCCTGTTATTCGTAACGATGCGCACAAACTAATTGAAGAATGTATGATTTTAGCCAACGTATCGGCGGCTAAAATTCTTGAAAAGCACGAAGCAAGCGCGCTTTATCGTGTGCATGACGAACCAGACAGCGAAAAACTAGGTAACTTTACTAAGTTTTTAGGCGAGTTAGGTATTCAAAGCACATTAAGCGACGAGCCAACACCAAAAGAAATAACCCAAGTATTAGCGCGACTAGGTGACCGCCCAGAAGCCGAGCTTATTCAAACTATGCTACTGCGTTCAATGAAACAAGCTGTATATCAGCCAGATAACATTGGTCACTTTGGTTTAGCGTTATCGGCTTATGCGCACTTTACATCGCCAATACGTCGTTACCCAGATTTAGTAGTACATCGTGCTATTAAAGCAGTTATAAAAGCACAAGGTCAGCAAACGTCTGGCGAATACGCTTATACCGACGACGAAGTTGATCAACTAGGTGAGCAGTGTTCTACCACAGAGCGCCGCGCCGATGATGCAACTCGCGAAGTAGCCGACTGGCTTAAATGTGAGTTTATGCAAGATCATGTAGGTGACGAGTTTGACGGTGTTATTTCATCGGTCACTAACTTTGGTTTGTTTATTCGTTTAGACGATTTACAAATTGATGGGCTTATTCATGTTACTAATTTAGGCGACGAATTTTTTGCACATGACGCTGCAAAACACACCCTAATAGGTGAGCACTCTCACAAAGTTTATCGCCTTGGCGATAAAGTAACAGTAAAAGTTGCGTCGGTTAGTTTAGACGATCGCCGTATCAACTTAACGCTTAAAGGCGATGTTGCACAAGACAGATACTCACGTCGTCGTGCGCCAAAAAAAGGTTCAGGTAAATCTGAGCATGCTCCAGCAAGTGTGCGTTCGCAATTAAAAGCAGGCAAAGTACCGGGTAAAAAGTCACACAGCGATGACAAACCAAAAGGTAAAAAAAAGCCAGCAAATAAAGATAAAGGCAAGCCTGCAAATAAGTCTGCAACTAAACCCGCAGATAAAAAAGCAGCAGACACTGCCGTAAAGAAAAAGCCGAAGAAGAAGGCAGTTAAAAAGCCTAAAAGAGCTGGCAAAAATGCCCGTAAAAGTACTAGCCCAGGAGCAGATAATACGTGAGTAATGAATTAATTTTTGGCTTTCACTCTGTTGAAGCAATTTTAGAAAGCGAGCCAGAGCGCTTTGTAGAAATTTACGCCCTTAAAGGTCGTGACGACAAACGCTCAACTCCGATTATTGATGAAGCACGTAAATTTGGTATTTCAGTACAGTTTATGCAGCGTAAAGCCCTTGATAGCAAATCAAAGGGTGAGCAGCATCAAGGTATTATTGCCAACGTAAAAGCAGCGCCAACGTTTAACGAAAAAGATCTTGATGCGATAATCGCGCGTGAAGACACACCGTTTTTACTTGTGCTTGATGGTATTACCGATCCGCATAACTTAGGCGCATGTCTACGTAGTGCAGACGCTGCAGGTGTTCACGCTATAATTGTACCTAAAGATCGCTCTGCCAAGCTTAACGGCACAGCACGTAAAGTAGCTTGTGGCGCAGCCGAAACAGTACCGCTAATTCAAGTGACTAACCTTGCACGTACGCTTCGCGAAATTAAAGATGCAGGCGTATGGGTTGTAGGCACTGCTGGCGAAACTGATAACCACGTATTTGATGCAAGCTTAACGGGGCCAATGGCTATTGTTATGGGCGCAGAAGGCGAGGGCATGCGACGCTTAACGCGTGAGCATTGCGATATGCTTGTTAAAATCCCAATGGCGGGTACTGTTTCAAGCTTAAACGTATCGGTAGCGACAGGTATTTGTTTGTTTGAAGTATTACGCCAACGTAACGCAAATAACTAATACCTAATAAATAATACCTAATTTAAATTGAGTATTAAAAAGCCGAGATTGAAATTCAATCTCGGCTTTTTTGTATCTGTAACTTACGCTTTTAACTTTGCACCAATTGTACTGAATTGATGCTCTATCATAGCGATAGGAAAATAACCCTATAGCAAGGCAAAAATAACGAAATATAGTTGTTCTTATATGAGTTATTTTTAACGCAGCTAGTGAACCATTTCTCCTATACAAAGCGCAGGTAAACGGTTTAATAACAAGTCAATAATTTAGATGTGTAGTGTTCTTACATAAAAAATTATTAACGCTGTTAGTGAACCATTTCTCCTATACAAAGCGCAGGTAAACGGTTTAATAACAAGGCAATAATTTAGATGTGTAGTGTTCTTACATAAAAAATTATTAACGCTGTTAGTGAACCGTTTAACCAGCTTTCAATTTAGAATGAGTAAGTGTAGCCCATCTGTACAGTACGCGGCTTACCTGGTTGAATGCCACCGTTTGAACGGTTAGCAACGTATGTTTTATCAAACAAGTTATCAACGCTTAGGTATACTTTTTGATTTTCATCGATTAAGTATTTAGCAGCTAAATCCCATACTACGCGGCTATCAATTGCGTTTAAGCCCGACTGCGTTAAGTTAGCATGCGCATCAGATACGTAACGTATTTGGCTGTTAACTACAAACGCAGAAAACTCAGCACCTAACGATAACGCTACTTGGTTTTCTGGTACGTAAGGCATTGCATCGCCTTTTTCTACCGTGCCCCAAATTTCTGAATCAAAATCGTTTTTAAACTCAGAGTCTGTGTAGGTATACGTTAATTTAACTGGGAACATAGCTGTATCAGTTGCAAACGTACGTGCTGCACTAAATTCAAAGCCCGCTACTTCTACTTCACCGTAGTTGTATTGGTCGCCAATGTTGTCGTCGCTACAACCAACCGCTGCAGTACAGTTACCGTGCATGTTGCTGTAGTCAGAGTAAAACGCAATTACTTCACCGCTAAAGCCATCCATATTAAAGCGAGAGCCAAACTCAATGTTTACACTTTCCTCTTCTTCTTGGTCAGCATTACCAGGTGCTGCTGGTGCATAACCTTTTTGAATGCCCGCAAGTAGCGTTACGTTTTCGTTAAGCGTGTAAGTAGCACCTAGTGACGGCACTAAAATTTCAGTGTCGTTCGACACATCTTTAGTTAAACCGTTGCTGCGTGTTGGATCTGATTTAGCCCACTCTTCACGCGTAATAGTAATGTCTTCATAACGAAGGCCTGCACTTACTACTAATGCATCAATTGTCCACTCGTCTTGAATAAACAATGTACTTGCTTCTGCGCTATCTACACGGTTGCTGTCAGAGCCCGGAACGCCTTGCTCTGTAAGCGTTAAGCTTAGGTCTTGATTAAGTGTGTATTTGTCTTCCCATTGAAAACGATCCATTTCGTCTTCGTGGTAACGTACGCCAACAGTCACATAGTGATCGCCTGCAGGAATATGTAATTCAGACTGAATACCTTTAGCTTGGTAATCGCGGTTATTAGCTTTAATACCAATACCTTCAATACCTTCGCTTGTCGGGTTTGCTTCAAATTCACTGTATTGCTCAAGGTAGCTTTCGCTTACTTTGCTGGCTTTATACCAGTTACGATGAAAATCGTTTAAGTAAGCCGTAGCTAAAAACTCATAGCCATCACCAAAACGGTACGCGTAGTTAAGTTGGTATGCGTTGTGGCGAGTATTCATTTCATCGTTTTGCGATGCAGCATAACGACGGTAAGGACTTTCTTGATAGTCTTCGTCAGTTAAGCCCATGTATGTTTCGTCTGATGTTTCGTCAGAGTACTTAATTTTTAGCTCAAGATTATGCGCATCGTTTTGACCAAACGTATGACCAAACTTTAATAGTAAATCTGTTTTTTCAAAGCCGGTGTTGTCATTACCTACTGGCAGCTCTTTAAAGCCATCTGCGCCGTAAGTAAATACTTCAATTAAGCCTGCTGTGTTGTTTTTTTCTTTACCGAAGTAAGCGTGACCTTTGTAGTAACCATCACCACCAAGGGCTGCATCTACCATACCTTTTGAGCTATTTGGCTCCGTAGGTAAGCTGCGCGAAAGTAAGTTTAAAACACCGCCCGTAGTACGCGGGCCATACTTAACTGATGCCGCGCCTTTTAATACTTCAATAGACTCCATACGACCCGTAGTAGGGAAGTAGTAAGCAGATGGTGCTGAATATGGTGCTGGTGCAACTAATACACCGTCTTCCATTACTGATATTTTATCGTTACGACCAGTACCTGTGCCGCGCATACCAATATTAGGACGAAGGCCGTAGCCGTCTTCTTCTTGCACGTAAACGCCCGGAACAGACGCTAAAACGCGAGAAATATCAGTAAATTTGAATTTTTGAAGTTCTTCATCAGAAATAAACGTAGCCGAACCAGGAATATCGTTAATTGCTTGTTCTGAGCCAATAACGGTAATTTGTTCAAAGCGTTGTTCTTTATTGCTGGTGTCTTTTGCTATTGCAGTAGCACTAAAAGACAAAGCAACCGCAGTTGCTAGGGTAGATACTAAAAACTTAGGGTTCATTGTGTTCCTAATCATGTCAATTATCTTAATTGGCGTAATTTGAACACGTTAACGAATACGAATCAATGTTATTAAGTATTTAATTATTCAGTTTAATAGAACTAAAAGCACCAGCTTACGCAACTTTGTTAACTAAATTGTTTCTTTTGTATTATCTATAATTAGCTAGCTAGTTATAAAGTTTGGATTAGCTATAACCTAAACGTAGCGCTATAAACTCCGCGAGTTTGTCTACTGCATGGTCAGATTCACCCGAACTTTTAATTAAACTGATACCAATATTACCAAGAGTGGGTAAATGTTTGGTTTGAACCTGATAGTTAAGCTCACTCGGTACTGTGCTTTTAGCAAGTACCGTAATACCTAAGCCTTCTTTTAACGCGGCAATAAGGCCGGTTAAATCGGCGTTGCTATATACAATTCGGTATTTTATGCCCGCACTTTTTAATGCATCAATTGCACGGCGACGATAAATACACCCCTCTGGTGCGGTAACTAGCGTAACCACGTCGTTTTGCGCAAGTGACAGGTCGCCCACCCACACCAGTTCGTCTTGCATAAAAATAGGAAACTTATCAGAGTTGAGTCGCTCATTTAGCGCAAGTACTAAATCGAACTGATCTTGGCGAGACGCTGAAAGTAAATGCTTACTTAAACGCGACTTAACTTCTAACGACACCTCAGGGTAGAGCGCCACAAAGTCGCCAATAATAGAAGGTAAAATACGCGCAGCAAATTCGCTCGGAATACCCAAGCGCACTTTACCTGCGATGTTTTCTGATGTGAACTGCTGCAAAATAGCATCGTTGTGTTGCATCATTTGTTTTGCCATAGGCAATAATAGCTCGCCGTACTGGTTTAATACTTGGCGCTGTCCTTGTTTTTTAAATAGTTTATAGCCAAGCACGTCTTCTAAGCGCTTTATTTGCAAACTGACAGCAGGTTGCGACAAGCCAAGTAAATCGCCAGCTTTAGCAAAGCCACCTATTTCAACTACCATTACAAAAGTACGTAAACCGTCTGTTGATATGTTTTTCATATTTAAAATTACAATTTATATAGCTATATATATAAGTATTATTTATCAATTGATAAAAAATTACAATTTGTTGTTGGTAGGCGTGGGCAATATACTTTTGTAATCGAAAATACACAGGTGTTTGTTATGACTTTTAACCCAATAATGTTTGCCCGCCACAGCAACGCAAGTAGTGCGGTTACTAACGCTTTGCAAACTAACAACAATCACGTTGTAATGGATTTTAGCGGCACCGAGACCAGTGTATTTTTAAGCACTATTTTAGGCCTTGATTTAACTAAGCTTACCGCCAGCGGTTTAGGCTTAAAAGGCACGCTTGATGGCGACTATAATTCTGACTTCAGCTTTGCTGTTTATTACTTTAGCGAAACCGCCTTTAGATTCGTACTGCCACACAACGCAAGCCTTCAACTACAAGCACTTATAAACGAGCAACAACTACGTTTTGATATTGATTATGTAGTACGCACCGACCTAGCAAGCTTTATTTTAAGTGGCGACAACGCGTTTGATACTCTAGTAAATGCTTTTAAATTAACACCAGGTTTGCGCCTTTCTGACGCGCAACTATGCTACGGTGCGCAAAGTGGTGATGTATTTATTACCGCCATTGATAAAAACGACGAACAACACTTTGTATTAGTCGCTAAACAACAAGAATTACAAAAATGGCAAAGCTACATGCAAGCGCAAGGTTTTGCACTTATGCATAGTGAAGCCGCATAACGAATACAAACAACAGGTGAACATAACAATGTTTACCTGTTTTTAATTGCGATTAAGCAATTAAAGTCTATTTAAGCCACGCCCTAAACAGGGTTAATTTAAACGTGAAGGAATGTTATGACTTCTAAAACTGTACTACATGCTAAGCACCTAGAAGCGGGCGCTAAAATGGTTGATTTTCATGGCTGGGAAATGCCAATCAACTACGGCTCACAAATAGAAGAACACAATAGCGTGCGTACCGACGCTGGTATGTTTGATGTATCACACATGACTATTGTTGATATTGAAGGGCCTCAAGCACAAGCATTTTTACGTAAGCTAGTAGCTAACGACGTTGCAAAATTAACCGTACCAGGTAAAGCGCTTTACACAGGCATGCTTAACGAGCAAGGCGGTGTAATAGACGACTTAATTATTTATTTCTTTAGTGAAACCTTTTACCGCCTAGTTGTTAACTCAGCAACGCGCGAAAAAGACCTAGCGCATTTAGCTAACATATCGAGCGACTTTGACGTAACCGTTACAGAGCGCCCTGAGTTTGCAATGATTGCAGTACAAGGCCCTAACGCTAAAGCAAAAACAGCCACTCTTTTAAATGCCGAGCAACAAGCAGCTGTTGAAGGCATGAAGCCGTTTTTTGGTGTTCAAGTAGGTGATTTATTTATTGCCACAACGGGTTATACTGGCGAAGACGGTTACGAAATAGTAGTACCGAACGACCAAGCAGCCGATTTATGGCAACAACTGCTAGACGCAGGGGTTAAGCCTGCTGGTTTAGGTGCACGCGACACGCTACGTTTAGAAGCAGGTATGAACCTTTACGGCCTAGATATGGACGAAAGCGTATCACCACTTGCAGCTAACATGGCATGGACCATTGCATGGGAACCAGAAGATCGCGACTTTATTGGCCGTGATGTACTTGTTAAGCAACGCGCAGAAAAAAGCACTGACAAACTAGTTGGTTTAGTGTTTGAAGAAAAAGGCGTTTTGCGTAGCGGTTCTAAAGTAATTGTTGACGGTGGGATAGGTATTATTACTTCTGGTACTTTTTCACCAACACTTGGTTTTAGTGTAGCCCTTGCACGTGTACCACGTTCAACAGGCGATACAGCTCAAGTAGAAATGCGTAAAAAATTAGTAAACGTTAAAGTAGTAAAGCCTAGCTTTGTACGTAACGGAAAATCAATAATTTAAATAATTTGGTTATACCAATCACAATAATTATTGTGATTGGTATCCTCCCAATATAAACCAAAGGACAAATAAAATGAGCAACATTCCTAGCGAGTTAAAATACGCACCTTCACACGAGTGGGTTCGTAACGAGGGCGACGGTACATTTACTGTTGGTATTTCTGAGCATGCACAAGAACTTCTTGGCGACATGGTATTTGTTGAATTACCAGAAGTTGGCGACGAAGTAGACGCTGGCGAAGACTGTGCAGTAGCAGAGTCGGTTAAAGCAGCATCAGACATTTACGCACCAATTAGTGGCGAAATTGTTGCTATTAACGAAGAACTTGAAGATTCACCTGAAACAGTAAACAACGACGCTTACGGCGACGGTTGGTTATTCCGTATTAAAGCATCTGACGAGTCTGAGCTAGACAACTTATTAGACGCTGAAGGTTACTCGCACACTATCGACGAAGAATAATCATTTTTTGAAGATAACTAAAAGCCCCGTTTAATGTATAAAAATGGGGCTTTTATGATTTTACAGCTCACCACCCCATACTGAGTGAACTGTTAAATCGTCAAATATTTTAATTAATGCTAGTTACCCATTAGCATTTAGGATCATAGGAATCTGGATTCATGTCAAACGCCAAATCTCTTGAAGAACTAGAGCAAAAGCAAGATTTTATTCGCCGCCATATTGGGCCAAGCCCAGCACAAGTAAGCGATATGCTAAGTGCTTTAGAAGTATCGAGTGTGCAAGAGCTCATTGACCAAACTGTACCGGCTAGCATTCGTCTAGAACAACCGCTAACAGTTGGCGAAAGCCGTACTGAAGTTGAAACACTAAGCTACCTAAAATCAGTAGCCAGCAAAAATAAAGTTTTCAAATCGTACATTGGCCAAGGCTACCACCCAACTAACGTACCGCACGTAATTTTACGTAACGTACTAGAAAATCCAGGTTGGTATACAGCGTACACACCGTATCAGCCAGAGATTGCACAAGGGCGTTTAGAATCATTATTAAACTTCCAGACTATGACCCTAGATTTAACTGGTCTTGATTTAGCAAGTGCATCACTACTTGACGAATCAACAGCGGCTGCAGAGGCTATGGGCCTTGCAAAACGCGTATCAAAAGCTAAAAAAGCCAATGCCTTTTTTATTGCCGACGACGTACACACACAAACAATCGACGTAGTAACAACGCGTGCCGAGCAGTTTGGTTTTGAAATAATTGTAGGTAAAGCAGAAGATGCCGTAAATCACGACATTTTTGGCGCATTGTTCCAATACCCAACTACATCAGGCGAAGTGGTAGATATAACTGACCTAATCGCTGGCGTACAAAGCAAAAAGGCCATTGCCTGTGTTGCTGCCGACATAATGAGTTTATTACTGTTAAAAGCACCGGGTAAACTAGGCGCAGACGTAGTACTTGGTTCGGCTCAACGTTTTGGCGTACCTATGGGTTACGGCGGCCCACACGCAGCATTTTTTGCAACACGTGACGCATACAAACGTTCATTACCAGGTCGTATTATTGGTGTATCTAAAGACCGTTTAGGTAACGACGCACTACGTATGGCAATGCAAACGCGCGAACAACACATTCGCCGCGACAAAGCCAACTCAAACATTTGTACAGCGCAAGTATTACTTGCCAACATGGCAGCGTTTTACGCGGTGTACCACGGCCCACAAGGCTTAAAAACTATCGCGCAGCGTATACATCGCTTTGCTGATATTTTAGCTGCTGGCCTTAAAGCTAAAGGCATCGCACTTAAGCACAGTACTTGGTTTGATACGCTAACAGTAGTAAGCGACAGCAAAGACGACGTAACAGCACGTGCAATTGCAAAAGGCGTAAACTTTGCAACAAACCACGAAGGCGAGTACTCAATTTCGGTATCAGAGACAACAACACGCGCCGATATTACTGAGTTATTCGATATTATTTTAGGCGAAGGCCATGGCCTAAGTGTTGACGCTATTGCAGCAGACGTTGAAGCAAATGGCAGCGAGTCTATCCCTGCAAGTTTAGTACGTGATGACGAAGTACTAACGCATCCAAACTTTAACAGCTACCACAGCGAAACAGACATGCTTCGCTACATTAAGCGACTAGAAAGCAAAGACTTATCGCTTAATCACTCAATGATCTCGTTAGGCTCATGTACCATGAAGCTAAACGCGACTGCCGAGATGATCCCAATTACGTGGCCTGAGTTTGCAAACCTTCACCCATTCTGCCCGCTGGATCAAGCAGAGGGTTACCAAATAATGATTGGCGAGCTTCACGACTGGCTAGTAAACATTACCGGTTACGATGCAGTATCACTTCAACCAAACTCTGGCGCGCAAGGTGAATACGCAGGTTTAATCGCGATTCGTAAATATCACGAATCACGCGGCGATGCACACCGTAATGTATGTTTAATCCCAAGCTCTGCGCACGGTACTAACCCTGCATCAGCGCAAATGGCGAGCATGAAAATTGTGGTAGTTAACTGCGACAAAAACGGTAACGTAGACATGGCAGACCTTAAAGCGAAAGCTGAGGAAGTGTCTGAAAACTTATCGTGCATCATGATCACATACCCGTCTACGCACGGCGTATACGAAGAAACAATTCGCGAAATTTGCGACATTATTCATGAGCACGGCGGCCAAGTTTACATGGACGGCGCTAACATGAACGCGCAAGTTGGCGTAACAAGCCCAGGTTTTATTGGCTCTGACGTATCGCACTTAAACTTGCATAAAACGTTTTGTATTCCACACGGTGGCGGTGGTCCAGGTGTTGGCCCAATTGGTGTTAAATCGCACCTTGCGCCATTTATGCCAAACCACAGCGTAATTAACGTACCAGGTACTAACATTGGTAACGGTGCGGTATCGGCAGCGCCTTACGGGTCAGCCGCTATTTTACCTATTTCATGGGCTTACATTACCATGATGGGTTCAGAGGGCTTAAAACAAGCTACTGAAATGGCAATCGTTAATGCTAACTACTTAACGCATGAGCTAAGCAAGCACTTCCCAATTTTATACCGTGGTCGTAACAACCGTGTTGCTCACGAATGTATTGTTGACTTACGCCCGCTTAAAGAGCAATCAGGCATTACTGAAATGGACGTCGCTAAGCGCTTGCAAGATTACGGTTTCCATTCACCAACTATGTCGTTCCCAGTAGCTGGCACATTAATGATTGAGCCAACTGAGTCTGAATCAAAAGGTGAGATTGACCGCTTTATCGAAGCAATGGTGTCAATTAAAGGCGAAATTGAAAAAGTAATTTCTGGTGAATGGTCAATCGAAAACAACCCGCTAGTGTTTGCACCGCATACACAAGGCGACGTGTTAGGTAACGAATGGGACCGCGCGTACGACCGTTTTTACGCTGCATTCCCAGTGCCTGCAGTGGCTAAAAACAAGTTCTGGCCAACGGTTACACGTATAGATGACGTGTACGGCGACCGTAACTTAGTATGTTCATGCCCAGCGGTAGAGACTTATCGCGACTAAGATCAGAGACTAATTTTTGAACTTTAATGGGAAGTAAGTTCTATTATAGTTTGGGAATTTATCAAAATTAAAAAAGTCGTTGCAGCAATGCAACGGCTTTTTTGTGTGTGGTGATTCGCCATAAATTATATGGGCGTAGGTTGGGAAGAGTGAAACGAAACCCAACAAATCACAAATATACTTACTCACTCAAAAGGCAGGAGTATATGTTATTTACCGTAGGCGTTTAGCTTGCTGGCGCGCGGGCGCCAGCCCAAAAGTTATAAATAACATTGTGCACTCGTAGCCTTTAGGCTACATTTGTTTAGCAAGTTGAATAAATTGGAGTAATTATTATGGCGCTACAAACATCAGATTTTAATCCGTTTGATTATATGGAAACACAGCAAGAAATTAATACATTTTTAGAAGAGTGTTTAGCTGATGATGATCCAAATACCTTTATTGAAGCACTTGGCTTATTAGTTAAAAAGCATGGCGTGAGTGATATTGCTAAAGCAACGGGGTTAAACCGTGAAAGCTTATATAAAGCAGTTAACGGTAAAACTAAACCACGTTGGGAAACTATTTTTAAAGTGATGAAAGCACTTAACTTTCGCCTTACAACACAAGTTGCATAGGCTAGGTAGAGTGAAACGAAACCCAACAATTCACAAATATACTTACTCGCTCAAAAACCAAGAGTATGTGTTATTTATTGTAGGCGTTTAGCTTACTGAGGCGCGGGCGGCAGCCCGAACAAGTATTTGAATAGGTGCTTGAGGTTACTATTACAGATAACGCGAATACGTTTCACACTTCTAGAAATTAGAAACCTTATTCAAGGTTTTGTCGTGCTGGCGACGGCAGCCAAAGAGGGGCTGCCGCTGACCCCTCTCTGGACTCTCTCAGCGCACCCGAGCATCACGCTTAATCCTTCAAACCACAATTGATGTGAACGTAAACGCCATGAAAGCACATCCATGTGCAAGCATGGCTTTCATTTTATCCATGAAATGCATTACTCATCAATTGCTTATTTTCAGGGCGTGATGACGGGGGAGGGTGTTAAACGTGAGGTTGGTGTTTGGTCTTGGCAAAAAAGACCAGACCCTGATGAACCCTAATTCCTAATGGTGATTCACTAAATAGAACTTCGCCACTCTTTTTTAAATGTCATTTCGTAAAGTTAACTACATTAAGCTTACATTTATCAATGAGTAACCTGAAAAATGGTTTAACGTTATTCCACGTAGAAGACCTATTATCATGCCCATTGTTGACCCGATGACTTCTAGTTTTGGTATATGTCACATTTATTCTTTCTTTAGCCCTTGATAAAGCAACATATATCGCACAGTTATTTTCAAAAGGGTTCCGCCTATAACTCCAAAAAGCCTGATCTTCTAAACCAATAAGAAATACAGTGTTATATTCAAGTCCTTTACATCTATGGATGTTCATTATTTGTACTGAGTTTTCGGCATTAAATAACCTAACAGCCATATTTAATGAATTTGCTTGTGAGCACATATTTCTTAAGTGCAGCTCTAAACTTTGCCAAACTAAATCATAATATGCCGGCGATTTATACTGCTTCCAACGGCCTTTTATTTTTTGACTTCCGATAAAGTGTATAAATTCCTGCACATAAGTTAGTAAATCTTCAACTGTTGTGTTTACGGTTACAAAATCACGCTTTGATGATAGGAAGTTGACAACAGAGGCGGTTAAAGTTTCTTCCTTATCATCACCTATTTCAACTTTATTTAAAACCAAATTGACTTGAAAAAGCTCAGTCATAACTTGCGGAGATGGGCACATTAATGCTTTCAAAAATAAAGAGAATAGTCGCCCCAATGGTTCTTTCAATGCATCTTGCAAATCCGTCATCTCTAAATTATTTATTCCTGCGACAGTCAGAGCAGTTCTTAAAGTTTCTGTATATTGTTGGGATTGCTGCTTTGTTAAAATACAGATATCCCCCTCATTCACACCTGTCGCTAAAATTTCTTTAATATTATCAACGATAAACGATGCTTCCTGATATTCATCATTAAAAATATTTATTGAACAATTTGCAGGAGTAGATGATAATTCTTTCACCTCTTGAGTTGGATCTTTGATGTACTCTAAAACCACTTCTAATACATCTTGAATTTCCTTTGAAGCTCTGTAATTTTTTACTAAAAACTTATTTGTTGCAGAAAAATCATTTAAGAAGTCATTGAAGACTGTTTGCCTAGCCCCAGCCCAGAGCATAATACTCTGGTATAAATCACCAACGGTTAATAGTTTTATATTGGTATCTTGAAATAATATTTGAAGAAGCTCATACTGCTCATCTGTTGTGTCTTGAAATTCATCCACAAAGACATATTCATATGAGTACGAAAAAATTTTTTTTATATCAGGCCTTTTTCTTAATATCCTAATAGCTAAAGACACTAAGTTATCCATTAATATTTTATTCACACCATCAGCTTCTTGAGCACGAAACACTACATCGTAGTTATTAATTGGTCGCTCATTATCAGATAAAACATTTTTAAATCTATCCACAATGCTTTTACAAAATGCATGAAATGTAAAAGAATCGAAACGAGTTGCTTTGTGCCCACAGCGTTTATTAATTCTTTCTTTGATATTTATTTGTGCCTCTGTTTTGAAAGTTAAAGAGAGTATTCTTTTAGGCCAAGCGCATTTTTCTGTAAAGAATAAATAATTAGCTTTTTGAGCTAAAAGCTCAGTTTTCCCGGATCCTGCGCCAGCAAGAACAGCCACAGATTCATTACATTCTATAATATCTATTAGTTCATTTGTAGCTTCGATACCATCAGAGAGACTCCATTCTTTGATCATTCTATTATCTCTCCGGCAAGCTCAATAACACGTTCTGCCAATCGGTTCAGCTCCGGTGGTAGTTTTGCTCTAACTTGTTTTTCTGTGTACCTAATGGACAATTTGGAAAGCATTCGAACATGAGAAGCTGGTTTACTCTTGTTAGACAGAAAGCGGTAACGATACCAAAGGAAGTTACGCTCCCAGTTATCCCCAAACTCAAATCGCCTGCCTGCATTCCCCTTTTTTAATACAGCTTTGGTCAATGCCTCTTCTCTTTTAACCCTATCACCATCTTCTTCATCTTCTTTGCCTTCAGACGGTCCACGCTCACCATAGGTAGCGTCTATTGAGCAAAAAATTTCAGGAAAGGCGCAAATCATTGAATAGTCAATATCTAATGGACTAGAGAAAAATACATTACATTCTTCTAATTCATGCACTATATTCTTAGTCTCTTTACCATAAACCAAACAAAATGAATTTGGATCTCTTTGATCAGTCCAACTAGGAATTAGTGGTGTGACATTACGTGTTATGTATTGACTTGCAACTTCATCCATTTCAAGCAATTGCTCAACAGCATATTTTATTCGGCCGAAACCACCTCCATTTCGATCAATATCAAAATCTAACAAAGTAACAAATGGTATTTTCAATGTATTAAGAAGTCGCCAAAAGTGATTTACATGTCTGCCACCTAATGGCACAACGGATATCGAATGAGTGTCTACATCCTCACCATATTGTTCCAATAACCTGGGAATAATTACTTGTTCACTATCACCCTCACCGAGAATTATTAGCTTTGAAAAATAGATTTCAGGATAAGCTTTAATAGCTTCACTAACATACTTTGACTGTTCGTCATCATCATCTGGGAGGTCTATTGATTGAATATGCGTACTTTTGCTCTCACTACTAAGTCGGAAGTGTCGTATTTGTTTTGGTTCAACTCGACCAACTAATGAAGCTGAATGTGTAGAGACGACTGACTGACAAAACTCACTAGCTCCGTACTCTTTAATTAGCTTGATAATACGGCCAAGATAATGTGGTGATAGATGATTCTCTGGCTCTTCCAATGCAATTAAACTAAATATAGGCAACTTCATTTTATCACCATCAAAATTCGATGGTTGCTTATCTATAATTGCTTGTCGCGTAGCTTTATCTATATCAAATAACGCTTTAGTCAAAGCAAAATAAACTAGAGATTTTTGTCCGTCACTTAGCCTGCTTGTATCTACTTTATTTCTTGCTGCATCAGGCATAAATTGAAGTTTTATTAATTTTAATATCTCGTCAACATCACCAACAGGGAAGTTAAGATCAGCATGATTCAGATGGCGTCCTTTATAAATTTTTTGCCAACTTAAGTTTATTGCATCAGTTATTTGCATAAGTGCTGGGTTGTGTGCTGCTAGGCTATTTAATTGCTGCGCTTGCTCTTCAAAAGACTCTTTTTCTCCATCTGACCATTTTATGGCTTTTAGTAAGCGCCCTAAGATTGCTTTTGATGAATACTTCAATTGAACTAACGGATCTCTATTCGCTGGTATATAGTTGACCTGAATTGCATTTCGTTGTGTTGCTGATAAACGGTGTTTATTGTCCTCTACAGGGGTATCCATATCACCATCTATAACCCAAATATTTTCCTCTACATCACCTAAAGGGTTATAGTCAAAAGATAAACTAGCTTCCAAACGTACTCTGAATATAATTTCGCCATCTCCGCTTGATGCAGTTAGTCCATTAATCAATGTAGGGATAGAGGTGTTACCATCTATATCAGATAAAGTGAACCATGCTTCAATTAATAAACTTCTTGCTGCATTTTTATCTGCATCGTCTTTTAAATAAAAATCTGAAGGTGATATTCCCCGTAAAGAATGGTCAATAGCAAATAACTTATTTAGCGCTTCTAAGGAAGCACTTTTCCCTGTTCCATTATGTCCAATAAATGTTGTTATATCAGACTCAAACTCAATCGACTGAGCTTGCTCAGAGGAAATGCTCTTATATCCAGATACAAATAACTTCTTTAACAGCATTACTCTTCCTTAAATTATTGCTTACTCTTTAAAAACCTATAGGCACTAGTAAACACTTTACTTATTAAAGCTCAAACAAATCGGGAGGGTCAGCTCTTTCTTTTTGCCTTTTGTGATTAAGAAAAAATGCAAAACCTGCCCCTAGTAACCCCATTTAAAAAAAGGGCAATGTTATTGCCCTTTTTTATACGCTTAAACTGGTAGTTATAAACTATAGCGCGACTAAGCTTTGCGCTAGCATTGCCTTTATTTGTTTTACTATTTTAGCTTCTGTTTCAGGTTCGAACTGTTTTATACGTGGGGTATGAATATGCCCTGTAGGTATACTTGAATTAAGCGCATCGCGCAGGCGAATACTTCGGTACGATATTTCGTTAGACAGGTAGCCACCGCCGCCGCCATTTACCGCAATACTATTTTTAAGCTCGCCGTACGAACCGGCTTTATAGGTTTTTTCAAGCGTGGTGACTTCATGATTGTCGATAACTTTATAAGGGCCTTTGGCTTGTTGCATGTAACTTACAGGCAAGCTAAATTTTACAAACTCGTTGCCTGGGAGTGGTCGGCCATTAAGTTTTGGTATTACAGGGCTTGTTTGCGTTCCGCCATACACAATATTGGCATTATCTGGGGCGGTTACACTGCGACGTTTACCCGGGAAATGCTCTAAATCAAACTCTGTTCTGCCCATACTTACGGTTACTACCATGTCTACATTATTAAGTGCGTAGTAGGGGGCAAGTAGCGACTCTATTATGCCTTGATCAAAGTCTTCGTAGCGCACAGGCACCATAACGGTGTTAATTTCTGCGCTGATACCGTTGTAATTAATAACTTGGCCGTCGAGTAATAGCGCCGCAACACCTGAGGGATTACTTTGGTTTATGTTTTTATCGAGTAAAAATGGGTCAAAACCCGTTAGTAATATTTTTTTAGTACTGCCTGATGAAAAAGCAAGGTCGGTACGTCCTCGGCTGCCTTCCTCAAGTAGGGTTAGTAAAGTATTTAGTTGAGCCTGCGTAATTGAAAATTTAGGTGACGTTGTACGTATTACTTTGCTTGAAAGCAGGCGCGCCCAGTAAAGCTCTCGGTCGTCGTAGTTATTGGTTTTTACTATGCGTTGCTTTGCGTTTTCCCACAGTTCAAAGCTAAAGCTTTGTACTAATGCTTTTGCACTTTTAAAGTCGTTTAATTCTTTAAATTGCTGCTCAAAACTTGATACTTGTGGGGTAAATGCATTTAAAACACTTGGCATTGCTGATTGGGCTTTGTTGATACGCTGTTCTTCAACAGTTAAAGGATTACTTAAAGCAGCGAATGAAGAGGCAATTAAGCTGGTCGCTAATAATACTTTGATCATAATACTCCTAAGATAAAGCTATTGTTTTATGTGTAATTTACTATCCTACTATTGCTAACTTAGGGCAACCAATTAACGTTGAATCGACTGATATTTGCTTTTGCCGTGCATTAGTATTGTTTAACGGCCAATTAGTATCATCGGCTAATAAAAATCCCTGAGTCAAAAATTGATCTTTATAGGTACTACTTTAAGCTCTAATAAAAGTAAAAAGCCGTTGCAGTAATGCAGCGGCTTTTCATTATAGTTTTATGTGCTTTGGCAATACGAGCATAAGGCTCTATACCCCTTTAAAAACCTCGCTTTAATCATCAGGCCCTTTTAAGGTAAACACTAAATGTTTACGCATATCTTTTAAAATAACGCCTTTTTTAAGCATTGCGCCGCTTAAGCGTTTTTGCCATTTTAATAAATCAGGTTCTGCGGCGGCTAAGGCTTGCTCGTTTTCAAACTGAAAGCACAGCAGTAGTGTACTTGGAAATAAGTGGTATTCCACATCAAACCAGCATTGCAGCATGCCTGGGAGCTCAGCGCGGCCTTGTTCTTCTAATTTTTCAGCAGTATTAAGTACAAGTGCTTGCTGTTTTATTTGCACTGCAGAGAGTTTTTTCATTATTAAAATCCAAGTTAGCGGCTAAAAAATGCAGCCGGAATGCGGGCATTATACGCAAGCTTGTAGGCAGGCAACAACTTTGAAAGGGAGTTAATGTTTAATAGGTTAATGTTCAATAGAGTGTATCTGTTTAAAATCTAGGGGTCTTGTTGGAAGGCGCCTTTGGCTTTTTCAACCTACGTAGGTTGGATAAGCGGCGCAGCCGTGCCATCCGACATTTTAAATTTAACCACAGAACCCCGGTTTGGATATTAATATATTTTTTAACTTAATAGTTAAGTAACCTTAACTAGGCTTTAGCAAAGTTGCTTGCGACAACTGGGGATTGGTTGTCGCAAGCCGCCTTTAGAGCCTCACCGCATTACGATTAATACTTATAAGAGGTATCAATCGGGTCGGTTTATTTGGATCGGCGCTTGTCTAGCACGTAACGTACGGCCATTCTTGCAGCACCCGCACCAATACCTGAGACCACTGCCCATGTAACGGCCTCTTTAAGATCTGTTTCTTCGCTTGGTCTATCTTTTGGGGCTGGTTCGTTGGTAACCTTTTCCCACGATTTTTGTAAAGTTTTCCTTGTTAACATACCTGCAGATGCAGCGGCGAGACCTATACCGATAGTCGTAATTAGTTGTTTATTACTCATAATGTTCTCCTTTTTATAAATAACGGCAGCGTTATTTATGTGTAACTCTTTAAGTAAGAACATTAGTAACAGCAATTTATATACCGATAGAACCGTAAAGCCTTTAATCGGGCTATTTTAAAATCTACACTTTAATATTCTTCCGCTAAAGCTTTATTAAACCCCGCGAGTATTTGTATTTATTAAATAACTACTTAATTTAGTGATGGTATTGGTTACGTATTTAAAATAATGCATTAAGCAAGGAGAGTGGGTTCTCACTAAGTGGGTATTGATGGAAAGTCTATTTGCAGCTGTATTTACCAGTATCTACGTAATCTTTATTTTAGTTTTAATATTAAAGAATAACTAATCTGTTGTTTTTAGTTTTCTTTAAACCTTTAATATAATTAATTTTTATAATATATTTGAGTCGATAAAAATTTAGTAAACTCTAAATTATTGATTAAAAACCTCCCATTTAAAAGGACTTAATTACTTATGCATAATGATGCAATTCCAGGCGTTGAATTTATCGATAACGCTAATCAAAGAACTCCATGTGTGTTGGTGCTAGATGCTTCTGGCTCAATGGCTGGTGAGCCTCTAAAGCAGCTCAACCTTGGTCTTAAAGTTTTTGAAGAACAATTAAAAAGTGATTTGTCTGCCGCATTAAAAGTGCAGGTTCTTGTATTAGCTGTTGGAGGTCATGATGATGTAGAGGTAATACAGCCATGGGTAGATGCTGTAGATTTTAAAGCACCAACAATTGAAGCCGGAGGCTTAACCCCATTAGGTGCAGGAATGACGACGGCACTTAATGAGGTACAACAACAAAAGTTAGTATATGACGAGAATGGTATTTCAAGTACTCGACCTTGGATCATCGTATTATCTGATGGCTGTCCGACAGATTTGGATTGGGAACAATCAGCTGATGCGTGCCGTAAAGCTGAAGAAGATAAAAAAGTTGTTATTTTTCCAATAGGTACTGAAGGCGCAGATTTTGCAGCGCTGGGGCAGTTTTCTAATAAATCAGCAAAAAAATTGAAAGGATTAAATTTTACAGAACTTTTTGTTTGGCTTAGTCGTTCTATGGCAACAGTATCAGCAAGTGTTCCTGGTCAAAAAGTGCGCATTCCTTCAGCCGATGAGTGGGCTGAGGTTGAGATTTAATGGCTGGGCGATTTCTTGGCTGCTCAGTTACTGGTTCATCGCATATTGATGGCAAGATACCTTGCCAAGACGCTTGGCAAGTAAAAAAAACGGCAATGGGACTTGTCGCTTGTGTATCTGATGGAGCAGGCTCTGCGCAATATTCACATCTAGGCTCAAAGCAATTAATTGATAAAGTATGTGAAGCATTAGCTCAAGAAAAAACGATTGGCGAAAGCGCAATAGTAAGCTTAAAAACTGCAATTAGTGAAGCTCGAAAGTGCGTTGCCCTGCAAGGTGAAATATCGGATTATCATGCCACCTTATGTGGCGTGGCAACTTCTCATGAGGGAAGTTTAGTGTTTCATATTGGTGATGGGATTGTTATTGGTATTAACCCTGAAGATTGGTCTGATTTTATTGTCAGCGAACCTGAAAATGGCGAATTTGCCGAAACCACTTATTTTTTTACTTTACCTGATTGGCAATCTCACTTACGTATTATGTGTGCTCCAGAACGTTATAAACTCTGGTTTTTAATGTCTGATGGCGCGGCTAGTTTTGCTGCATTAACAAATCCTTATAGACCCACAACTAACTTTTTGTTACCGATACACAATTACTTAGCTAGTGTAGATGACGCAACAGGACGCCACGCACTAAAAAACACTTTAAATGATCCTCGTACCAATAGTATTACAAACGATGATAAAACCTTAGTTTGGTTATTGAATGAGTAATAGCGTAAACCTAATTTATCTTGATGGAAAAACAGCGCAAGTACAGTACAAAAAAAAGCCGATTAATAGCGGTGCTGATGGCACTATTTACGCTACTATTGACAACAAGTTAGCTTTAAAAATTTATCATGATCCAAACAAAGATATGCAACGGCAAGATAAATTGTGGCAGATGTTGTCGAATGCGCCGACAGCAGAGGGAATTTGTTGGCCTGTTGCCGTTATAAGTGATAAAAAAAATAACTTTATTGGTTATGCAATGCCTCTACTTGATTTAAGTCGTTGCTACACTATTGAAATGTTACTTTCTAAACGCTTGCGTGAGTCATTAAAAATAACCGACAGTTATAAGTTTAGGGTTACCGTTGCGATTAGTTTAGCGAGTAAGGTCGCAGAGCTTCACCGTTTGGGTCATTATATTATTGATTTAAAACCAGCAAACTTATCTTTTGATAAGCACACTGGTGATGTAATGGTTTTAGATTGCGACGGCTTTTCGATTAAAGGTGATAAAAAGAGATTTAAGGGGCATCAATATACGTCTGGTTATATTGCCCCCGAAGCTTTTGGCGGTAAAATACCACCTGAAAAGTTAGGAGTCGGTCAAGATTTATTCGCGTTGACTACAATACTCTTTCAGCTGTTAAATAACGGTTTACACCCATTCCAAGGCGTATCTAAAAATGGATATTCTTTACCAAGCGACAACCAAACTAAAATTACTGAGGGTCTTTACCCATATGCAATAAAAGTTCATGCAAAAATAAAGCCTTCTCCGTGGAGTATACACACTGATTTTCCTGACGTTTTGTCAAAAGCATTTACTCAAAGTTTAACGAGTAGAGTTCGAACTAAAGCTAATATATGGCAAAAGTTACTACTAGAACAAAGTTTAAAGCTCAAAGTATGTAAACAAAATTCAGAACATGCCTATTGGCAAAAAGCTTGTCCACATTGCCAGCTTAATCAAAAAAAAGCGCAAGTTAAAAAAAATATAAAACCGAATATTAAGTCTGCAGTAAAGCGCAGTGCCCCTATAAATAATTCAAGTCAGTCATCTAGTAATGTAAGTCAGTCATCTAATAACCAACCTGGTAGTGGTATAGGGATGTATGCTGTATTTTTTACGATTGCGATCATTGTAACTCTTGTGGTTAATTTTCGTGGTGGTGTTAGCCCAGAGTCAACTTATAGCCAACCGCAAGCAACGCCTTCTCATAGACAAACTAAACCAGTAGAAAACAAAGGGGTTAAGTTTGAACATAAAACAGTTCATAAAGCAAAAACAGTCAACTCATTATTAGGTAATGTGACTTATTATAAACATGATATGGTTTTGCTAAATAAGTCGAGAGAATTAGTTGAAATCCCTTTTTATCAGTTAACTGGTTTTAAATCGTCTGACGCTTTTCCGCTCATTAAACACTCTCCCTTTGGTAGAATATTCCCTAGTGATTCACCTCAAGTTAGTTTAAGTAAAATTGATTTTGAAATGGCAGGTGAAAAAGTTGGGCAACTTGAATATCGAAGCGATAGAGTTTACCACTTAGATGATTGGCAGTATGACAGTAATAGTGAGCAAGGTTATGTTTATAACTGTAAATACGATCCCAATATTTGCACGCACGTAACGCAAATAGGTATGCAAAAAAAAGTTAGTTTTAAATTTAATGATTTTAAAGCAGAAAAAAGTTTCCCCGATGAGAATACAGGTGTTTCGGCAGATAGTTATCGACCTTGGCGTTTTAACATCACTGAAAATGGTAAAAAAATTGTCATGCTCAGCAATTTTGAATTAGTTGTTTACGATATTGCCAACCCAAGTAAACCGATAATAAAACAAAGGCTTCCTAAGGAGTGGGATGAGTGGAATGTAACCCGCTTACTGAGTGTTAATAATGGACAAAGGCTATTTGTCGCTTTGGCTAAAAGTGAGCAATATGGAAAAAATTATCAGGGTTTTGTGACAGAGCTTTTGTTAGTTAACAACACTTATCAAGTCACTACTAATTTTGCTATGTTGCCTGACTCTAATAAAATGTCAGGGGTTGATATTGCAACTAATCTTAAAGGCGATGTATTAGCGATAGGTGAATACATTCAACCTGAGCAAAATAACACAAGGTTCCATATACTTAATACGCCTGTAGAGGTAACCATTGCTCATCCGGTTATTAAATTATGGAAAAAAACAGCGCAAGGCTGGCAGGCTATCCGCTTGCCAAATGACCAAATAGTCACGTTAAAACAAAATGAACTAAGTCCAGATAAAGTGGTAACTAAAGTACCAGCAAATATTAGTAGGTCTGTACTTGTGGCGAATTTCAGTTCTGACTCTAAGGTAATGGGCGACCTGAGGTTTAACCGACAATTTATGTTGAGCAAATCAGGCGATGTTTTACTTTCAGGGATCACAGCAAGCAAAAGGCGAGATTACATAAAAGCGAAGGCTTCTATTTTTAAACTAAACTTTTTAGAAAATGAGTTTTTGTTAGCAGCCGAACTAGACAAAACTTATGATCCAATCAACCAATCAAATTCTCCATCTAATACAGCCTATCTTAGTTATTTGAGCGCTAGCTTATCGCACGATGGTAGTCAGGTTGCTTTAGGCTGGTTTGTATTTTTTGACGTTTTATCAAAAAGCAGTAAAACAAGATTTGAAAAGCAACGATATCAACTCGAACTTTTGAATGTTGAAGCAATGAAGGAATAATTCATGCTTCAACTTTAAAATGCATACCACAAGGGCTGTAATGATTGTAATACTGAAATTGATTTTTTTATAATACGAGCAAGATTGCTGACTTTATATTTGAACCTCTCTTATATATTTATTTTTAGCCATAACCTTTTTCTTTAAAAGTATACTTGGGCGTTATTGGTTGGTGGGCTTTGTTACTTGCTATATTAAGCTTGTGCTTCAGTTCCTAGTAAGGCACCGATATAGGCGAGTTCTTCGCTAAAAATACCATTCAAAAGAGCGTTTTGCTCAATTATTACAGCGTCATTAGGTTGGGCTTTGTATTCTTGTTGGCATCTTGCAAGCTCGATGGATAACCATTGGCAGGCGTTGCTAGCTGTGTTTATTGCTGTTTTTAAAAATGATGACCATTTTATTTTTTGCAAATTAAGGCGATAAAGCATAACTGCAATAGCCCCATAAGCTTGTTGCTCAAGCGAAGGTACATCTTCACTATTTATTGAAAGGCGACTTAAAAGCTTGGTATTAATTAGCGCTTGTTGCAGTGCAGCTTGCTGTGATTGACATAAAAAGTTGTTTTCGTAATCCATGGGCGGCCTATATCTGCTGATAGCAGGGCAATATAAAAAGGAGATTTAGCACAGTATTTTACGATTCATGCGCACCGAAAAATGAACCACAGTGATAACAAAATTAGACTGACTCTTTACTGAATTAATAAAACACAATTGTAACTGGGTAGGGGAATTGAAGAGGATAAGCGTCTTTGTTTTAACCTTCAAATCGCATGAAAAATAATGCTCTGTTGGTGTTTTTAATTTTATTGGTAAGCACGGTAATAACCATAGACAAGAGAGTGATAAAAACCTCTCTTTATTTCGCAAGGAATTTTGTTTATGTAGATAGGAGTTTTTTACAAAATTTAGCAATTTTTACTCTAATAATAAGAGAGTTAGTACGAGGTTTTGTTTTATATTATTGATTTTAAATGATAATTTATTTGGTTTGAGTTTTGCTTGGTAGTAAGTGTATTTTCTTAAATAAATAAAGGAGTTATTATGAGTACCGTTATTACTGGGTTATTCGAAAGTGCATCACAAGCAACACTCGCAATTTATAGATTAGAAGCTTTAGGTATTAATGAAGCTGATATTAGTATTGTAGCCAACGACTCATACGCAAAGGAAGATTTTGCTGTAGACGAAGGTACTAAAGCTGCCGAGGGCGGCATTATAGGCGCGGCTTCGGGTGGTATTCTTGCTGCAATTATTGGCGGATTTACTGCCGTAGGGACTGTAGCAACAGGTGGTACAGGCTTATTAGTTGCCGGTCCATTAGTCGCTGCATTTGCTGCTGGTGGCGCAGGCGCTGCAGTTGGTGGTACTTTAGGTGCCGCAGTTGGTGCGTTTATCCCCGAGCACGAAATTAAGTATTATGAAGATGCCATTGAAAAAGGCTCTATATTAATTGGTATTAAGTACGATAGTGACAACAAAAACGCTATTGAAGAAATACTTAACAATGCAGGCGCAAGTAACGTTTCTACAGCGTAATGCTAGCTAATTAGTTTCAAAATTAATATGAAAGGTGAAACTTAGTTTCACCTTTTTTATGCTATTTTTTTGATTAGGCATAAAATCTAACTTTAAGTAGCGCTTACAATTAAGTTATTATTTTAACTGTATTAATACCAAGCCCGAGAACACTTTGAATTATTTAGCTCACCTTTATTTAGCACAGCCTACAGCCGATTCTCACTTTGGGAACTTGTTGGGCGACTTTGGTGGTAAAAGGCATGTAGAACACTTACCAAATACGGTTATAAACGGGCTCGATAACCACTATTTAGTCGATAAATTTACCGACTCCCACCGCGCAGTAAAACACGCTAAACAGTACTTTTCACCCGAGCGTAAGCGCTTTGCTGGTGTAGCTATTGATGTGGTGTTTGATCATTTTTTAATTGTGCATTGGCAACGATTTAGCAAGCAACCTTTAAGTGACTTTAAGTACACCAGCTATCAGCTTTTAAATAATCGGATACCTGTTATGCCAACGCGTATGCAGCATGTTGTAACAAGTATGACTAAAAACGATTGGTTTAAAGAATACGAAACCATAGATGGAATAGGGCTAGCACTTGATAATATTGCCAAGCGTATTCGCTTTACTAACACTTTTGCGGGCGCGGCTGATGACATAGCACGGAATTACGATGAATTAGAAGCCGTGTTTTTAGCGTTCTTCCCGGAGCTAATTAAGCATGTAAGTGAGTTTGACCTTGAAAGCACCCCAAAAAAGGGCATAAAGCGCATTATTTAAAGTTTTCATCAATTGTTAACCTTTTGTGATAATTTAAGGTGAAAAAAACGCTACTCTAATACAAATTAATTTTTGAGTGTTTTTAATGAATCGCAATTACTTGGTTATTGTGAGCTTTGCCGTTTTAGCGGCATTTCAATCTGGTGCTGTATTGGCTTTCGATTTTGACTTAAAGTCGATACGCACCACTATTTCAAACCCTAACACTAGTCACGCGTTAATATACGATGACTTGGCTGGGAGTAATCAAAAAACACTGTTTTCGTTAGAGCCCATAAACAATCAACGTGTGGGTGTGTTTTTTGATATTAACGACATTGAAATTGGTTATTCAGCCGATATTTTCGAAGAGGATGTTGAAACAAAAACACAAGATATACTGCTTTCGTATAGAAAATTTAAAAATTCTAAAATCACATTTAACTATCAAACGCTTGAAGGGCTGCAAAGCACGGCTAGCAATTTAAGCGGCAATCAAACGGATCAAATTTTCTCGCAAAATACACGTTCAACCAAGTTTGAGCTATCTGGCCAACACAACTTTTATACCTTCAATAATAAAGAGTCTTTGTTTGAGCACTTTTTTCTTAATAGGCCAAAGCTAAGCAGCAAATTTGATTTGTCGTTAAGTATTGTTGGCGCGTGGTCTTTTAAGCATGTATCTCTTGAGAATAAAGATAATATTGTGTTTCAAGCTGATTTTTTAAATTCATCTGCACCACAGGTCACTAAGTTAATTTCTAATTCGTACGGGGCGAGTATTGGCTCGCTTTTATCATTTTCGTTACCGCATAATGTTCACGTATTTGCTGAATACAAAGTAGGTAAGGGAAATATTCGAAATACAGACCCTGGGCTGGGGTTAAAAGATTCGGGCGGCGAAAAAGTGGCAGCATACGGCGGTGGAATTTCTTGGACTTCCGACAATAAAAAACTTATGGTTGTACTACGTGCATGGGAGCAAACAGGCCGGCATATAGATACTTCTTTTGGTGATTTGTCAGTAATTAAGTTTTTTTAGTATTGAGCACCGAAATAGTGAATTTACCAGGAATATTATGAGTAAGAATAACGATGTACCTCAGGCTTATGTTAAGCAAGAGGAAGGTTATAGAATAAAGGCCTTAAGATTATATCCTTGGGTATGCGGGCGTTGTGCTCGTGAGTTTGAATACTCAAATTTACGTGAGTTAACGGTGCACCATGTTGATCATAACCACAGTAATAATCCTGAAGACGGAAGTAACTGGGAGTTATTGTGTATTTATTGCCACGACAATGAGCACAATAAATACCACGAGCATATTATGTATGGCGGGTCGACTACAGATCGCAAAGTTGAGGCTGCGACGCATTCTCCATTTGCCGATTTAAAAGCGATGCTTAATAAATCAAAGTAATATTAGTTAAATTAAGAGCTTAAGCCTAAAATTTTATTAATTTAAATGGCATTTTGAGGGTGAACGGTTATAAACCGAAGCAACCTCAAAAATTAACTTTAAATTGGTTTTATTAAAGCTCTTTTGCTGTTTTGTCTTTTATGTCAAACCAGTTTGAATCGGCTGAAGTAATAAAGCCTGGTACGTCTTTTAGCCATTGTTTTTGAACCGATTTATCAAGATTTAAATAAAGTTTGTTTTCAACAATTTTGAAAGCCTCTGGATCTACGTCAAACTTTTTCTCCATTGATACACCAAACGCACAAAAGCCACCAAATTGTGGTGCGTACTTTTCTGGGTTAGCTCTAAATAAGTCGCGGTGCTTAGCTGAGCTGAACTTATAAATGGCATTTTTATGTGTTGCAGTATATTCAGAGCTGCCTGTTACCGCTTTGTTTTGGGTAAAGTAAGCAACGGTATCATAACCACTAATTGCAATGTCGTTAACGTCGGCATTTGCGTCTATGTCTGCTGCAAAGCTTAATGAACTTGCAAGTACCGATGCTGCAAAAAAAGCTGATTTAGTGAGTGTCGAAAATTTCATGTGTATCTCCAAAGAAAAATTAAATAGGTTTGTTTGTTTAAAACTCAACTGTACTTTATCGTTATTATTTGGTTAATATGCGTCTATTAGTCTGTATTTTCATACCAATAATCCAAAGGAGCGTTTATGGACGTACTTTCGAGTGTGTTGAGTCATTTTTCACTTAATGCGAATGTGTTTTTTAGCGGCAATATGTGTGGTACGAGCGATTTTAGTGAGGATCAAGGTGTTGGGCATTTACATTTATTACGTTCTGGTACGTTAAAGGTGCGTAGTAATAGTGGCTTTGAAGTAGCTTTGTCTAAGCCTTCGGTTATCTTTTTTCCTCACTCTACTGGGCACTGTTTGTTTGCGGATAAGAGTGACGGTGCTGATTTAGTGTGTGCACAAATTAGCTATCAAAGTGGAGGGCATAGCCCTTTATTACAGGCGCTGCCTTTTTGCTTAAATTACGAATTAACGGGTGATGGATTATTAGCGCAGAGCGCTTTTTGGATTTTTGAAGAGGCATTTAAAGACGCCAGCGGTAAGCATTTAATTATAGACCGCTTATGCGATATATTTTTAATTAGTGTGCTTCGTAAAGTACTAGAAGAAGGCACAATTAAAAGCGGGATGATGGCAGGGCTTGCCCATCCTCAGTTGGCTAAGGTATTAATAAAAATACATCAAACCCCAGAGCAAAGCTGGTCGCTTAGCGCTATGGCTGAGGAGTGTGGTATGTCGCGCTCTAAATTTGCCGATACCTTTAAGCGAGTAATTGAGCAAACACCGGCAGACTATTTGGCTGATTGGCGTTTATCGGTTGCTAAAAAGCTTATTTTAAAAAATCAAAATATGGATTTAGTAGCTAATCAGGTTGGGTACGAAAATGGCTCTGCACTCGCCCGTGTATTTAGAAAAAAAACAGGGCAAGCGCCAAAAGAATGGTTGTTGAGTCAGCAGTAAGCTTTATTTTTTGTGTGCTAACTACTATTCGTTTTTAATTAAGTAATTTGAATCGAGCGACCAAAAGTTATTTTCGAGCTTTTGTAGAGGTCGTTTTTTAGAGCCTGGCGATGCTTTATGTAATATCAAATTAATCAGATCAGAGCTGACCGCCGGATCACTATGAAAGTAGTCATGGCCTATTAGGCTGCCAGATTTAGGCACTTTAATTAGGCTTACATTACCTACCGAGGTAAATATGTCTTGCTCGTTTATGTTTACATCTTTGGTGTTTAGCCGACCAAAGCTCAAGCTGTTTGTTAGCCACTGTGAAATACCCAACGCGCTATCTTCTTGAGAGGTGTAAATGGTGATTTGCCCAAACGCAGGCCCAAATTGCTCTGCCATTAGCCTTTGTTTAATTATACCAAAATCGAGATCAGGGGCTGCTAAAATTAAGTTTTCAATACGCAGGTCTTCTCTGGGGTTTCCGCCATTGGCTCTGTTTTCAATTATAAGTTCTCTAAGTGTTGTGGTTACTACATCTGTACCTCGGCTATGCGCAATAATATGAATGTTTTCTATTTCAGGATTTTTGAAAAGCAGTCGCAAAGTCTCTTTTAAATGAAAAATAGTAAATTGACCAGACTCTTTATCTTCAAAATAGCCGGTTAATCCTGTGGCAGCAGCAGGCCAAGAGTAAACAATAGGTACGCCTTGTCGGTTCAAAAAATGCCAAATACCGGCAAGAGTAAATACTGATTCGTTAAAGGTATTATTAAAGCCATGCACAAACAAAATAACGTCTTTATTATTACTGTTTTTTAAACGCTGATTAATGTTTTTGTTTAACTGGGTTTCGTGAAAAATTTTGCGTTCTAAAATATCTTCGTCAATTTGGAGTTTGTTTTTTACGCGTCTAAATTTATAAGGCGATAAAGGGAAGCGACCTAATTCATCCGCTTTCTCCATTACGTAAGTCAAATTTGCGGAGCGATTTTTAAGACTACTTTGCTTTAATAGCTCACCCCACTGCAACGACCTATCGCCAAAATTTACTTTTGCTACACCGTACGCAATTGATGGCGAGCGACTTGCGTTATACATAACCCCCTCTTTTTCAGAAATTGCTCGGTCTGTAACATAGAGTAATTCCATACTTGTAGTATGTAGGTTTTTAGGTACTTGGGCTTCTGAATAAGGCGTACTTACATATAAATTGGGTGTAGGCATTAAAGCTGGGTTTGAAGTACAAGCAGATAGCAAAATAATGAGCAAAGGGGCGAAAATATAGGATTTACCGTGAGGGTGAAAAAGCATGCTTATTCCTTATTTTCGGTTTGTAAATTATTTTAAAGAGGTTAAGTATAAAATTAGCATATAAAAAGTAACATATTTATTACCTTTTACACATCACATACTAATTTTATAATTTATTGTTGCGTTAACGAGGATTCAAAATAAAAATACCCGAGCTTATAAGTAGAGAAAGCTGCGGGCATTGTTTTTGGGAGGGTTATAAAACTAAATCTTAGTCGCTTCAGTAGGCGTTGTTGATAATCCACTAAAATACTTCATTACCAATTGGCCTTGGCTGTTTTTTTCTATTACTAAGTAATTGTTTGAATTAGGGTAGTAAAAGCTATTTTTAGACATCGTAATAAGTTTTGTTTTATCGCCACCAGTGCGCTTTGAATACAAAATGTCATTTTCAAAAAATAGGCTGCGTAAGGTATTTTCATCAATACGGTAATCACCCAATACGGGCGCTAATTGCTGCTCTGTTACATCTGCTTTTTTAAACTCGGGCAGTGCAATACCTAGTGCTCTGGCTGTGAATTTTTCGTTGATAAAAATAGGGTTTATGTGGTTTGAATTAGCCAGTACTGCAACATATAGCTTTTGCTCTGGAATATAGCGTGCATGTGCTAAAAAGCCATTTATTCCGCCAGTGTGTTTAATTACGGTGTATTCATTCAAAGGCTTAATAATTAATCCGTAACCATAGGATGAAAAGCTGCCGTCATTTAGTTTAAAAGGGCTGACCATCTTCTCATAACTTGCTTTACTAATAAGCTTGCCAGACGATAACGCATTAAACCAAATATTTAAGTCAGCTGGAGTAGATATAAGCGCACCTGCGGCATATGGCCAATCCATATTAATGTAGCTGGTGTTGATAAATCCTTGCTCTGTTTGTTCATATCCTGCTGCGCGATGGGCAACAATTTCTTGCCCTTCATAACTACTCTGGTTCATTTCTAGCTTTTTAAATATGTGTTGTTCAATAAAGTCTTTGTAAGACTGGCCACTTGCTACTTCAATTATTTTCCCAAGCAGTGAATAACCGGTATTTGAATAAGCCATCGCTTCGCCGGGTTTAAACACCATTGGGTGTTTGGCAAATCGCGCTAGTGCATGGTCAACGCTGGTGGGGACTTGTATTTCTTTATCAAAGAGATCGTCGTCATCTGTGTAGTTGGCGATGCCTGAGGTGTGGGTTAATAAGTTTTCGATTGTGACGAGGTTGCCCTCTGTTGGAAAGCTTGCAACATACTTATGAATATCATCGGTAACCGCTAGCTTACCTTGCTCTTGCAACATCATAATTGCAGCTGCAGTAAATTGTTTTGAAATAGAACCTAAACGTAAAACGCTTTGCTCATTAAGTGCAATGTTATGTTCAAGGTTGGCAAGCCCGCGCGCTCCTTTAAAAAGGACTTTGCCATTTTTGCTTATAATTACCGATACCCCAGGCTCGTTTTCAGCAAGGTTCTCGTTAAGAATTTCCTGATATTGCGAGGCTGTCGGGTTTGCTTTTACAAGGCAGGGTGTTAATAGCGAGAGGGCTAACAAACAGCTAACGTAAAATGGCTTAATCATATTCATCCTTTTTAGTTTTTATACCAAACCTCTAGATAGGCTTAGCGATCCTTGTGTTTTATAGTGAGTTAATATTGCACAGCTAAAAAGTAAACACAATTATCGGATTTTATAGGGGCTCAGTAATAGGTATAATCGGTGCGTTTATTGGTTTTTATTATATTTTTACAAGGAAGTTGTTGATATGCCTGATGTAACGGCTCTATTTTATATTGCCATAATGGCCTTTTATTTATTGCGCTCAAATGATGGAAGTAAGTTAATTATAACTACGATCGTTTTAGCTGCTATTCCGCTATTTACGAGCGATTATTGGCAGTGGTTACAATTAAGTGGGCTGTTAAGTGTCATTATTTTAATTATAGAAAAAGAGAAAGCAGGGGCTACCGCAGGCGGTGCAATTGCGGTGTTAGTCGCTCTATTTATTGGGGCTTTTATTGTAAGTATAATTATTAATACAGGATTGACCTTTTCGAGTAATTTTAAGCTTTCTACTTTTGAAGTTAAAGCTCCCTTAAGTTACGGATGGTCTACTCATATTATTTGGTTGTATTGTCTTACTTTTGTTATACCGCTATTTGCCATTTTACGCGGTATTAAAAAGCCCGTAGCATTCTTTGGCACTAATTTAACCGCACTCGCTTTAGCTGTATTACCACACTATTGCGGCTCATTTATTTATGGGCTTATGCTAAGCGTAGCTATTATTGCTTCTCTTTATTTAGTCGCTTTCGTGTTTAAAACAGATTCTGAACAACGCTTTATGTTTACGTATATGGGTATGAGTGGACTACTAACAAGCTGTATAGTTAAAGGTGTAATGGTGGCCTATTTTTAAACTTCAGCTGTTTATTTTATCCATATTAAAACCAATCTGCTGCAACTTGTAGTGGGGTAGGGTCGCTTTTTTCAGATACCCAAAATACTAAGGCTTGCTTAGTTGGCGATACATTATTAGCGCGAGGCAGGGGTAAGTCAGTTAATGATAATTGCTGCCTGGTCTGCATGTCACTTTGCTCGTAGCCAATAACAACAAAGTCGTGTTTTAACTTATGGCCTGCGTTTTCGCCGCTGTGTATTTGTGTTTCTATGCCAAAGCCTAACAGAGCTACATGGGCTATTAAGTTTTGGTTAGTATCATCTTTGGTATTAACAGTATCGTATTCGAGATTAATTTTACTGTTGTTTATAGTCGCTTTTAAATTACCTAAATAAGGGGCTTTAGCTATAGGAATAGCTTGCTTATAAAACCAACCTTGCCACCCGCTGCCGTTAACCATAAATCCTGGGGTTGCTACAATCCTACTTTTACCGAGTGCCTTATAAGTACGTTGTCTTTTACTAAAAACAGCAGAGGCAAACGGGTCTTTCCATCCTAAATAATCCCAATAAGTAACATGAAAATTAATAGGGATTAAATCAGTCCATAGTTTTTCATCATCTGTAAACGTTGAAATCCAGTGCTCTGCTGGTGGGCAACTACTGCAGCCTTGCGATGTGTAAAGCTCTAAAAAGGTAGTCGGATTAGCTGTACTGGTAATAGTTACTTGCTCAGCAGCTTGGCTTTGAAAGCAAAAAATTATTAACCCAAAAAATGCGATAAGGAATGGACGATATAATGTTTTAGAAAGCATGGTGTGGCTCATAAAGGCTAATATTCACCTTAGCATAAGTGATTTTTAAGATTGAAGTATCACGCAATACTCACAATTAAATCACGTTTTAACTGTGTATTTTATTTAGCTGCTCAATTATTGAAATACTTTACATGACTAAATTTTATTTTTAGGAAATATTATACTTAATCTGATGGTTTGTTAGTTAAAAGCGTCAACCTTTAGTGTGTAAGTGTTTTTTATATAGAGGTTATCAAATTTTGAGTTTTTATTTGGTTATTAGCAATAAAGGTTGCGATATTTATCAGAGTTATATTTACCTAATAAATATTATGCTAATTAGTTTTTTAGCCTTTTTTATCTAGAAATAAGGGGATAGTGAGTTGTTTTAGGAAGTATCGCTTCGTTTTATTATTTTAATTAAGTTAATTATTTGTGTTTTAGTTTTTTATTGTTCTGATAAGTGGTACGGTTTTATGTTGCCTAAGTTGCTATCCTGTTGTTTTATTTGACTTTTAATTGTTGCCTTTAAGTGTCATTTAGTTAAAATAAGGTTTCAATATAACTTTTTATTGGGTCAAAACACCCGATTTTAGTTTTAAACGGATGTTTGATTTACTAAAAATCAGTAAATTTCAAAAGGATTTATTAAATGAAAAAGACAAAGTGCTTTGCATTGTGTTTAATCGCAACCTCTATTTTAACTGCGTGTGGCAGTGATAAAGACCCATCTAGTACTAGTGAAACACCTAAAGTAGTAGCCAATACAGCACCTTCAGTAAATGCAGGAGTTGACCTTATCGTAGATGAAAATCAATCTATTTCATTTACAGGAACTGCTGAAGACTCAACCGGTACAATAGCAAGTTATGCATGGCAGCAAACCTCAGGGATTAATTTAGAGCTTAGCGGCTTAGATACAAGCACCCTTTCTTTTACAGCGCCAGAAGTAGATGAAGAGCAAGTTGTTGTATTTGAATTAGTCGCTACTGATGATGGTGGTTTAACTGCATCTGACTCTATTTCAATTACTATTAAAAATGTACTAGTAGAACCAACATTGAGCTTAAACGAAAGAGTCACTGTTGAAGAAAATACAGAAGTAGAAATTACAAGCATAGCAGAAGATTCTAATGGCTCAATAGTTTCGTATGCTTGGCAACAAACTGACGGCATTATCATTGAAATTGATAACTTAACTAATGATTCTTTAAAATTTATTGCTCCAGAAGTTGATTTTGATACAACGTTAACTTTTGACTTAACAGTGACTGATAATGATGGTCAAACAGCTACAAATAGTGTTTTTGTTGATGTGACTAATGTTGCCGCAAGTGTTATGTCTATACCTGGTGGTAGTGAAAATATTGTTATAGATGGGCAAACCGTTGAAGCAGCGCTGAATGAAGTATTAGTACATTTAAACGATGATGTTACAGAAGCTGAATTAGAAGCTGTTTTTGATGAGATTAGTAATAATGATGCTGGAATCGCAAGTTTTGATGATGCATTAAAAGTATTACAGATAAGAGTTAGAGAAGGCGCTTCTGAAAATAGCTTGATAACAAAGATTGGTGAAATGGGCGGCGTTAGGCATGCAGGTTTAAATACTGTTATCGAGTCAAAAAACTTAAGTCTGATTAGTAATTACAATCATGTAATCAAAAATAAAAACACTGTAATACAATATATTGCAGAGGAAAGCACTGATGAGCCTCTTTTTTCTGGAGATTATTGGGTTAAAGCTGTAGCCGCAGATAAAGCATGGGATGCATTACAAGAACGTACTTTAGCGCCAGTGACATTAGGTGTTGTTGATACCGGTATAGGTGCAGGACAAAATAGCATTGAAAGCTCTCGCTTAACTCGTCTACGCGCACAAGAGAATGGCCAATTTGGTGTTGTTGAAGGTGATGATACAGAAACTGATAGTTCTCATGGGTTGTGGGTATCTAGCTTTATTGCAGGACATAACACGAGCGAAGGCAGTGCAGTGTATGGTGTTGATCACAGTGCCAACTTAATACATACCGATATTTATGTTAAGCGTTGCAAGGATGGATCAACTACTGAAGAGTGTTCATCTGAATCTCCTATTAAAACTTATATAACAGATTTAATAGCAGGAACTAAGGCGACTATAGATAACGGTGCGAGCATTGTAAATATATCTTGGGGTGATACAAGCACTTGTGCTGACGACTCACAAGTTAGATTAAAAAGTAATAGAAATTGGCGTCTACAACAAACTAACTTAGTGGAATACGCAAAAGAAAAAGATGTATTACTCGTTTATTCGGCTGGTAATAACTGTGAAAAAAATGATGATCAACTTTTAGTTGATATCAATGATATTGCCCAAGATGCTTGGCAAACAAATACATTGATTGTAGCGGCAACAGATGCAGATGATAAAGAAACTGATTTTACACGTATGGGTAACGTCGTAAATATTGCAGCTCCTGGTGATCAAATGGGGTGGGGGAATACTGATGGTAGCTTAGGCGTAGGTACATCATTTTCAGCTGCTTTAGTAACAGGCTCTGCAGGGATTGTGAAAGGAATTAATAGTTCATTAAAAGCAGCGGAGATTAAAGATATTTTAGTTGCTACATCTTCTAATTTAACGCTTTCTGAAGAGTCAAAAGCGCTAGGCACAACCGGTCCTACGCAGTTACTAAATATTCATTCTGCAATACAAACAGCCGATTTAACTGTTGATTCTGTTTTAGAAGTTAAGGCTCCAATTGCTTTATCTAAAGGGGATAAAACTACTTCGCAATTAAGTTTTACCTTACCTGCAACTACTGTGACAGCAATTGATGTTATGTTTTTAATTGATGTTAGCGGTAGTTATGCTGATGATATAGCCAGTTTAAAAGAGCAAGCTGACAAAATATTAGAAAACTTATCTGGCCGTGGAATTAATGTTGCTTTTGGAGTTTCTGCTTTTTCAGATTTCCCTATTGATGGATATGGCAGTGAATACGATGGTGATGAAGCGTTCTATTTATTACAGTCGATGACAACGGATATAGATGCCGCAAAAATAGGTATTAACAATTTAACTATTTATTCAGGTAATGATTATCAAGAGTCACAGTTAGAAGGTTTGTACCAAGCTGTAACTGGGGCTGGTAGAGATATAGACAACGATGGAAATTATACTAGTTTGGGTGATATTGAACCTATGAATATTGGTTGGCGTGAAGGTGCTTTAAAAGTTATTTTATTAGCGACAGACGCGCCATTTCATGATTCAGATATAGATGATAATTACCCAGGTGCGGGCAAAACTGAGGTCATCAATATATTACAAGAAAAAGGTGTGACTGTATTTGGATTGCAAAGCGGCTCTATTGGCCTAGCTACAGATGATTTAGATTCAATTGTGTTAGCTACTAAGGGACAAACATTTTTATTGTCGTATGATAGTAACGAAATTGCAGCGACTATTTCTTCAGCTCTTGATGAGGCTTTAAAAGAAATCGATCTCTCAATTGAAGTGATTTCAGGGGAACAGTGGGTTGAAACCATTACACCAGTCTTAATTGAGAACGTTAAACCAAATGAAGAAGTGACCTTTGAAATTAATTTGAAAGGGATTAAAAATGCCTCTCTTGAGGAATTAAATTACGAAGTGATACTTTGGATAAGAGGTGATGGTAGCGCAGTTGTAAGAAGGGTTGTAATTCCTATTACAGTTCCAACTTTAGCCGATTAATTTAGACAAAATTAAATGATTAATAAAGCCGATATTGAGCGTTGCTCAATATCGGCTTTTTATTTAATGGGCCAAATATGAGTAGTGCTAATACTTGCCATGCTTTTATTTTTTTGTTTATATAATTGATTTTTAAGTGTATTACTTCTTACAAAAGTTTATTTTTTCTTTAGCATAAGTGATTTTTAAGATTGAAGTATCACGCAATACTCATAATTAAATCACGTTTTAACTGTATATTTTGCTTAGTTAAAACTTAATTTGAACACCCGCTCAAGTTGTGCTTTAATCGTTGCTCCATTATTGAGGAACTTTACATGATTAAATTTTATTTTCACCATACTCCTAACCCAATGAAGGTTGCACTCTTTTTAGAAGAAACAGGCTTACCGTTTGAACTTGTTCCTCTTGATACTTTAAAAGGTGAGCAACATACGCCTGAATTTAAAGCAATTAATCCAAACGCTAAAGCGCCAGCAATTGTTGATGGTGAAACTCGTGTATTCGATTCGAACGCTATTTTAATGTACCTTTCTGAAAAATATGGAAAGCTAGAAGGCAAGAGCGATGACCGCGCTGAAATGCTGTCGTGGTTAATGTTTATCGCATCTGGTTTAGGTCCGTATTCAGGGCAAAGTGTACACTTTAGACACATGGCGCCAGAAGGGCTTGATTACGCGGCTAATCGTTATTTACGTGAAGCGCAGCGCCATTACGAAGTGCTTGATACGCACCTTGAGGGCCGCGACTTTATTGTGGGTGATACGTATACCATTGCTGATGTATCTGCATGGGGTTGGATTGATAAAGCACCGGTTGTACTAGGTGAAGAGGGCTTAGCGCCGTACCCAAATCTTAAGCGTTGGTTTGAAAGCATTGATAGCCGCCCAGCGGTTGCACGTGCACGCGTAATTGGTACTGATGTAGCATTTAAAAAAGAGTTTGATGAAGACGCTAAAAAAGCGTTTTTCCCTTCAAATTACCCTAAAGTATAAAAAGTACTTAATACTAAACAGCAGATCAGTTAGCTGATCTGCTGTTTAGTATTTTATGGCTGTGTGAGCGCTTCTTTATTTTCGTCTGACTCAAACAAGCTAACTTCTTGTGTATGCTGGCTTACGCTATTTCTTTTTAGGGCGATGTATAGGTCTGAGTGAATATATATACCTTCTTTTCCTGACTTCATTCCTGCAATTTCAAACCACGAAAGTAGTTGGCGTTTTCTACCTGCAAGTTCAAGCCTTATATCGCGCTTTTTAAATATAACATCTAGATCGGCAAGCATGGCCATTACACTTAAATCTAAGTGAGTAAAGCAGGGTACAGCGTCAATTATTACACATTGAGTGTCGTCTTTTTGTCTTGCGTATTGCTCAAGTAATCTGCGTTTAAAGTAGCTGGCATTAAAGTAAGTTAAAGGTGAATTAAAACGATAGATAAACACGCCTTGCACCGATTTTGCTTTATCTGTGGCGTCTAAACTTCTTACTACACCGTTAACATCTACGCCGAGTATATTGTCGGTTGGGCGCATTACAGTGCGAATAAATTGAAATAACCCCAGTAATACAGCAAGTGTGATCCCTGGTATAACGCCAATAAATAACACCGCAAGTAAGGTGGCTGAGGCGAGATAAAATGCCTGTTTATCTTTTCGTTTTAATTGCCAAACAGCTTTTAAATCGAGTAAATGAACAGAGGCAATAATGAGTACAACACCTAGCGCTGCGCTTGGAATAAATTCAAGTGGGGCTGTTAAAAACACGGCTATGAGCGCAATAATGGCCGCTGCTATTATTGATACTAACTGCGTTTTACCACCTGTTGCATCGTTAACAGCGGTGCGTGAGTCGGCGCCACTGACTGCAAACCCTTGCGAAAGAGCCGACGCAATATTGGCAATACCTAACGCTCTAAATTCTTTATCGGCGTCTATGTCATAGCCATTTTTAGCTGCAAAGCTGCGGGCAGTTAGCATCATACTAACAAAGCTCACGATGGCTAAGTTAAGTGCGGGTACCACTAGCTCACGAATAATCCCTAAATCAAAAACAGGGGTATTAAAAACGGGAAGCCCGCCAGTTACGGTGCCAATAGTTTTTATATCAAGTTGTTTTAATTCAAAAATCCATACCAAAAGCGCACCAAAAGCAATGGCAAACATAGATGCAGGCCACGTGGGTCTTATGCGCTTCATGGCAAAGTAAACCGCCAGTGTAAACAAAGCCATTAGTAAGGTGGGAACATGTGTTTGCGCTAGATATGTGGGTACACCACCTAGGCGTTCAAGTAAGTAGCGCTCATCAAAGGTAAAACCGAATACTTTAGAAAATTGACCAACAATAATAGTGATAGCTACGCCGTTTAGTAAGCCCATTAAAATAGGTTTAGATAAAAAGTCGGCTAATACACCTAACTTAAATTTACTGGCTATAAAACACCAAAAGCCGGTCATAGCGGTCATGGTGACAACAAGTTGCCAATGCTTAAAGCTGTCACCTGCAGCAAGAGGTGTTACTACTGCTGCAATAACGGCGCAGGTGGCGGCATCAGGGCCGACTATTAATTGTTTAGAAGTGCCAAAAAGCGCATATAGCATCATTGGCAGTATGCAAGAATATAACCCTACGGCGGCGTTAACACCGGTTAGTTGTGCGTAAGCAATGGCAACAGGTAAAGCTACGGCAGCTACCGATAGCGCCGCTCTTACATCATCAGCAAACCATTGTCGCTCGTAGTGCAGCAATGTATCTAAACCCGGCATAAAATTATATAAACGCGACAGCACTTCAGTATCCTTGCTAATAGTTACAACGTTTTGATAGTAAATTTAATATTCAAATAAGTATAGCTAGGAGGGAGTGTTTTTTACGTAATATAAAGCCACTTTTTTATAGACGTAAAAAAGCCTGCATAAAAGCAGGCTTTAGTGTCTTGGGCGTGTTGACCTTTGTGGATTGAAATTTGTTCAATCTAGGGGCGATTAAATCGCGGCGCGAGGTTTGTAACCTAGTGGGCTAAGTAAAAACCGATCAACAAAGAGTTAATCGTCCCTAGAAAGAACCCAAAGGGCAGCGCATGTTTGGTCTTTATGCTGCGTTATCGCCTATTTATGGGGAATAACCACACTACATAGGCTCTGTCTTGCCTGAAAAACAAACATACCGCTGCAAATTCAACCACCAAAGAACAACACGCCCTAGGGAAAATTAAAATTTAGCGCGAATACCAAAGCTGTAACGGCGATCCGCTTCAGTGTACTTCCAAGCACCACCTAGTTCAGATAGGTAGATTGAAGGCTCACCCGTTAAGTTGGTCGCATTACCTACTAAGGTCACGTTTTCGTTAATATCCCAGCTTGCAGAGAAATCTAACTGGCCTCTGTCGTCACGGTAGTTATTACCGTAAACAGTGCCTTCTGCTGAAATGCTGCCGTCTGAGTTAATATTTTCTACGCGTTTCTCGTTTTCAGTATCTAAGAAACTGTCACGGTAGTTATAAGCGATACGAGTAGAGAACCCTTCGTATTCCCAAAATACTTGTAAGTTGTACGTATTTTTAGAAATATCTAATAATGGGTTGCCGTTTGGTTGTTCGCTGTCTGCATACGTGTAGTTTGCATTAACACCTAAGCCAGAAAATGCACCAGGTAAGCTTGTGAAGAACTGTTGGTAACCAACTTCAAAACCTTGTACTGAGCCGTTTTCACCGTTTACATTTTTAACTGTATCAATACCCGTTAGTCCTGCGTCACGCAAGCCTGCAACATGGTTAAAGCCATCTATATCTACAGGGTAGTCAGTCGCATCTGAGTAAACTAGGTTGTCTTGAGATACACCTGCAACGTCAAGCTGACATACTTGGTTCCACTGAGTTACGTTTTGACCTGTTGAAGTGCTTGATGCAGCTACACAGCTACTTTCGTTACTTAAGAAAGACTCAACATCTTTATAAAATACTGCGAAAGATAGTACGTTACCTTCATCAAAGTAATGCTCTACAGATAAGTCGTATTGCGTTGCACGGTATGGTTCTAAATCAATAGAGCCTTGCGTTGCACCTGTAATGTCATTATTAACGTCAAATGCAGGGCTTAGCTCACTAAAGTCAGCGCGGCGCATAACTTTTGCAGCAGCAAAGCGGAATAATGTTTCGTCTGAGTAGTTATACGTAACGTTTAAGCTTGGTAAAAAGTCGCTGTAGTCATTGTCGCCAGTTACTTTTTCGCCATTAAGAAATACGCTTGATTCTAAATCTGTAGTCACATAACGACCACCCACAATCGCAGTGATGTTATCAAAGTCTAAGTACGCTGATATGTACACAGCAGCTGTATCTTCAACTACGTTACGGTATGCGCTTTCTTGGAACTCTTGGTTATCTGAAAGACTCCCTGTTGACGCTAGGTTAGTACCTGCAAGTAACTGCTGAAGTTGAGCGTAAGTATTTGCAGGGTTAGATAAACCGTTGTAGCTTAAAAACGTTAGTAGGTCATTTTGTCCCGAATGACCTAATTGGTCAAAAGAGTTGTCGTGGCTAACTGTTGTGAAGCTATTTGAAAAAGCAGCGTTGTAGTCATCAACCCATAAAGTAGCCAATGAACCATCTGAGTCGTTAAATGCATTTTTGTAAATGTCTTTAATTTCTACTTTGTATTGCTCATATTCGTAATCGCGGTTAGTAACACGTACACCTGCTTTTACTTTAGACACCCAGCTTAAGCTGCTGAGAGGTTCAAACATTTCAACATCAAAACGAATAGCTGTTTCGTCATTGTCTGTTCTTCTATCTTCACTTTTGAACGTACGTAGTGCTAAGTTTTGTGGGTCAGTAAATGCATTTGGATCTGAATGAATGATGCTTGGTAATTTATTACCGTCTTGAGAAAATGCACCATCATATAAATGATTTGTTAGCTGAGTTCCGCCACTTGCTTCAAATGTTGATTTTTCGATTGGGCGAAGTGTAAATTCAGAATCAGGTCTTACGCTTTCTGATGATGCTACTGCAATTTCACCAGAGATTTTTATACTGTCAGTAAGGTTCCACTCTGCACCAAGTGCATTTGAAAACGAGTCAGTTTCACGAAAGTCACTGTATGTTTTAGGGATACCAAATTCGTTTGTTAGCGTGTAATTATTTACGCCGTTAGCATCTTGAGTTGTATTTGCATCTGTTGATAGTGAACCCGCAACACCTAATATAGAGTTACCACTTTGCTCACCAGAGCGTTTAGTGCCACTTAAATCAAGATACACCATGCCATTACCAGATTGCGGTGCCCACTGAAGTGATAAATTTACAGCAGTACGTTTACGTTGTTCTACATATTGTTCAACACTGTGCTCGTCTCGTACGATAGCGTTGCCACTTGGTGTATTACCTTCTTGGCCATTAATATCAATGTCTTGAGGTTTAACACGGCTAGACGTTTCATCTTGACGAATTTCACGATCTTGATACGAAAACATAGCAATGGCACCAAAGGTACCCATTTCGTCAAAGTCCCAGTTGTTACCAAGTGAACCACTAAAAATAGGTGCTACTTTTTCTGTTTTATCTGCATATTCACCATCTAATGAAACTGCACCAGTTAGTTTATCTAACTCTAATGGGCGAACTGTTTTTAAGCTAACTGTTCCGCCTAATGCACCTTCAATCATATCGGCAGTAGGAGACTTAACGACTTCTACTGTTTTTAAGAAGCTTGATGGGTAATCTTGTAAGCTAATACCGTCACGAGAGTCGCCAATAGTAGAGCGACCGTTTAATTCAACACGGTTTTGAGGTAAGCCACGAATCGAAACACTGTCACCCACACCAAAATCGGTATTAATAGATACACCAGTAATACGTTGCAGTGCTTCTGCAATATTATTATCAGGTAACTTACCAATGTCTTCAGCAACAATCGCATCTACAATACGTCCGTCAGTACGCTTAAGCATAGCGGCGGCTTTCATACTACCTAGCATGCCTTTTACTTCAATAACTTCAATATCTGCAGCTGCCGTTTCTGAAGCTGCCGGAGCCTCTTGCGCTGCAATATTTGAAGAAGCCATTAGTAAAAGAGCTGCTGCACTGATTGTTGTAGAGCTACTTCTTTTATGTTTATTAATTAATGTTGAAGTAATTTGATTGAGTTTCATGTATCTCTCCCGTTTGGGTACGACTTACGTCATTGTGTGTGTTGTTACTTGGTTTGGTTAACCAATTTAACTGCTGTTTCCCTGTGGTGTGTCATACAGGTGGTATGGTTGAAATTAGTCCAATTCAGCTTTTATTACAACCTTTGTTTACCAAAAATTCACAAGGTGTATTACAAAGTGTTCTTTTATTTTGCTTATATTTAATAAATTTAATGGCTTATGGTGTATTTTTATTTTTTATATTTTGAGTGAATTTTATTGAAGTATGTTTACCAAAGGCGTTTTTTTATATTATTTGTACTATTAAATACATTTTTTAGTACTGTTTTTAAATTTTATGTCGTACTTTTATACGTATTTAGTTTGTTTTTTAAGTGATGTTAAAATAATGAGATGTTCATTAAAGGTTGGGTATGGCTTATAAATTTGTGAAATAGTAAGGAGTATAAAATCATTCAATTTTATTTTGGTTATTTGTTTTGGTAATACCAATTTTCTATTGTTTTTATATGATTTTTGTATTAGAGCTTACTGATACATATCTATATATGATTATAAATAGAGTGATTTTTGCGCAAAAAAAAGCCCAGCATATTAATGCTGGGCTTTCTTAGATTAAATGTATTAGCTTTTTAACTCGCCTGTAGATGATTCTAAATGGGCTCTAATAAACCACTGAAATTGCTCTAGATCAGCTAGTTGGCTGGTGATCATATCTTCAGACACCGGATCTAATTCAGAAAGAGTCTCAATTGCTTTGCGGTGATCGCCATTAACGCCGTTGTATACTTTATCAAGTGCGGCTAAATGCTCGGTTACTAACCCTTTACCTACTGAGTATTCGTTCCATGTACGACGATCTACGATTGATTTAGGCGTACCAACGGGCACTCCACCAAGAGTCGCAATTCGTTCTGCAATTGTATCTGTCATTTCGCGCACAATGTCTACTTGTGGGTCTATCATTTCGTGTACGCCAATAAAGTTAGGTCCCACTACGTTCCAGTGAATATGCTTTAAAGTAAGCTGTAAATCTATTAATGCAACCATGCGGTTATCTAGCGTAGCTATTGTTTTTTGAGCTGATTCGTCACTCATACCTGGCGCGGTAAATTTAGTTGTTTTGTTTGATTCGTTATTGTTACTCATAATTTCTCCTACATTAAGTAATGTGTTGCTCATATAATATGTTGCGTTATGAGCATGACTTAAACTTAATGAAGCAACTGTTATGCCGTAAGTTGATTGTTTTTAAAAGTGATTTAAAAACATGTGGTTATGTTATTATTTAAGATTTTAGAGGCTGGAGGGGTGATTGAATTTTTGAAAAGCCTGCATACATTTGTAAAATCTGCAGACTTTAATTTAATAACGCTTAAGTGTGTTTAAACTTTGGCTATATATTCGTGCGCTTTTAAAACATCGAGCGGCACTATTTCTAATGATTTTTTATTTGTAGCTTCAAGTACCACTGGTGGCGCAACGTTTGCTGAAATAGCATGAAGCCATCTTAGCGCACACAAGCACCATTTATCACCGGCTTTTAAACCTTCAAAATCGTAAAGAGGGTTTGGGCTTATTAAGTCGTTACCTTGTGATTTTGAAAATTGTAAAAACTCGTCAGTCATAATTGCACACACACTGTGATTGCCAAGATCTGATTCTGGTACATAACAAAATCCTTCACGTGTGTAGCCACCATTACCGCAACATAGTTTTAAACGTGTGCCAAGTACATTAAATTGATTCGCCATGAAATACCTTAGTTTGTGGTGTTTAATAAATTTACTCTATCAGGAGTAACTCGCTTGAGATAGCTATAAAACTTAAAAGAGGGAAGGGGGTCTACACAAACTTAAGCCCGCAGCAAAATTGCGGGCTTAGTATTATTTATTTAATACGCAGTGCCATACAATCGCTATGGCCGTTTATGATCATGCTTTTATCAACACGTACGCCACCACCAGAGTATTTTCCGGCGGCTGTAAAACTACATATTTGTACAAAGTAGTCATCTACTTTAGGCAGTGCAAATAGTTGTTGGTATATTTGGTCTTGCTCGGCAAAGTGCCCCATTGTTTTTTCTATAACTTGCTGCTGTTCATCAACAAGTTGAATATTAGCGCCACAGCGCCCTACTATTGGTTTAACTACATAACCGGTTTGTAATAACTCGTCGTTAAGCTCAAACGCGGTATTAAGTAAATATTTATGATTAGGGAATAAGCTCCACAGTATTGGCAAAATAGCTTTGTTACTAGGAATTAATGTCCACAGCGGTTCAAACACCATCACATTTTTACGCAGTAATACATCGACTAAGCGTGGCGTTTCACCAATTTTGAATTGTGGTTCAAAGTTATCACCTAATGATTGGTCGGCTTCACATTCTTCACGAATTTGATCAAGTGCGGTTTCCCACGACCAGGTTTTCCACACGAAACTCAGTTGTGAGCCGTCTTCATCTACTATGTTGCCTGATTCATTCCAGCGAAGTGTGCTTAAGCCAATTACTAACTTACACTCAAAGCCAGCGGCTTCAATGGCTTCTTTCATAAATAATGCGTGGTAATGCTCTTCTGGTTCATCATCTTGCAGAATATGAACAAGACCTTTTACTTCACTTTTACGCCATGCTTTTACGAGATCTTTAAATAAATTTTGGCCTGCATCTACACCTGTTTTAACACCAAAGTGTTTTGCCCATTTACCCTGAACTTTGCCGCTTTCCATGTAACACGATGCCGAATCGCAATTGTATTCGTAAACTTTTAAACCTGCCGCTGTTAAAGCAAAGTCAAACCGACTGGTAATTAATTGGTTTAAGCGGTTATCCCACGATTGGCGAATTTTATTAAGCACAACATCGGGTAAATTAAACTTTTTTAATAACTCAGGGTGCTGCAGTACATAGTCGGTTGCATGCATAAATAAGCCATGCAGCTCATTTGTTGCATGCTCAATGCTTTGCTGCGCCGTTTGAGATATCGCAAAGTAATTATGTTGATCCGCAGCTACTGATGTAAGTTTATGGCCTTGCATCATTTCTACGTAGGCAGCTTCATCGTCATTCGCAATATTTAACCATGACTTGTTTGCTTGGCCTGTATCTACTGCTTTATGGGCTTCTATAATAAATAAATCAGTGTTTAGCTCAGACGTTGGCTCAGCATATTCTGTTTCATCAGTTTGTGTCATCCAGCCTAAAATAGTGGCGTCGCTGTAAGAGCACTCAATCCAATAGTCGCCATCTTTAGTTACTTTTGCTTTTAGCTCACGACACCAGCTTTGATCTTTTGGCCATATTTGATGCCCTACATTTTGCTCAGCTAGACGTATTTTATCTTTATGCACTTCAACAACGACAGCAACATGGCCTGTTTCTTCAAACTCGCCGCCTTCTTCCCATATAAGTAAGCTACCTACTTGAGGATGATGTTTTGCACCATTTTTAAACGCGTTTAGTGGCAATCTGTTTTGGCTATTTACATCGCGCACCGAACGCAGCTCAAAAATATCGTAAGCCATAGCAATATCATCAAAAATATAGCTATGGTTGAGATACATCCATCGACGTGCAAATTCAACGCATTGCCATTTATAGCCCATGTAAATGCCATCAAGGTAACTACGATAGGCGCTACGATTAGGATAAATGCTTTCGTCAGCCGTATCATAATCAGATGAATACACAGCAACATTACCAGGTGCATAACCTAATAAGGTACCAAAATCACTAGCAGGAGCAGAAGATTTCATAAACAAAGATGTTCAAAATAAAGGTGTGATAATTTGCTGACTATATGAGCGAAACTGCGTTATAGCAAGATATAACTGGGTTTAATTTTTAATTAAATATTGGCGCTAAATAGGGCTTAAAATTATATTTTATCAATCCATAATTTTAAAAGCAGTAGTTAAAAAATCCCTCCTTCAAAGCGCTTATACATGTAAAACTGAACCTATATTCGTACTTTAGTTAATTTTTTGTTAAACTGTTGCGCTTGGTATGGCTAAAACTAGTTAAAAGTTTTTAAAACAGGAAAAACAATGGAAGACATAATAAACAACATTGATATTAATCAATATTTACCCGCTGCAATTACGTGGGCAACCAACATATTACTGGCGATTGCAATTTTACTTGCGGGCTTATGGTTGGCAGGCAAAGTACGCAATTTAATTATTGGCTTATGCCATAAATACACTCATCTTGATGACACGCTTTTTCGCTTTTTAGGCAGCATGGCTCGCTACATCATATTAGCGTTCGTTATTATTGCTGTATTAAATCGCTTTGGTGTACAAACAGCCTCTATTATTGCTTTGCTAGGTGCTGCGGGACTTGCTATAGGCTTGGCGTTACAAGGTGCAATGTCGAACCTTGCAGCAGGCGTTATGCTACTAGTTTTCAGACCTTATAAAGTGAATGACTTTATTGAGGCTGCAGGGCGTTTTGGTAAAGTAACAGAAGTAGATATGTTTACTACTATTTTACAAACGTTCGATAACCAACAGGTTATTATTCCAAATAGTCAAATTTGGGGCGCGCAAATTATAAACCATTCACATCATCCAATTCGTGGTGTGGATATGCATTTTGGTGTTGCTTACGGTGAAGATACAACGGCTGTACGTAGAGTTATAGATGGCGTACTTGCAGCGCACCCACACATACTAAAAGATCCAGCTCCTTTTGTTGAAGTAGAAACTCTTAACAACAGCTCAGTAGACTTTTTAGTAAGACCTTTTTGTAAGGGCGAGCATTACTTCGATATTCTTTACACTGTGCCAGAGTTAATTAAAAAAGCACTGGATGAAAACAACATCGAAATACCTTTCCCACATCGTAAAGTTATTTTAGTTAACGAAAGCAAAGATTAACTAAATTTAAAACGATTTAAACCTAAGGGCACTTTTAAAGTGCTCTTTTTTTGTGTGAAAAAGTTACATACCTGTGTAACCTTTTCTTTTATAAATCACCTCAAATACTACATTGTTATCTGTACAGTCCTTTTTTACTAGGTTGGATGGCTGGTCTTTATTTTGCATTTGTATAGTCGCTTTTAGCTTTAAAGCTCATAAAAACTATTGACCCATTAAATCAAACTGTATGAAGGACTAAACATGGCTGAATCATTTAAATACTCAGGTAATAAAGGGCATGGCGGCGAATTGCATCAAAAGGCGTCGGATGAACACCCTACCATGACCACCGCGCAGGGCTGCCCTGTAAGTGACGATCAAAACTCATTACGTGCAGGTAAGCGTGGCCCAGGATTATTAGAAGATCACATAATGCGCGAGAAAATCTTTCACTTTGATCACGAACGCATTCCTGAGCGTGTAGTGCACGCCAGAGGTTATGGTGCACACGGATATTTTGAAACTTACGACACGCTTGAAGATTTAACCTGTGCAGATATTTTTCAGCGAAAAGGTGAAAAAACCCCAGTATTTACTCGTTTCTCTACGGTTGCAGGTAATAAAGGGTCTCCAGATTTAGCACGTGATGTACGTGGTTTTGCGGTGAAATTTTATACCCAAGAAGGAAACTGGGATTTAGTGGGTAACAATATACCGGTATTCTTTATTCAGGATGCAATGAAGTTTCCAGACTTAGTTCATTCAGCTAAAGCCGAGCCAGATCGTGGTTTCCCCCAAGCGCAAACAGCACATGATAACTTTTGGGACTTTGTAAGTTTATCGCCTGAGTCAATGCACATGGTTATGTGGGCGATGTCTGATAGGGCTATTCCGCGTTCATTGCGATTTATGGAAGGTTTTGGCGTTCATACCTTTAAATTTATTAATGCCAAAGGCGAAGAGAAATTTGTTAAATTTCATTGGAAACCAAAAGGCGGCATGCAATCAGTTGTGTGGAACGAAGCACTTAAGCTAAACGGCGCGGACCCTGATTTTCATCGCAGAGATATGTGGGAATCTATTGGTAATGGCGACTTCCCTGAGTGGGAGCTAGGTGTACAGGTGTTTGATCAGCAATTTGCTGATGAATTTGAATTTGATGTATTCGATGCCACCAAGCTTATACCTGAAGAGCAAGTACCAGTGCAAATTGTTGGCCGTATGGTGCTTGACCGTGTTGTAGACAACTTTTTTGCAGAAACAGAGCAAGTAGCATTTTGTACTCAAAACATTGTACCGGGGCTCGACTTTACACCCGACCCGCTACTGCAAGGTCGTAACTTTTCATACTTAGATACTCAAACTAAGCGTTTAGGTGGTCCTAACTTTACGCACATTCCGGTCAATGCGCCTAAATGTCCAATGCGTCATTTTCAGCAAGATGGCCACATGGCAATGCACAATCCAAAAGGGCGTGTTAATTATGAGCCAAACTCATGGAGCGGCGACGAAAACAACCCGCGCGAATGCCCAGTACATGGCTTTAAAAGCTCAAGCGAGCCTGAAGTAAGCGGCGGTGATAAACTGCGTTATCGCTCAGAAACATTCAGCGATCATTACAGTCAAGCCCGTCAATTTTATTTAAGTCAAACAGAGGTAGAGCAGGCGCATATTCAATCTGCGTACGTGTTTGAGCTGTCTAAAGTTGAGCATTTACCAATACGAGAACGTTTGGTATCGCACTTGTTAAATATTGACGAAACCCTCGCAAATAAAGTTGCCAAAGGACTTGGCTTGCAAGAAATGCCAGACCCAGCTGAGGCTGCAATGCCAACACGTAAAGACTTACCTGTATCTGATGCGTTAAGTATTTTGAAAAATGCGCCCAACACCTTCAAAGGCCGCAAATTAGGTATTTTAGTAAGTGATGGCTTTAATGCAGACATTTTTGAATCGGTTACTAACGCACTTAAAAGTGAAGGCGCAAATTTTGAAATTATTGCTCCACAAGTCGGCGGTGCTAAATGCAGTAAGGGTAAGCACTTTGAAGCCGATCAGGTTATTAATGGTGGTCCATCGGTTTTATACGATGCAGTACTTGTACTCACCACTGAAGAGGGAGCCGAAAAATTAGCTGCTATTGCAGAAGCTAAAGACTTTGTAAGTGATGCATACGCACATATGAAATACATAGGTTTTACAAGTGAGGCTAAGCCATTATTTAAAGCGGCTGGCCTTGATGGAAAAGCAGATGATGGTTGGATAGATTTAGAGGCACATTCAGCCGATAAATTTATAAATACATTGCGTAACTTAAGATATTGGAAACGTTAGTAAGCTCAATAATTAAAAAACCACAGCATGTAATTGTTGTGGTTTTTTTTAGCTCACCTAGTTAAGGTATTAGTTCAAGCCAACAATAAAAAAATTGGATATATTATGAAGCTTAATGGGGCTTGTCACTGTGGCAAAGTGATATTTACGGTCAACTCAAAACACCCTTATCTTTACAATTTATGTTACTGCTCTATATGCCGTAAAACCGCAGGGAGCGGCGGGTTTGTTATTAATTTAAACGCGCAATTCAGCACGCTTGAGGTTACAGGGCGTGAACACATAACTATTTATCATGCAAAAATAGGCGATAAAATCAGCCCTGCAGAGCGTCATTTTTGTAAGCATTGTAGTGCTAACTTGTGGTTATACGATGCACGTTGGCCTGAGCAAGTTCACCCCTTTGCTGGTGCAATAGATAGTGAGTTACCCATACCGCCAGAGCGCACTCATTTAATGCTTGGTAGTAAAGCAAATTGGGTAAATGCGCCCATTAATGAAGGTGACAAGCAATTTGAAGAATACCCTGATGAAAGTATTGCTGCTTGGCATAAGCGTTTAAACCTCGAAAAGTAACGCAATTTTTTGTATGAGCTAAGCTTAAATTTAGGGGCAATTAAACGCATATTTAGTTTATTAAATATTAAAAATCACCGCGTAAGTAAAGGAGAATATTATGGCAGTCCCAGCAATACCAAAAGGGTTTCATTCAGTTACACCATATTTAATTATGAATGACGCACAAAAAGCGATAGATTTTTATTGTGATGCATTTAGTGCTGAACACGTAATGCAAATGCCTTTACCTGATGGTGGAATAGCCCATGCAGAAATAATAATTGGTGATTCGCATATTATGCTTTCAGATAATGGTTCTGAAGAGCATTTAAAAAGCCCAGAAGAACTCGGTGGTACAGCGCTAAGCCTTATGCTTTATGTTGAAGATGTTGATACCGTATTTAAAAAAGCAATTGAGCTTGGTGCAACACTAATAAGACCCGTACATGATCAGTTTTATGGTGATAGGACCGGCACGATACAAGACCCATTTGGTCATATATGGATCATTGGTACACACAAAGAAGATGTTAGTGACGAAGAGTTAAATAATCGAATAGGGAATATAACAAATCAAGAGCAAGACGCATAACTAGCATGCTAATTAGATTTATGTACCTTTCTAATTACGTTGACGGCTTTAATGAAAGGCTTGTAGCTTTTGCTTCAGCTCATCTAAGTTTTGCCTTGTTATCGAAACCGTTTTCTTACCTCAAAATAGCTCACTTAATTAAGCGAATTGGTATAAATTACTAGTTAAATTTTAGGCATAAAAAAACCTCAGCCAATAATTAGCTGAGGTTCAAAAAGTGGTACCAGCGGCCGGACTCGAACCGGCACTCCTTTCGGAAGGGGATTTTGAATCCCCCATGTCTACCAATTTCATCACGCTGGCATAATTTTTCTTTAATCTTTTAAGCATAAAAAGATAAAGAAAAACCACTTAAAATAAAAAGGATACTTATATACCTCTTATTCTGTATCCGCATTATACAAACAAAAGAGGGGGCGGCAAGCCTTTTCTTTTATTTGCATAAACAACTGGTTGATAATTAATCGTTTATAGTAAGGAGACTCCACCGGTAAATTTTTTAAGTCTTTTTGGGCTGATATATAAAGCGAATGTTTTGGGTTATGAGTGCTATTAAATTGTTATGCGATTGAATAAATAAGCAATTGAACTATTGATAATAGTTAATCGTATTACAATAATTATTCCTGCTTTATCCCGATGTTGCGCTTAATTCAGGTATTATTTGTACAACAAGGTTTTTAAGACATTATATATGACCCAATTAAGTGCCAAACAGAACATTCAATCGATTGTTAAAGCAATTAAGGCAGAGGAAGCATCACTTCGTCAAAAGCACCCGTTACTTGCACATCAAAATACCTTAGGGTTAATTATTTTATTGCTATCGCTTAGCGCATTAATTGGTGTTGGTGTTTTATATTATTTAGCCATCATACCTGCTTGGGTATGCATAGTACTTGCGGCTATTGCTGCATCTATTTCCCATGAGTTAGAGCACGACCTTATACATAAACAATATTTTAGTAATCAGCCGTTCATGCATAATTTTATGATGCTAACAGTATGGTTAATGCGGCCAAATACTATTAGCCCATGGTACCGACGTAAAATGCATTTACACCATCACAAAACCTCAGGCACACAACAAGACCTAGAAGAACGCTTGGTGGGAAACGGTATTAAAAATCCATTTTTACGTGCGCTAGTTATTGTAGATGGGTTATTAGGGTTAGTTATTTCTACTAAACGTTTTAGAAAAGAAATTAATGGCTTTAGTTTTTCGAGTGTTTTTAATGCGGGGTTTCCGATAGCGACTGCGTATTTTGCTGTTTTATACAGCGTTATTGTATTTCATATTGTTGATTTATTTATACCACTTTCGCTAAATTCGCCTAGCTGGTTGTTAAGTACAATGAATGTGTTCGAATTTTTAATAGTTGTGCTCATTGTTCCTAATATTATTCGCTCAAGCTCGCTTAATTTTGTTACCTCAAGCATGCATTACTATGGCGGCGTTAATAACATGCTTGAGCAAACTCATGTACTAACGAGCCGTTTATTTATGCCGTTTCACTTGTTTTGTTTTAACTTTGGTAAAACGCATACTATCCATCATTTTGTGCCAAATCAGCCGTTTTATTTACGTCAAATGCTAAGTGAAAAAATACTTAAAGTAATGGCGCAGCATAATGTGCGCTTTAACGATTTTGACAGCATAAAAAATGCTAACGCATTTAAATAATTACCCCCAACATAAGGGGAGGTTCTACATTGCTATTCTTATTTTATGATTTAAACGCACATAAAAGATAGCTTAAACGCACCACGTTACGCTATTAGCTTAACGTGGTATTGCTGTTTTATTTAAAACATCGGATCATGTTTGTAGCACTTGCTCAACTTTTAAAAATCACTTTCAAAAATTAAAAACCTAACCGAATATACAAATGAACCGGCGAGCAGTTTTTTTATATTTTAAAAATAATGAATCGATACTGCCGGTCTTATATCTCGATTCAATCTTCATAAGCATTAAGGATTTAAATAATGGAAATTACTGGAAGCTGTTACTGTGGTGAAATTAAATACCAAGCAAAGTCTCAAAATAACAATGCACTTGTTTGCCATTGTAGCGATTGCCAACGTATGTCGAGCGGCCCATTTAGAGCCGTTATAATTGCAGAGCCAAATTCGGTAGTATTTACCCAAGGTGAGCCAAAAGAGTTTGTTAAGACAGCGCAAAGCGGTAACAAGCGTGCGCAAGGTTTTTGTGGCACATGTGGTACAACACTTTATGCAACTAACGAAGCTAAAGCTGACCGTGTATATGGCTTGCGTATTGGTGCGGTTGATCAGCGTGATCAGTTTACGCCAACAGCACAAATTTGGGCTAAATCAACATTGAGCTGGTTGAGCGGCTTACACGAAGTACCTGCATTTGATACAACCCCACAAAACTAGTTAGTTGGAGTTATTAGTAATACTGATCAAAAATCATTTTTTTAGTAAGCGGTTTGAAATTTATTTAACCAAATGACTGTCTACTTATAAGTCAGTCATTTGGAGAATAATATGTGTAGTTCACCTAAAAGCAGCCGAGCAGTGAAAAAAACAGCCATTAGTTTTAATGATGAGCTTACTCAAGAACAGCGTTTACGTTTTGCTGCAAAAGCTAATTTAGCGCAAGAGCGTCGTGAGCAGCGCGAAGCGACGAATAAACGCTATGAGCAAAAGCACGCGAGTAGTAAACCTTCATCTGGTTTATTTTCGTGGTTACAGCAACTAGTTAGCTGATTTAGCTAAAGTAGTGTTTTTACCACTGCCTAAACCACATAATGCACACAGTACTCCGGCAATAGCGCACAGCCATAATGGCGCACTCCAACTGCCTGTTGTAGTGTGTAATGCACCAGCTAGCATAGGCCCAATAGCCGCGAGTAAATAACCTACGCTTTGCGACATACCTGAAAGTGACGCCGCTTGTTGTGAATCATCGGTTCGTAAACTAATAAACGACAGCCCCAATATAAAACACGCTCCAGAGCAAAAGCCCAACATTAGGGTCCAAACAAAGGCAAAGTTAGGCATGTAAAGTAGCCCCAATGCACTGAGTGCACTCAGCATGGCTAAAATAAAGCTAAGCGCGCTTTGATCTTTTAATTTTGCCAATAGGGGGATTAATATTAAACCCGGTAATGCAGTCGCTATTTGAAAAGCCCCATGATAAGCACCTGCTTGCGTGGCACTTTGGCCTGTTTCGATTAATATGCTAGGTAACCACGTGATAATTATATAATTTAAGAATGAGTTTAAGCCCAGCAGTAGGGTAATTTGCCATGCTAGTAAATAGCGCCATACACTTTTTGACGTGTCAGCGTGTTGAGCAATACTCGCGGGTTTTGTGTGCTTACTTAATTGCGACATCCATACAATAATACTCGCCAGAGTAATAAGAGCTGATGAGCCCAGCGCAAGTTGCCATCCTAATCCGTTTAACTGACTAAGCGGAAATACCAAAGTAGAAAACCCACCCGATACCACGCCCATAGTAAGCACGTAGGCAGAGGTCATTAACGCAACCTTTGCAGGAAAGTCGCGCTTAATTAAACTTGGTAATAATACGTTTGCGATGGCAATACCTACACCAATAATAGCGGTGCCTACAAAAAGCATAGTTGAGGTATTTATTACCCGCGCCGCAACCCCTGCAAGTATAAATAATAAAGCCACAAACAAGGTGCGCTCTAGCCCTTGCTTTTTAGCAAGAGTTGCGGCCATTGGCGATACAACCGCAAAGGCAATGAGTGGCAGTGTTGTTAAAAAACCAGCTTGCGATGCGCTAAGCCCAAAGTGATTAATAATTTGTTCAAGCACAGGTGCAATACCTGTAAATGTGGCGCGTAAATTTGCGGCAATAAGTAATATGCCAAGCACAAGTAATATGCCAGCAAAGCGTGATTTAGGTGTGTTATTTAACAAAAGGGAAGACCATTAAAGCTAATACTTAATGGGCGCTAGTATAAAGGCTTAGCAAAAACTATAATTTAGAGATAATGACATTAAATAACTAAAAACAGACAAAACTATGTTTGATGCAATTGGCTGGGACGACATTAAAAATTTTGAAACTATGGCGCAGCCCATAATAGCCAAAATAGAGCACGCGCATGCAAGTCACGAAATACCACTACATACCCATCCAAAAGGGCAATTAATTTTAGCGCTACATGGTTATGTAACATGTGAAGTGTCGGCCAAAATGTGGATGGTGCCTACGCACAGTGCAATTTGGATCCCAGCACAAAAGGTGCATAGTAATAGGGCGTCTGATAACGCGCAGCTTTGTCATTTATTTATTGATAGCAGTAAAAATGGTATGCCGTTAAATACCTGTACGTTAGCTATTACGCCGCTGGTTAAAGAGCTAATGTGTGAGTTGGCTGGGCATAATCAGCACTATACTTTAAATAGTAAAACAGCACGTTTAGCGCAGGTGTTATTTGATCAACTTATTGAAATGCCCGTACAACCACTGGATTTTGTATTATCTAAAAATGAGGTAATTCAAACCATGAGCGATCAGCTTATAAATATGCCAAATAACCGAAAAACACTACCACAATGGGCTAAGCAGTTTGCATTAACTGAGCGCACATTAGCGCGGTTAATAAAAAAAGAAACCGGTATGACATTTGGAAAATGGCGTACGCAATTGCATATAATTACAGCCTTAAAAGCGCTTTCTGATAAGCAAAGTGTGCAGCAGGTGTCGGAGTTATTAGGGTATGAGTCGGTTAGTGCGTTTATTACTATGTTTAAAAAGGTGATGAAAAAGTCGCCCATGAAATACATGAGCGACTTAAATCAGTTAAATTAGCTTAGCTCTTAAATAAGTTTAGCCCTTAAATAAGCATTACCACGTATAAGTTGCCGAAAGCATGGCGTTACGTGGTTTGCCAGGGAAGTACCTGTCGCCGGTAAAGCTGGTGTAATCGGCGCGTTCCGCATAAGCCTCATTAGTTAAATTAATAATGCGGGCAAGCACTTCAAGGTTATTAGTAACTTGCCACTGTGCGCGTAGGCTTAAAACATCATGCCCTTGGTATTTATTTAAGTTTTCTGGGTCGGTGTAGTAGTTACCAACGCGGTGCCACTGCAAAGCAAATTGCGCGTTGTTTAATGCCTGCCATGTTAAATCGAGATTAGCAATATTACGCGGCGCGGTATCTATGTCGTTGCCGTTTATATTTAAACCGTTAAGTATTTGGTTGTTAGTGTAAGTATGCTTTGCGTGAGTGCCTGCAAAGTTAAGCGCAAGCGACTTGGTGAGCTGGTAGTCAAGCTCAAGCTCAATACCACGATGGCGAGAGCTGCCATTATTTACCGTAAAAAAATCACTATCGCGGTAAATCGTATTGTGTTTACTCATAGCGTAAACCGACACGCCATAACGTAGTTTTTCGTAAATCCCTTTAATACCCAGCTCTGCGTTATTGGCTATTTCGGCGCTTAAATTTGCAGTAGTTTGCTCGCGTTGTAATTGGTATAACTCAACCGCTTGTGGCGCTCTGTAACCACGAGAAAAGTTCGCATAAAGCGTGTCATTTGTATTGTACTGATAACTAACCCCAAGCTTTGGTGATAAATTACTAAAGCTATTTTTAGCACTCGCTGGGCGGCTGTATCGGCAGCCACCAAAGCCGCATTCTGTGCCATCGTTTTTTGTTCTACCTGCTAGCATATTATTGGTGTAGTCGTACTGCATATGCTCGTAGCGCACACCTGCGGTAAGTAACCACTTATTTAATTGCCAATCAATAGATGCAAAAGGGGCATAAAGCGTGGCGTTTACATCATAATCGTAATGCTTACCTTGTGGCACTGTAGCAACTAAAAATGCAGAACCTTGAGTGGGCTCGTATTGGCTTTGAGTAAAATCGGCTTGCGTGTATTCGCCATCAAGCCCTAGGTTTATTTTTATATTGCTTTGTAAATTATGTTGATAAAGCGATTGTACGCCAAAACCAGTTTGACTGTTTTTTTCAAGCGGTGTGCCGGGTAAAAAGTGCTTAAAAAAGTCCATGCTTTGGTCGCGAAAATATAACGTAGTAGAGAGCACATCATCGTTATTTAATTGCCATGTTGCATTGCTCCATGCTCTAAATGCACGTGCTTTTCTAAATGCGTCTGGGTCAAAGTTTTTTTGCGAGAGGTCTTCGTTTTTATAGCTTTCAAAGCCTGTAATAAATCCAGCCGTTTGCTGATCAAGATTTGTGTAAGTAAGGCCTGAGGTAAGTAATAAATTATTATTTGAATAGCGATGGCGAATATTTACTTTTTGTTGTTCTACGCTTTCGTCGTCGCGGTAACCGCTATCGTCGGTAACACTTGCGTTAATGCCTATACCGCTGTTGCCGTAATCTTGTCCTGCACGTAATTTGTAGCGAGTATAACCGTACGAGCCATAATCTAAACCAACTAAACCACCGCCTTGAGTAGTGTCGGGCGTTATTACATTAATAACACCATGCACAGCATTTGAGCCATAAAGTGCAGAGCCAGGGCCTTTTAATACTTCAATGCGCTGCGCCATTTCGCTGTGCGCTTCAAATAGCTCGTTTATATTACAAAACCCAGCTGCTCTAAGTGGTATGCCATCCTCCAAAGTCAATATGCCACCACAAGCGCCTGCGCCCGAAAGTACCGGGGAGCGAAGTGCGGGTAAATACTCTTGGCCATTTCCGCGTTGAATATTAGCCCCTGCTACACGTTGCAGGGCTTCTTCAATATGGGTAGGCGCTATGCTATTTAGCTGCGCTTCGCTAAGTGTACTTATTGATAAAGGGAGTGGGGTAGATAGCGCTTCAATACGTGATGCCGTAGTTGTTATGGTTTCTATTGCATCATTATTTTGATTATTGGCAAACGCAGCGTGGCTAAAGGGTAATATCAGCGGCAAAAAATAAGGTTTCATACATTCCTTGAAAGTAATCTATATTGCATTGCCTCTATAATATGCGGTTTTAATATGCATTTAAACTTGTTGCGTTAAAGCGTACGTAACCTATAAACCCGATACGTAATTGATAAAACAAAACAAGCCACAGCAGGAAACACCAAAGCCAGCACTAAGTAATGCTTAAATAAAACGTAGCCGGTTATACCGCCTAGTAAAAAGCCTGCAATAATGAGCAAAAACATAACGCCTTTACGGGCATCAAATTGCTCACCTTTAAGCGCTTTACCTAGCATTAAACCAAGGTCAGTAAAAATACCGGTTAAATGTGTCGTACGTATAACAGCACCACTGTAATTAGTTGCTAGCGCATTTTGTAACCCACACGCAGCAGACGTTAAAACAATGCCGTAAACGAATGTGTTTTTGAGTAAATAAGCACTCGCAAGTAGTAGCAATCCTTCAATAAAAAGCAAAGTGTCGTAATGACGACCAAGTTTTAATGAGCCACCAGAGAGCAAAAAGCCCGACAGTGCCGAACCCAACATAAAGCTAACAATTATTGAAAGTAACAATAAGGCAGTACTGGGATTAGTTATTGCTTTAATACCAAGTAAAGTAACAGAGCCAGATACATGCGAAATAGCCTGGTGCTCAAATCCTAATAAGCCTACAGCGTTTACTATGCCCGCTATAAATGCGAGCGTAAACGCGCCATATTCAACCCACTTTGGTAGTTTTGTAAACATTGGTTATCTCTTAACGTGTGCAGTGTTAATTATTGAGTTTGTGCTTTAAAACGCTTTATTTGCTCATCAACTAATTTTGTATCTATTACGCCACGCTTAAAAGCAATGTAAGTAGGAAACGTAAACTCATTTAATTGCCGAGCATAAATGTTTTTATATTCTTTTGAGTACCACAAACCCGCTTGATAGTTAGTTATTGCGTATTCAACACGTTTTTTTTCAAGTAGCTCAAAAGTGTCTTTAGTTGAAAGTGAGCGAAGTAAATTACTCTCATCAAGGTTGTACTTTGTAGCAATAACCTCAGGCAAAGCAACACCGCGCAGCATCGCTATTGGGGCATTAAATAAATCGTCAGTAAGCAATTTATCTTTGTTTAAAGTAAATAAACCATACTTAGTAGTATGCAAGGGCACGCTTGTAAAATCTAAATACTTTGCACGTTCCTCTGTATTGGCCAAAGAGAAATAGCAGTCGTAGTAACCCAGCGCCATTTCTTTTTTAACGCGCGCCCATGGCAGATGAATTACGTCAATTTTAAGATTTAAATTACGCTCAATAAAGGTTAAATATTCAATATCTAAACCCGTGAACGTATCGCTTTTCTCATCAAATATAGTAAAAGGCGGGTAGTGGGTTGTTACGCAGCGCAGGGTTTTACTTGGCGCTGCAAGTAATAACGAAGGTAAAGTTAAAGCTAAAAACAGAAATATTGCGCGCATAAATATAAATTCGATATCTTTTAAAGTACATAACTTGAACGCCAATTATACAGTTACTGAGCTTAATTGCATTGATCTAAGTATTTTTACCTAGCGTATAAGTTAAAATTTGTGAGATATACCATGTTTAACGCAGAGCAGCAGTCACGCATTATCGAAATGGCGTGGGAAGATAGAACCCCCTACGAGGCTATAGAGCAGCTATACGGATTAAAGTATCCGCAGCTGGTGGTTTTTATGCGAGACAATGTTTCAAAAGGCAGTTTTAAAGTGTGGCGTAAGCGCCATGCAGGTCGTAAAACAAAACATTTAAAATTACGCGATCCCGCCATTATGCGAAGCCACTGTAAAACACAATATAAACAACGTTAAATAAGTGTTAGTTGTTTCATATGATGTTCATCCGTGTTTGTTAATCTTTAGCTATTAATTATGCTAGAGATTATTTATGAGAGCACCTATACACACAGTACTAATAGCATTGGCTTTATTTTCAATAAGCGCAGATGCAAAACCGCATAAAGATAAGCATGGTCATAAACACGGCCATAAAAAGCATCATTCACATAAGCATAACGACAATGTCTACCTTTCTAAAAAAGAGGCTAAGCAGCTAATTCGTGCAGGTTGGACGCCACCAGGGCTAAGTAAAAGCTACCACCGAGGCGACTATTTAGATCGTGATTTATACAAACGAGGTAGAGTGATTGAACGCTCTAGAGATAATGGTACAGTGAGTATTGAAGTAGACCGTACAGTTATCCATATGGTGCACGATACTCGAGAAATACTTTCAATTTTAAGTCGCTAAATTAACTTTATAAGGATATTAAAATGCTCATTGCGCTGGCTATAATTATTGGCTTTTTTTTACTGGTTACCTTACTACCTATGTCGTACAGCCAGCATTACTTAGTGCGTAGCTGCGACTTTGTTCGTTTACAGGTTTTTTATATTGCCAGTTTTGTCGCCGTTACTTCGTTGTTTTTATTATGGCAAAGTAGCGAAATAGGTTACGTGTTTATAGCCTTAACCTCATTACTTATAATGATTTTACAAGGTAAATGGATTTACCCGTATACGTGGCTTGCTAAAAAAGAAGTGCAAAGCGCACCTAAGCATATAGATCATAGTATAAGGATTATGTCGGCAAATGTACTTATGTCGAACCATAAAAGTGAGCAGTTAATTAGCCTTGTTGATGAGCATCAACCCGACCTACTTATTACGCTTGAGAGCGATAGCTGGTGGGAAAATAAATTATCAGTCATCAAAAAAAATTACCCGTATTACATAGAATGCCCTAAAGACAATCGTTACGGCATGCACTTATACAGCAAGTTTAAAATACTCGATGCACAAATATGTGAGCTCATAGAAGAAGATATTCCCTCAATTCATATTCTGTTTGAAAACGATGAAGGCCTGCAAATGCAAGGGCACTTTATTCACCCAGCACCGCCAAGCCCGACCGAAGAAGACTCATCGCGTCCGCGCGACTCAGAGCTAATAATGGTGGCTAAAGCACTTAAAAACCCAACACGACCTACCATAGTTGCCGGTGATTTAAACGACGTAGCATGGTCGCGTAGCACCCGTTTGTTTATGCAGATAAGTGGCTTTTTAGACCCTCGAAAAGGCCGTGGTTTTTATAACACCTTTCATGCAGGCTACTTTTTTATGCGTTGGCCGCTCGATCACTTATTTCACAGCGAAGGTTTTAAAGTAAAACGTATTAAGCGCTTAGCTAAGTATGGCTCTGATCACTTTGCGCTACTGACTGAGCTTTCTTACGAAAACGCTAATCAGCAATCATTAGAAACTAAATCGGCGCAGCACAAGCAAGAAGAAATTCAAGAGCTTGCTATGAATAAGGCAGACAAGCGAAAAGTGCCGAGGTTTGATTAGTAACGTTAGATATAGCGGTATTTATATAAAGCATTGAGTTATTAATAGCTGAAGCCTGACTTGTGTTGAATTGTTACTGTGTTATTTGGTTTGTACTTTATTTTTAATATATATACTTGTTTTCTTAGAAGTAAAGAGTGGTAAAGCTCTCAAAATAAGCGCTGGCAATTAACTTACCTTGTTTGTACTTTTTAGTCATTGAGAATAGCGTTAATACGTTCAAAACGTTGGATGTTCGATTATATGTTTGAGTTTTTTCGGCTTACTTTATTGGTTTTAGGTGCTATTCCTTTACTTGTATACCCATTTGCAGTTATCGCTAGTCCTATGGGCTTAGGAAGTAAGCCTAGTATTAATATTCCATTGTTTAATAGAATCATGAATAAATTTTTTCTATGGGGCGTTTTAATATATCCCATAGTGTTTTTTGGATGCTATTGGCTTAGCGATAATTTTGTAGAATATGACCTTATATTGGCTTCTCTGCCCATGTTTTTTTTACTATTACTCTGGGGCAGTTTTCACTTTATGGATGCTCCAGCAAAATACGAAACGTAAAATGGGCACAAAGTTTATTGAAGTTGAAAAATATAAATCAGATAAACGAATTAACTCGATTATTATGCAATTTAGTTTATTCACTAAGCGTTCGATAGCTTTTCTAATACTAGGGCTTGAGAAAAAGCGCTTTGAGTACCTAGCTAAATATTACCTAATCATTCTCCATTCCTCATCAAACTTTCTCGTAAAATACCAAGAGCCAGCTATAAGTAACGCTAGTAAGCGAAAAATAGTAATTGATGTAACACATCATATAGGTTGGTTAGGTTTAAATGCTAGACAGTTCTCCCGTGCACTTTGAGGGTCCCGAAATCTAATACATCCTTATGAGCAAATGGCTAGTAAAATGTACCCTGATGTCGATACATGTGATATTTCTTGGCTAGTTGTTCAGGCCGCAGTAAATTATTTAGCTAGAGCATTGAAAAACGACTAAACACTTGGTGGGTATGAGAGTTTACGATTAAATATAAAATTAGACCACGATATTTATTCCCCATTAAAGGCTATGTTTGCAGTCTTTGACTCCTCAGATTAAAAGCGCGATGTAAAATCGCACCTACGAATATATCCAAAACTCGGTACTATCTCTTAAAATTTGGTACTGTCTCTTACTAAAAACTAAGTATTGTTTCCTGAAAACTACTTTCTACAAGTCATAAAAAAGCCTAAAAGTGGTTACCCACTTTTAGGCTTAGTAATTTTTGTGTTTTAAACACATATTAAGAATCTGGATTTAAAACACTTATTTCATTTATGCAGCTAAATTAGCTGGCGATCATAATGCTTTTAACATTAACAAATTCGCGCATACCAAAGCCGCCGTGTTCTCTGCCGTAGCCACTGCCTTTAACGCCACCAAATGGTAGGTTAGGTTGTGCTAAACCGTAGCCGTTAATGTTGATCATGCCGGTGTCGAAGTACTTTTTAGCAAGCTCAATCGCTTTTTCCTCATCTTTTGAGAAAATACCACCGCCTAAACCGTAGCGAGAGTCGTTGGCGATGCGCATAGCATCGTCGTTATCTTTCGCTTTAATAAGCGAAGCGACAGGGCCAAATAATTCGTCATCGTAGGCCGGCATGCCAGGTGATAGGTTATCAAGTAGCGTTGGTGGGTAGTAGTAACCTGTTTGCGATGGTATTTCGCCACCCGTTACTATGTTTGCACCTGCTTTAACTGATTCCATTACTTGGTCGTGAATGCCGTCGCGTAAATCTTCACGAGCCATTGGGCCTAAGTCTGTGCCATCTGCCATTGGGTCGCCCATTTTCATGGCTTCGAACTGCTCTTTAATTTGTGCTTTAAAGTCATCGTAAAGTGACTCAACAACAACATAACGCTTAGCTGAAACACACGTTTCGCCGTTATTGATCATGCGACCTGTTACACAGGTTTTAACTGCAAGCTCTAAATCAGCGTCATCGAGTACTAAGTATGCATCGTTGCTACCCAGTTCTAACACTGTTTTTTTAGCGTGTTTACCCGCTTCTGCAGCTACTTTTTTACCTGTGGCATCACTACCCGTAAAGGTTACGCCGCTAATTGCTTTGTGCGCAATGAGTGAGCTGGCGGTTTTACCGTCGATGAGTAAGTTGCTGAAACAGTACTCTGGGAAACCGGCTTGTTTAAATAGCTCTTCAATTTTTTCAGCCATGCCAAATACGTTACCAGCATGTTTTAATACGGTTGTGTTACCCGCCATTATGTTGGCAGCACTGTAGCGAATTACCTGATAAAGCGGAAAGTTCCACGGTTGAATACCTAACAGTACACCTGTTGGTTGGTAGCTGATAATTGCACGGCCGCCGTCCATATCACGTTCTTCGTCAGCAAGTACTTGTGGGCCTTGTTCGGCTGTGTAACGACAAATTCCTGCACATAGTTCAACTTCTTGAAAGCCTTGCTCGTATACTTTACCCATTTCTTCGGTCATGAGTTTTGCGATAGATTCTTTTTGCTCTTCGAAAAGTGAGGCTAACTTATTAAGGTATCTCGCACGTTCAGTGAACGACGTTAAGCGCCATTTTAAATATGTTTCGTGAGATTTTTCGATTACCTGTTCTGCTTCTTTTTGAGAAAGTAGCGTGTAGGTTTCAATGGTTTGCTCAGTTGCCGGATTAATCGTTTTAACTGTGTTACTCATTTCTATCTCCTTACAAATTAATTATCTATAAGGGTGCAAAACGAAAGCCAATATCAAAAAAACAGTATTAATTAATCTCAAGCTATTGAAATGTATTATCTATTTTGGGTTTTTTATTCTGCTAATAACTTTTTACTACTATGAATATATTATCCAAAGCAGTAAAAAGTTCTGATTGATGCAAAATTTACAAGGTTGACTGCTCATGCTTATTCAACTTATAGAAGTTCTTTAGCAATGCGCTTTAGTAGGTAGGTTTCTCGTAAAATGGAGAGTCCTTGTTTTTCACTGTTAGCAAGTGTGCGCTCGTTATGAGCAATTGCATCGTTAATATCAACCCATTTAGCAGTCATGCCATTTTGCTGCTCATAATGCTCTAACTGTGCTTTGCCAAACTCGTCGGCAATATTACATACAAAGCAATACGATTTGATATGAATAATATCAAAGTCTTCTTTATACCAAGGGCGATACTCTTCATAGAGTCCAAAGGCTTTAACTACACTTATTTGTTGTGCACCGGTTTCTTCGCTTAGTTCGCGAATTAAGCCTTGTTCAATACTTTCGCCTTCATCTACTCCACCACCAGGTAAGCTGTAATCTTCATAGCGGTTTGTATACATTAAAAGTATTTTATTATTTTTAATAACAATGGCGCGAGCTGTTAAGCGCGTAAACTGACTACCGTGGTCAATATTAATACCTGAATGAACTAAGGTTTTTAATTGCTGCATTTCGTCTCCTTTTTTAAGCTTCTAATGATAACAGTTGCTACCATTCTACAAATAGAAACGATTTTAATTATTTTTCGTAATTTGTGATCGTTTTTTTTAAGCATACGTAAATGTAAGGTTGGTAAAATAAATAGCATTGGATTACTTAGCTATTTAAGTAATTAGATTCTAGGCGTGCCTTTAAATTAATATTTAGGATGCGTAGAATAAGAAAAAAAGCATAGGGATTTATCATGTTAGACATACTTTTAGTAGACGATGACGTTGAATTTAGTGACGTTGTTTGCCACATAGTCGAATTCCTCGGCCACAATATAAGCACCGCCACCAGTTTAAAAGAAGCACATCAATGGTTTGAAAATAATACCTTTGACCATGTGCTACTTGATTTTATGTTACCAGATGGTAGCGGTTTGCACTTACTTGATCATTTAAAAGCGATTGGGCAATCTCCAAAAATTACACTTATATCGGGTCATCCTTCAGTTAAAGGCATTTTAGCTGAAATGTGTGAGCCAAATGTAGGGCATTTATTAAAACCATTACAACGCGAAGATTTAGAACTCGTTTTAAATGGCCCTAAAAAAACAGTTAAAAAAGCCAAGTCGAGCGGTATTACACGCCACTTTGGTGGGTTAATTGGTGAGTCTGAGCCAATGCAAAAACTATACAACATGATTGAACGCGTAGCTAAAACAAACGCTAACGTGATGCTTATGGGTGAAAGTGGTGCAGGTAAAGAAGTAGTGGCTCAAGCTATTCATAACGCAAGCCAGTGCGAAGGCCCATTAGTTGCTAGCAACTGTGGCGCACTTTCAAAAGAATTAATTGGTAGTGAGTTATTTGGCCACGAAAAAGGCGCATTTACAGGCGCAATTGCACGTAAAGAAGGTGTGTTTGAGCAATCAAATAACGGTACTTTGTTTTTAGATGAAGTAACCGAAATGCCAATTGATATGCAGCCAAATTTACTGCGAGTACTTGAAACTAAAAAAGTAACACGCGTAGGTGGTAACAGAGAAATACCAACCAATTGTCGTGTTATTTCAGCCACTAACCGCTCGCTTACCGATTTAGCGCAAAATAATATTATTCGTGAAGATATTTACTTTAGGTTGGCTGTTTTTCCTATTGATATACCGCCACTTCGCGATAGGAAAGAAGATATTCCTTTATTAGCTAAAGCATTTTTAGATCAACTTAATGATGAAAACGGTACCCCATTTAGTTGGACGCCAGCGCAGCTCAAAGAGTTACAAAGCTATGAATGGCCAGGTAATGTGCGAGAGCTTCGCCACGCTATACACCGTGCATTTATTATGAGCGATCCGCAAACCAGCGACATTACTCTACCTGATAACTTAGAGTCGCCTTTTTCGCGCGTTAATAACCAAGCGGCCGAAAAGCCAGTATCAGCAGGACAAACCATTGAAGAAGTTGAAAAAGAACTTATTCATGCAACGCTTGATAAGGTGCAAGGTAATAAAACGCTTGCTGCACAAATGCTGGGTATTAGCACCAAAACACTTTATAACCGCCTTAATGCATATGGCGGTATTGGCGAATATAAATAGATTTGAGGAAGGGCATGACATCCGATAACCAAACAGAGCAACTAAATAAATTAGTACACGACGCAAGAGCGCCGCTTAATCGTATATCGATGAATGCAGAGCTTATTAAGTTGGTACTTGAAAACGATATGCCAAAAGAAAAAGCGCTAGATGCACTTGATAAAATTATTAACAATTGCCAACAGTGTAGTGAAAGTTTACAAAAAATAACTGACTCTCAATAAATAGTAAGTGTTGTACAAACTCTAATTCGGGAAGCTAAATGAGCAAGCAAAAACAGCAAGGTAAAGCGAATGTTACTTGGGCAGCTTTTATAGTTGTTGTGTTAAGTATTATTGTAGGTAACGCAGTTTTAGCATTGAATACGATTCAAGGTTTAACGCAAACCCAAAAGAGTTTAGATAACACTAATATGCTGACAGCGGCAATTGAGCAACTGCATTTATCAATAGTGCAGGCTGAGTCTGGTCAGCGCGGTTATTTATTAACAGAAGAGACTGACTATTTAACGCCTTATTACGATGCTATTGGACAAATTGAAGCTCAAACAGATCATGTTAAGTCACTACACTCTGAGATTGACGGCCAAGCTGAGCGTATTGCTCAGTTGTTAGTACTAGTTGATAGCAAAATTAAAGAGCTGAAGCAAACTGTAAACCTAGCATTGGATGACAAAGAGCGACGTGCAATTTATGTGTTAAATACACATAAAGGTCGGGAGCTTTATAAGCAAATTAGAGAGTATGTTAATGAAATTCAAGACCGTGAATTACTCTTTAAAGTGAGCCATTTTTCAAAGTTAGCGCAAATTAAGAATGAAGCTAAAATCACGTTTGCTATTACAGCAATCACAAGCTTATTACTTATTATTGGTATGTTTGTAATGACACGTCTTAATTTAAGAAATGCAGCTAAGTATCGTTTTGAGCTTGAAAAACAAAACGAGACTTTAGCAACTAAAGTGTCTGAGCGTACGCAAGAATTAACGTTGTATTCTGACGAACTGAGCCGAAGTAACCGAGAGCTTGAAGAGTTTGCTTTTGTAGCGAGCCATGATTTACAAGAACCGCTTAGAAAAATTCAAGCCTTTAGTGACCGCCTAGAAACCATGTTTAAAGATGAGCTGGGTGAAAAAGGGATTGATTACATTGGCCGCATGAAAAATGCAGCGCAACGCATGTCTAACTTAATTAATGACCTATTAGAGTTCTCGCGTATTACTACACGCGGCAAAGACTTCGATGATACAAATTTAAACGAAGTAGTAACCGATATATTAAGTGATTTAGAAATTGCGATAAAAGAGTCAGATGCACAAATTGATGTAGAAGACTTACCGGTTATTCAGGCTGATAAAAGCCAAATGCAGCAGCTGTTTTTAAACTTGTTGTCGAACGCTGTAAAATTTAGGCGCCCAGGTGTAAGTCCACATATAAAAATCAGCTACCAAGATAAAGATATTTTTAGTGAGGATCATAATACCAATTTGAGCTTTCAAGTTATTACTATAGAAGATAACGGTATTGGTTTTTCACAGGACTATGCCGATAAAATATTTGTACCGTTTCAACGTTTGCACGGTCGCTCACAATATAAAGGCACAGGTATTGGCCTTTCTGTATGTAGGCGTATTGTGGAACGTCATGGCGGAACAATTACAGCAAAAAGTAAAGACGGTGAAGGTGCAACCTTCATTATAAAACTACCTGTGGAAGCTGCGCTTTTCACATTGCAAGGAGAGGCTTAAATGCCCTATTCAAAAGTAAAACCTATTACTATTTTAATGGCAGACGATGATGAAGATGATCGTTTGTTAACACAAGATGCCCTTGCCGAAAGCCGTGTACTTAACGAGCTTCATTTTGTTGAAGATGGCGTTGAGTTACTTGAATATTTAGAACGTAAAGGTAAGTTTGAAGACAAAACAGTGTCGCCACGACCAGGATTGATATTACTTGATTTAAACATGCCAAGAATGGATGGTCGTGAAGCACTTGAAGCTATAAAAGCAAACCCTAATTTAAAGGGAATTCCGGTTGTTATTTTAACTACGTCTAAGCAAGAAGAAGACATGGTTAAAGGGTATAACTTAGGTGCCGCATCTTATATTACTAAGCCAGTGACGTTTGATGGTTTAGTTGATTTGATGAAAACGCTAGGAAAATACTGGGTAGAGTTTGTAGAGCTACCGACAACATTTAACGATTAATGGAGATTGTATGTTAGATAAAGTGACTCAGTTGCTGCTTGTAGAAGATGATGAAGATGATTACATACTCACCTGCGACTATCTGGACCAATTGGATTCACACACGTTTAACATTCAATGGATAAGTTCCCCAGAGCAGGCAATTGCAACGCTTAGTAAAAACGAGCATGACATTTGCCTGCTTGATTACCGCTTGGGTGCATCTAATGGTTTAGATGTATTAAAAGAAGCAATTGCCAATGGCTTTAGCGGCCCCATAATTATGCTTACTGGGCAGTCAAACGACGAGTTAGACTCGGCAGCGCTTGATGCCGGTGCAGTAGATTATTTAATAAAAACAGAAATGAGTTCGAGCCGCTTTGCGCGCGCTATTCGTTATGCACTTGCTCGTAAAGATGTTGAAGGTGAGCGAGTAGAGCGTTTAAAGGCCGAAGCTGAAAATCGCTCAAAAGACCGCTTTTTAGCTCATTTAAGCCACGAATTACGTACTCCTCTATCGTCTATTTTAGGTTACACCGAACTATTAATGCAGAGCGACTTTAGTCAGCAAGCAGAAAATGAATTAGGTGTTATTTATCGAAACGGTAAACATTTATTGAGCCTGTTAAACGATGTGCTCGATTTGTCAAAAATAGCAGCCGATAAACTGGAACTTACCCTAAGCGAAGTTAACCTTGATAGCATGCTTGCCGATGTATACACGCTAATGCGCGTATCGGTGCTAGATAAGGGCCTTACGCTGCGCTTTGAATCTCATCAGCCATTACCTTTGGTTGCACGACTTGATGCAACAAGAGTTCGCCAAATTTTAATAAATCTAATAAATAATGCGGTTAAATTTACCGATAAAGGCGAAATTGTTGTTAATGCGTGGACGCAGTGGGTTGATGATCGTGAAATGCTATTTTTTAGCATTAAAGACTCAGGCATGGGCATTGCCCCTGAAAAACAAGAACTAATATTCAAGCCATTTGAACAAATAGCTGATGTAGAATCACGCTCTGTAGGTGGCGCAGGCTTAGGTTTGGCAATATGTGCTGAATTGTTAGCGCGTATGCACGGTGATATTAGTTTGCACTCTGAAATAGGCAAAGGTTCCACATTTACGATTTCTGTGTATCCAGGTGATATTAGCGAAGTAGAACGACAGGTACTTAATTTTAGCAGTGCGCCGCAACTACAAAGTAAATCGGCTCCATGTAAAGTGCATGGGCGAGTATTAGTAGTTGATGATTTACGTGATTTACGCATGCTAGTCGGTCATATGATCAGTACCTGTGGTGCGCGCGTCGATTATGCCGAACATGGCCAACAAGCGCTTGAAAAGGTGCGTATTGCAGATGCGTATAAAGCGCCTTACGACATTATTTTTATTGATATTCATATGCCTGTAATGGGCGGCAAGGAAGCTACCATAGAGCTTAGAAAAATGGGTTACAAAGGCCCAATAATCGCGCTCACTGCCGCTACTATGAAAGGCATACATGAGGAGCTTGCTGCACTTGGCTTTAACGATGTAATACCAAAACCTGTTGATAGCGCGGCTTTATATCAATGTTTGCAAGATTATTTGGTAGCGCCAGAGCATGCACCGCAAGCTAAAGATATAAATTGTAGTAAGGGCTTAACCGAGAAAAAGCAGCGCTTTTTACTTGTTGAAGACGATCACGATGCAGCGCAAATTACGCAGCTACTTTTAGAAAGTCTAGGCGTTGAAACCGTCATTGCGTCTAGCTGCGCACAATGTTTGCAAATACTTAATCACGACCAGCAATTTAATAAGGTATTGTTAGACATGCATTTACCCGATGGGCGTGGCATTGATTTAGGCCAGCAAGTTAATGAGCGATATCCAGAGCTACGCTTGGTGATTGTAAGTGGCGCAGAGCCAGACCCTAAAGAAATAAAAGATTTAAATATCGACCGAGTTTTACTTAAACCTATTAATTTGAGCTTACTTGAAACGCTTATTAGCTAGGGCCTGTTTATCTTTCGAGGTTAAATTTGCAGCAGTATGTTTGGTATTTAGGCAAGGCAGAGCCTGTGTAGTGTGGTTATTCCCCATAAATAGGCGATAACGTAGCACAAATGCCAAACATGCGCTGCCCGAAGGGTTCTGCCCAGGGGCTATTTACTCTTTGTTGCCTACATGGATTTAGGTAAGGGGCGTGAGCAGGACGCGGAAGCTTTGCTCGGTTTTTACTTATTCTTACAGGGATGTAAGTCAGTAGAATAACGCAGGAGCAGTTATCGAGCCCACTAGGTTACAAACCTCGCGCCGCGATTAAATAGCCCCTAGATTGAACAAATTTTAATCCTGAAAGGTCAACAGGTCCAATAACTGAGACATTATTTATATGCATTCAATAAAGTTAGTATCTGAAGAATTAACACCATCAAAAGTAGTCTGTGTTGGCCGTAACTATACCGCACATATTGCAGAGCTAAACAACGAAACACCAGATCAAATGGTTTTATTTAACAAACCAAATAGCGCGATTACAAATACGTTATTTGCTGCTCATAACGGCGATACACTGCATTATGAAACCGAGCTATGTTTTGTAGTTAAAAATAAAAAATTTGTAGGGGTTGGACTCGGCCTTGATTTAACTAAGCGCACCGTACAAAGTAAATTAAAAAATAAGGGACTTCCATGGGAGCGCGCTAAAGCGTTCGACGGCTCTGTTATTTTAAGTGATTTTGTAGCGCTAACTGATGCAATGAAGCACTTTACCTTTGAACTTAAAATTAATAATAAAGTAGTTCAGCAAGGCGATACTCATTTTATGCTGCATAATCCGGACTCAATTTTACAAGAAATTAGTGAATTTATGAGCTTAGAAGATGGTGATGTAGTAATGACAGGCACACCGTCGGGCGTGGGCGAGGTAACACCTAAAAGTATTTTTGCTGTGGCACTTTATGCTAATGATCAGTGCTTGCTTGAGCATCAGTGGCAAGTAAGTAAAAATTAATAACTTGCTGTTGGTAGTGTTGATCAAAGTCGGCAAAGGTAGTTTTAAGCCAATTATGCTGACTTTGTTGATACTCAGGCGATTGTAGTACATTATTTTTTAGTGCGCGGTTAATTTTTTTAAGCGCTTGCTGTGCAAAATTATTAGGTGCGTTAGCCGCACAACCTATTGCTCCTCGTATAAATTGAATGTCATTTTCTGCAATTGGTACACTCTCTATATTCGTAAATTCGCCTTGTTTATTAAAGTAATCGGCCATAAACGGGTAATCAATTGAGTAGTCTAAAAAGCCGTGACTCAAGCGTGCTATAACAGCCTGACTTTCATTTTCGCTACTCCAACTTAACGACGACTCTTTATCTCGTTTTGTATTTTCAATAATTGTATTAATTTTAGTTGTAAATTTACGTGCAGCAGCTTGCCCGTATACGTATTGCGGGTCGGTTAATAAATTAATAAGGTGAATAGGCGAGCCGTGCTTTTCTTCTAATTTGGGCTTTAGCTCTTTAGTCGTGATAATTGAAAATGGGGGATATACCGTTGTTGGATTTGAGTAGTTAAGTAGTTGGTTATTATGTTTTTTATAAATAACACACGGGAAGCATACGTTTTGTCCTTCACTTAAATATTTATTTATACGCTGCTGAGGGACAATTAAGCGGGTATGTTTTACATCTGTTATGGTTCTAATGAGTTGCTCGGTTAGGTTGTCGCAAATACCGCCTTGTGGTGCACTTTCGCTTTTAGCTATATGAAAAGGGGGCGTGTAACTTTGTAGCCAAATAATTTCTTCTAGAGGCTGTACTTTTTGCTCAACAGCATGCGCGTTAAATACAATTAATAGACAAAATGCATAGTATCCGTTTTTCAGCATTGATAAGTGTTCGTTGAATTAAGAAAACTTAATTAAAGTATAGTGTTGGTTGTAGTAGGGTCAAATATTTTAGTTAAAAGCAGCCTTGTTCAAGGCTGCTTTTAACTGGTACATGCTTAATAAGGCATAGGATAGTTTTTAAATATAGTGTTAATCTCACTAAGAATTTCGTCGTTTAACGTGATGTTAAATGCATCAATATCTTCTTTTAATTGGGCTATGCTTGTTGCACCAATAATTGAAGAGGTTACGCCATCTACTTGGTTACACCATGCCAGTGCTAGTTGTGCTGGAGTAATATTGTTTGCATGAGCCAGTTCAACATACTGCTTAGTGGCTTGCTCTGCATTGGGTGTATCTCTAAAAATACCGTTGCGCTGCATAAACGTCCAACGAGAACCTTCAGGGCGCGCGCCGTTTAAGTATTTACCCGTTAATAAACCAGCCGCTAGAGGTGACCATGGTAAATACGCAATATCTTCATGAACACATTGTTCTATTAAATACGGCCAATCTTTAGCGTGCGCTAGGCTAAACTCATTTTGAATAGATACCATACGCGGTAAGTTATGCTCTTTGGCTAAATTTAAAAACTGGCTTATACCCCATGGTGTGTCGTCAGATAAACCACAGTGCTTAATTTTACCTGCTTTAACGCAATCATTAAGACCTTCAAGAATATCAAGCATGCTAGCTTGCTGTTCTTGTGTATTTACATCGGTAAATTTAAGTGTGCCGGGCCACTGTCTGCCAAAGTGCGGGGTAGAACGGTTTGGCCAATGCAGCTGATATAAATCAATGTAGTCAGTTTGCAGGCGCTTAAGTGAGTCGTCCACGGCTTCTATTACTGTTTGACGCGTAATATTGCCACCATCGCGTACCCACGATAAGCCATTGCCTGCTATTTTTGTGGCAAGTACTACATCGCCGCGTTTTTGTTTATTACGCGATAGCCAGTCGCCAATAATTTCCTCGGTTTTACCATAGGTCTCTGGAGAGGGGGGGACTGCGTACATTTCGGCTGTATCAATAAAGTTTACGCCTTGCTCTAGCGCATAGGCTATTTGTTCATCAGCATCGCTTTGAGTATTTTGTTTACCCCAAGTCATACTGCCTAAACATACTCTAGAAACGTTAATACCACTGCTGCCAAGTGGGCTGTATTGCATGAGAGTTCCTTATTGCTCGTCTTGAGAGTAGCTAACTAACGCCGATAAAAGAGGCTCTGCAATGAGGGCTTTTTGGCCTGTTTCAAAATCAAACATGACCACTTTAGAAGTGCCTGTTGTGGTTATAGCCTTTTGTGCATGGCTGTAAACGGTATAATTCATATTAAAGCGGTCTGTTTTTATATCAGAAATAGTAACGCCAACCGTAAGCGTGTCTGGAAAAGTAACTGGGCGTTTATAACGAATGTTATTTTCGCTTATTACCGGACCTACGCCATTAGGGCTTATTGTATCGAACAGATTTATTTTATTTAAGAAGTCGATTCGGGCTATTTCAAAGTAACGTAAATACACTACATTATTTACGTGTTGTAGCGCATCCATATCAGCCCACGCTACGGTGATGTCTGTATGGATAGGGTGCTGATCTTTAAACGTTTGCATTATTTATTGGCCCTTAATTTTAAAGTACTTAGATTATCAACATGGGGTTACGAGCTCAAGGTAATTAATGGCAAGTTTTTTTATAAGATGATTGTACCTATTTAATTTTAGGTCTACAGTTAAATTGCACAGACAAACACAAAAACACACAGAGGTAGAAATATGCAGAACATAATTAACTGGTCCTTAGCTTGTTTGGTTTTTATAGCCTCTTTTACCTGTTACGCAATGGGTAACGAATCAGGCGCTATTATTTTAATGTTAGCGGGTTTTTTTTTCGAGGTTATGTTTTGGTTGCGCGGTTATAAAGAGCAAGAAAGTAATAAGCGCTTTTTTTAATCGCTAACTAGGGCCTGTTGACCTTTCAGGATTAAAATTTGTTCAATCTAGGGGCTATTTAATCGCGGCGCGAGGTTTGTGACCTAGTGGGCTCGATAACTGCTCCTGCATTATTCTACTGGCTTACATCCCTGTAAGAATAAGTAAAAACCGAGCAAAGCTTCCGCGCCCTGCTCACGCCCCTTACCCACATCCATATAGGCAACAAAGAGTAAATTGCCCCTAGGCAGAACCCTTCGGGCAGCGTATGTTTGGCATTTGTGCTACGTTATCGCCTATTTATGGGGAATAACCACACTACATAGGCTCTGCCTTGCCTAAATACCAAACAGTCTGCTGCAAATTTAACCTCGAAAGATAAACAGGCCCTAGGCTTGCTTATCGCATGTGATTCTATAATAATGACTGTATAAATAGCCAGTCGTTATAGTGGTGATGAAAAAATTTATTCACATAGACATGGATTGTTTTTACGCTGCAGTAGAAATGCGAGATAATCCACAACTTGCACATGTACCGCTTGCCATCGGAGGCAATAGCCGACGAGGCGTGCTCTCGACCGCTAACTATATAGCGAGGGAGTATGGCGTGCGATCGGCTATGTCGAACTATCATGCTAAACAATTATGCCCTGATTTAGTTATTGTCCCTGGGCGCATGGCTGTATACAAAGAAGCCTCAAATCAAATACGTGAAGTATTTAACCGCTACACAGACTTAATTGAACCACTCTCTTTAGACGAAGCCTACCTAGATGTAACAGACAGCACCGCTTGTAAAGGCAGCGCCACACTTATTGCACAGCAAATAAGAGCCGATATTTACAATGCCACGGGGCTTACTGCGTCGGCAGGTATTGCACCGATTAAATTTATTGCCAAAATAGCGAGTGACGAAAAAAAGCCTAATGGTCAGTTTGTCGTTTTGCCTCATGAGATCGATGACTTTTTAGCGCAATTACCGCTGGGTAAAATTCCGGGGGTGGGTAAAGTAACGCTCGAAAAGCTAAATTTAAAAGGCTTATATACCGGTAAAGATGTACGCGAAAAAGGTGTGAATTGGATGCAGCAACATGTGGGCAATTTTGGTGTGTCGCTTTACCAAAAATGTGCAGGTGAGTATGTAGGTCATGTCTCTACTAACCGAATTAGAAAGTCATTAAGTGTTGAGCATACTTATGAGTACAACAAAACGAGTTTGCAGGAGTGCCTAGATCAGCTGCCAAAATTGTTAGACGAATTAGTTTTAAGGCTTAATAAACAGCAATTACAAAACCGTATTAATAAGCTGAGTGTTAAAGTGAAGTTTGCAAACTTTGTATCGACTTCAGCCGATCAGACGTATCACGAGCTAAACACAGAAATATTTATTCAACTCCTTACTAAGGCTTATCAACGAGGGTTACAGCAGCCGGTTCGATTACTTGGTATAGGCGTTGGTATTAAAAGCGAGCCAGAGCAAAACTTCCAACTGAGTATTCTCGATTAAGTTGTAAAGCCTGTAACTTCAAGTTGCCATTTATTGGCAAGTTATGTCATTAGCTCATCGCACCTTGCTGGTCTTCAATATTTAAATCGACGATAATAGGGTTTATGTTTTTTAACAGGATCTTATTTATGGCATACCCTCAAGCGGTTAGTGCAAGTCTTGAATGCACGTCTCATGATGCGCTTATTATTATTAGTGATGACTATTCTCAATTACCAAATAACTCATTACGTGATGCTATTTTAGCTCAAGCAAAAGTTGATTCTCGTATTGGTAAACAAGTTACTTTATTGGTGATTGAAAACAAGCGCGTAATACTTGCGCCAACCGGTCCATTAAATAGAGATTATGACGATGTGCGCCGTTATTTTGATGCTGCTAAATTAGCGATTAACGAAGCCAAAGCGTCGGGTAGTGTTAACCCTGCATTATTTTTACCAAATTTAAATGGCGATAGCCGTTATCAACATGCCTTAGAAGTTGCTTACTTAGGTGCTTGCCAAGCATTATGGCAGCCATTAGAAGCGCGTGAATATCACGGTGAGGGTATAGAACCTATAACTCAGATTGGTTTAGTTAGCGCAAGCGAGCAAACAATCAAAGCTGTTAATGCAATTGCTGCGGGCCAATATGCCGCGCGTGACTTGTGTGGCACCGAACCTGAGCGTATGGCTCCACCACGTTTTGCTGATTACTGCGTTGATTTATTTAAAGGCTCAAGCATTGCAGTTGACGTAATTGATGATATTGCAGCTATTGATAAAAACTACCCAATGCTAAGCACTGTTGCTCGTGCATCGTATGCAGTTGAGCGCCATCACCCACGTGTTGTTAAGCTTGAATATGTACCAGAGGGCGAAATTACTCGTACACTTATGTTTGTAGGTAAGGGTCTTGTATACGATACAGGCGGTGCAGATTTAAAAGTAGGTGGTCATATGGCAGGCATGAGTCGCGATAAAGGTGGCGCAGCTTCTGTTGCGGGCTTTATGAAAGCCGTTGCGGATTATCAGCCTAAAGGCGTTAAAGTAGTATCGTACTTGGCTGTTGTTCGTAACTCTATTGGCTCGGATTGTTTTGTGCCAGATGAAATTATTACTAGCCGCGAAGGTATCCGTGTACGCATTGGTAATACCGATGCAGAAGGGCGCTTAGCAATGGGCGACCTGCTTAGCGAAATGAAAGATTTAGCTAAAGGCGAAAGAAACCCAACGTTATTTACTGTAGCTACATTAACGGGTCACGCGGCACGTGCAATGGGTCCTTACGGTGCGTATGTTGAAAATGGTCCAGCTCGTAGCGCTGGTGTTTCACGTCAAATAGCTGACCTTGGAGATTTGTGGGCCGATGGCGCTGAAGTATCGCGTTCTCGCCGTGAAGATTACGACTTTATTAAACCACGCACGCTAGCTGACGACGTACTCTCGAGCAATAACGCAGCATCTGCAGTTACTGCGCGTGGGCATCAGTTCCCTATGGCGTTTATGGCTATTGTTGGTGGGCTTGATAAGCACGGTAACGACTCTGCACAACCTTTGCCTTATGTGCATATGGACATTGCAGGAAGCGGTGTTGAAGGCGGTGATTGGCAGCATGGCAAGCCAACGGCTGCATCAGTAACGAGCTTGTTTGCACGTTACTGTTTGTAAGCTAAAAACTTACATGCAATAAAAAAGCCCTGTTAATTCAGGGCTTTTTGCATTTTATGAGAACGGTATCGATTAATCTAATTTAAAACGATTAACTACGCTCGAAAGCTCTTGGCTACTTTGTTTAAGATTATCACTGGCATCGGTAAGCTGTTTAGTATTATTTAATGATTGCTCAGTTGATTGAGATAGCTCATTAATACGCAAATTAACCTCGTCGGCAGCTTGAGTTTGTTGCTCTGTGGCGCGAGCTATTTGGCTGTTCATTTCGGTAATAATTGAAACAAGTCGTTCTATTTCATTAAGTGAAGTATTGGCTGATGACGCCTGATCTACGGTAGAAACTGAAAGTGCTTGGCTTGATTTAACTGCTTCTACTGCTGCTTTTGCACCTTCTTGAAGTTTAGTGATCATGGTTTGAATTTCGTCGGTACTTTGCCCTGTACGACTGGCTAGTGTTCTTACTTCATCTGCAACAACAGCAAATCCTCGGCCATGCTCTCCTGCGCGAGCAGCCTCAATGGCAGCATTTAATGCCAGTAAGTTTGTTTGCTCCGATATGCTTCTTATTACATCAAGTACAGAGCCTATATTATGGCTCTCGTTGGCTAAATCTTCTGTTACACGGCTGACTGTTTCTATGTTGCTTGAGAGTGTTTCTATTGCTGTAATTGTTTGCGCAACCACATTTTTACCCGTTGATGCGTTTTGTGCTGCATCCTTAGCTGCTTGCTCTGCGGCTTCGGCGTTACGGCTTACATCATGTATTTGGTGAGTCATTTGCTCCATGGCAGCTGCAACTTGGGTTGAGCTGTCGTTTTGAAGCTCAATAAACGAGTGGCTTGTTCTACTTGAATCATCAACTGTATGCGCATGCTCGCTTACATCGTTTGCACTTTGTGATACATGAACAAGAGACTCTCGCATTTTCAAAACAAATAAATTAAATGAGTGTGATAGTTCAGATATTTCATCGTTACCGGATTCATTTAATGTACGAGTTAAATCGCCTTCACCTTGTGAAATATCTTTCATCATATCGGCTGCTAAACGAGTAGGTATTAAAATGCTCTTGCCTATAAAGTAACTAAGTAAAATAACAGCAATAATCATAATTGTTGCACTGACGACTATTAGATTACGTTGCTCGCTAAATGCTTCGTCAATTGAATCAAGATAAACACCTGAGCCAATAATCCATTGCCATTGATTAAAACCTTTAACAAATGCGATTTTTTCAACTGGTTTTTCTTTACCTGGTTTTGGCCATTTATAAGGAATAAATCCCTCGCCAGAGCGTTTAACTATATTAACCATATCAACAAACAATGCTTTGCCGTCAGGGTCTTTATTATTGGTTAAATCTTTTCCTTCAAGAGCAGGTTTTATAGGATGCATAACCATTTTTGGCTGGTAATTGTTAATCCAAAAGTAATTGGTTTTGTCGTAGCGCAGAGCTCTTATTGCATTAAGTGCTTGCGATTGAGCTTGTTGTTGAGTGAGAGTATTATTTTGCTCAAGGTCATAAAAGTGCTCGATTATACTGTACGCAGTTTCTACTACATTTTGTGTTTTAAGGTACTGCTCGTTTTTAAGAGAGCTATATTGGTGAGTTAGGCTGGCTACACTAAGCGCTATAAGCCCAAATACAACAATAGCTATGAGCAGCGAGAAACGTTGGAATATACTAAAACTACGTAGACTAGGCATACATTTATCCTCAAAAAGTGTGCGCTTTAGCGCATAGAATAAGCGTAGCTAAAAAAAGAGTTTAATCTAGGCTTAACGCCCATTAATGCAAAAAAAAGGCTGATTTATCAATCAGCCTTTAGTCTGTTATTACTTTACTTGCTTATTTAACATCAAAATGACGATTAAAGAAGTTTGTAATTGTTTGATGTAAGTGTGTTTGCACTTGTTTACCACGTAGGCTGTGCTTAGAGCCTGGGTAGGTCATCATTTCAAACTGTTTTTCGTTATCTTGCAGTTGTTTAAACAATTTAGTTGAATGAGTAAACAGCACGTTGTCGTCAGCCATTCCATGATAAATCATTAATGGGCCTTTTAAGCCATCTGCATATGGAAATACTGCGCTGTCTTCATACCCTTTAGCATTCGTATCAGGGTGACCTAAATAACGCTCTGTGTAATGCGTATCGTATAGAGCCCAATCGGTTACAGGAGCACCCGATACGCCGGCTTGAAAGTAATCGCCTGCTTTAAACATAGTCATAAGTGCCATGTAGCCGCCGTAGCTGTGGCCATAAACACCGATGCGTTGTGGGTCTACGTAATCAAGTGTACGTAAAAACTCTACGCCTTTAATTTGATCGGCAACTTCAACCACGCCTAGGTTTTTATAAATAGCATCTTCAAACTTTTTACCACGGTTGTACGAACCACGGTTATCCAGTTGAAAAATTACGTAACCTTGTTGCGCCATGTACTGAAAGTACAAGTTTTTACTGCGCCAGCTATTCGTCACTCGTTGAGCATGCGGGCCGCCGTATACGTTAACAATAACAGGGTGCTTTTTGCCATCAGTAATGTTGCTAGGCTTAAATAAACGGTAATGCATAACTTGGCCATCTTCGGCTTTAATTGTGCCGTATTCTGGTTTTGTTAAGTCGCTTAAATAAGGAGTAAGCGGATGGTTACTATCAAGCTTATTTTCTTCAAGCCATGTAATAAATTCGCCGTTTACTTTGCGAAGCGCTGCTGAGTTTGGTTTATTATCAGACGAGCTATTATCGATAAAGGTTTTGCTGTCTTTTGCTAGCACAACATTATGGTACTGACCTTTTTCGGTGATACGTTTGGCATCGCCTTTTTTAAATAAAGGCGCGCTGTATAAATGGCTTTCAAGCGGTGTATCTTTTCGACCGGCAAAGTAAACAATGCCTTTTTTCTCATCAATACCTTTTAAGCTATCAACAGCCCAATCACCAGAGGTGATTTGACGTACAAGTTGACCGTTTGTGCGATACAGATATAAGTGTTTAAAACCGTCGCGCTCAGATGCCCATACAAAATGTTTTTTGTCTTTTAAAAACTCAAGATCAAAATGTAGGTTAATCCACGTTTCGCTGTTTTCGGTTAATGCTACTTTTTGGACTTTAGTTTCGCTGTTATAAAAACGAAGCTCTAATTTATGTTGCGAGCGATTTTGCCATTGGTACGACAGTGTATTGCCGTCTTTTAGCCATTTAGCACGCGCGATATAAATGTCTTCATCTTTACCTAAATCAATCCAATCTACTTTTTGATCATTTAGTTTAACCACACCGAGTTGAATTTTTACGTTATCAGTACCTGTAAACGGGTAGCGTTGGTTAAATAATTTAACTTCATCAGCGTAAATTTCGTTACGGATAGCTTCTTTTACTGGAGTTTCGTCAACGCGGGTATAAGCAATTTTAGTTTCATCACCTGACCACCAGTAACCCGTCATACGGCTCATTTCTTCTTGAGCTACAAATTCGGCCATGCCGTTTTTAATTACGCCGCCGCCATCTTTACTAAGCTGAATTTCTTTACCTGATTCAAGCTCTAAAGCGAATAGGTTTTGCTCTCGAATAAACGATACGTAGTTACCTTTAGGTGAAAAGCGTGCATCGGTTTCAAATGTTTCAGTGTCGGTTAGTTTTTTACTTTTAGCAGAGGCTAAATCGTAATAGTAAAGGTCGCCGTTAAGTGGGAATAAAAGTGCTTTACCGTCTTTAGACCATTTGTATTCTAATATGCCTTTACCAAAAATACGTTGGCGTTCGCGGCGTGCTTTTTCTTCATCAGATAGGTTTTCTGGGCCTGAAAATAACTTTGCCGAATCAACTAGCACACGGTTGGTGTTATCTTTTAGATTGTATTCCCATAAATCGTAGCGGTTGTAGTCATCGCTTTTGCCTTGTAAATAAGTTACACGGCTGCCGTCAGGCGAAAATTTAAGTTGTACAGGTGATTTACCTGAAAGGCTCGGATCGTCAAAAATACGCTCCAACGATAAAGGTTTTGCTTGAACACTAATAGCGCCAACCATTAATGGGAGGGCTAGTGAGAGGTGTTTTATTTTTTTTAGCACAAGGTTGCCTTAGCTTATTATAAATATTGCTTTGATGGTAAAGCCAAGCGTGTGCAACTGCAACTAAATGCTATAAAGTGGCGATTATTAAAGACAAAGTAGGACATAACAATGACTAACCCTGAATTTAAACTAGCGCCAGAACTTAAACGCGACTGTATAGAGCTTGCCGATTGGCCACTGTGTAAAGTACTTTTATTGAACGACAGCCAATATCCGTGGTTTGTATTAGTGCCTAGGCAGGCTAACTTAAAAGAGATAATTGATTTATCTGAGGATGATCAAATTGTGTATTTAAAAGAGTCAGCCAAGCTAAGTAAATTATTAATGGATGTGTTTAGCCCTGATAAGTTAAATATAGCGGCTTTGGGTAATATGGTGCCGCAATTACATATTCACCATATTGCACGCTTTACTACTGATGCTGCTTGGCCTGCGCCAATTTGGGGTAAGTATCCAGCTGTGCCGTATACAGATGTACAAATTACAGCGTTAAAAAAAGCGCTGCAGTTTTAAGCTGCAACGCTTTTTTAGGGTTTAGCTAAGTTTAACTAAAACTACTTAAGCCCTAGTACTTCTTTACCCTGTTTAAACGTTACATCTACAGGGATATTTGCTTTACTTAGTTTTTCTAAGTCTTCAGCAAGTTCTTCTTTTATATCGCCATGCGTTGCAATTAGTTGATCTACTTTTTCGTAATCGCCATCACCTTGTAAGGTTAAAATTAAGCGAGAAAGCTTGGCCATTGCAATGCTCATTTTTTCCATATTAACGCGGTACAGGCCTTCTTCATTTTTAGAAAAAGCGCCTTCTTGAGCAAAAAAGTTAAAGCGAATCATATTTGCTTTACCATGCGCACTTGATGCTCCAAAACGAACTGAGCGGAATATACCCGCCATGAAGGTCGTGTAATAATCTTCAATAGTTCCTTCTGTAATTTCGCCCTTTTTAAGTAATTGCTCAATCATGTACAGGCCTAAAATGTCGGCTTTACCTTCTTCAAGCGCACTTGCGTGTTCTTGTAATGATTGACGAACAGTACCTTTACCAGTAATTGTATTTTTAATACCTAAACCGTGAGCGACTTCATGGAACATCGTATTGGCAAAAAATGCATCAAAAGTAATGTGTTTACGCTGCTCAGGTACAATTAACTGCTTTGAAATTGGCACTAAAATTTTATCAAACTTAGCACGCATCGCATTTTTAAGTTGCAGGCGACGAGTTCCTTTTTCTAGCTGTACTTGCTCATCGTTTGGCAAGTTAATCGCTATTGTTTTACTACCCGCGTTTGAATGCCCAGCGTAGTAAACAACATCATATGCATTTAGGTCGGCGTCAGAGCCTGGTACTTCTTGTTTGTACTTAGCATCAACGGGTAAGCCTTTTTGAAGCTCTGGTAAAAATGCGGCAAACTTAGCTAAGCGTTCGCTCCATTTTAAATCTTTAATAAGTACGTAAGATTCATAAGCTGCACGGTAACCAAATAATTGATCTTCATAAGTTTCAATTGGACCAATAACCACATCTACTGGGTTATTTTTCATATCCATCCAAGCAAAGTCAGATACTTGGAAGTCATCCTTTTGTAGAGCATCAGCACGCAGATTTAGGTAATTAGCAAATTCTTTATCGTCAGCAAGTTTGCTTGCTTGACGTAAAATATCAGCGGCTTTTGCAAGCTCATTAGCGTATTCTTTTGAATATGGCACGCTGTAAAGCTTACCTTGTTCATCACGCTTAATTACAGAGTAAAGGCCTGTTTTGTCCTCAACATCTGCATTGTTTAACTCTTCTTTGGTTATATCGGCAGGGTAAAACTGTGCGCCAAGAGGTTTTTCTTTATAACTGGATAAAAACGCTTCATCGCCATTTAAACGATCCCATGGACCGTAGTTAATATCGGCAAATTTACGTACTTTTTCATCACCTAACTTTGCTAAAAACGCATCTTTATTTTCACCAAAAGATTGCTTCCAAAATAACTCGTCCATTATTTTTGAAGCATCAATAAGCTTTGCAACCATTGCTCGTTGGTTATCGCTTAAGTGCGATAAATCACTTTGTAAGCTAAAGTCGGTGTAAATATCTAAACGTTGGTTATTTGCATTAATAAGCTCAGGGCCTGATTGTGCACTGCTTTTTTGAGCAAGCTCTGTGGCTGTGTTGTCGGTAGAAGACGGCGCTTGTTCAGAACATGCACTAAGAAAAACGACACCAGAGAGCATAATTGCTTGGCTAATTTTATTTAAGATCATTATATTACCTGTTAAAAAGTAAGTTTAATAATTTGTACTGCTTTAGTTAAAAAACTAAATATGTACAAACGCTTCCTTAATTGTGAGTGCATTAAAGCAAAACTAAATAGTAAATAGCAAGTATTTGGCGTTGTAAGGCAAGCATGAGCGATAAAGCATTATAAATAAAAATAAACTTCTATAATTTTCTTAACTTTATCGGTAAGTTAGACAATACTAATTATATTACTAATGCGAAAATTAACTGCCTGAGTTTGCAGTTACTTTACAGGCTGAACACAAAAGGACGGCAGCTTTATGTCTACAGAAAACGCTTTATTAACGATTCTAGTCGATAGAATAAATAACGATACGTTGGTTTTACCAACGCTACCTGAAGTAGCGATTAAGGTTCGCCAAGCTGCAGATAACCCTGATGTGAATTTAATGCAAATGTCAGATGTAATCTCACAAGACCCAGCGCTTTCAGCTCGTATGATAAAAGTAGCTAATAGTGCGATTATGGGGCGTTCTGTAAAAGTATCTAATTTACAACAAGCAGTGACTCGCATTGGGTTGCGCCAAATTAAAAATATTGCAACGGCTATGGCTATGGAGCAATTATTTGTATCAAACAATGAGCTAATTAAAGGCTACATGGGCAAGGCTTGGCAAAAAACATTAACCGTTGCTAGCCATTCAATAACACTCATGGAGTTTTACTTAAAAAACAATAAACACACTTCATTAAATCGTGATTCAATTACATTAGCTGCGCTTGTTTATAATATTGGTGTATTACCAATTTTAACAGAAGCTGAGCGCCACCCTGAAGTGTTTGCCAACCCAAGCTTTTTAGCGCACGCAATTCAAAAGCTGAGTGGAAAAATTGGCTCGTCGATTATGCAAGCGTGGGAATTTCCTAAAGAGTTTGTTGATGTAGCTCTAAGCTGGGCAGATCCAAGTTACAAACCTGATAAAGTTAGTTACGTAGACTTTATTCGAGTAGGCGCTATTTTAGAGGGAACATTACAGGTTTCTGATAAGTCAGCAGCGCTGCAAACGTACATAGATAAAGGTGTAATACCGTCTATGCAATTATTCACAAGTGATGAATACAACGATATGCTAAAAGATGTGAAAAACATGTTTAGCTAAACATGTTTTATTACACAAATAAAAAGGGTTAACTTGCGTTAACCCTTTTTATTTATTTATCGATAGTATTTTCTGTTTTGGTTTTTTCGTACCGTTTTATTCCTGCTACCCATGTTTGCAGTACGTTTGTTTTGTATATCTCGTCAACAGGTACTTTAAAGTAGTCTTTATCAATTAAAATAAAGTCGGCCCATTTACCTTTTTCTAAACTACCCACCTTAAATTCTTGATGAGCTGAATAAGCGCCACCGAGAGTAAATGCACGTAATGCATCTTCGCGGCTTAGTACTTCACTTGCGCGCCAGCCGTTTTCAGGTAGTTTGTTATGATCCATGCGTGTAATGGCTGAATACAAACCATCAAATGGATTTGCAAGCTCTACAGGGTAATCAGAGCCTGCTGCAACCACCGATCCTTGCTTTAAAAATGTTTGCCAAGCATAGGCACCGCTTAATTGTTTTTCAGTTAAGCGTTGCTCTGCCATATGCATATCAGAAGTGGCATGTACTGGCTGCATTGAAGGGATTATTTTTAACGCTTTAAAGCGAGGGATATCCTCAGGCGTTACAATTTGTGCGTGCTCTATTCGGTTACGTAGTAATATACCGCCCGTTTTTTTAAACACATTTTGATAAGCATCAAGTACTACTTTATTTGCTTTATCGCCAATTGCGTGGGTATTTGCGCTAAAGCCGCTTTTAAAGCTTTGTGTAAAGAGCGCTTCGAGTTTTTCTTGTGTTTCAAGCATTAAACCATGGTGACCAGGTCTGTCTGCGTATTCTTCAATCAGAGCGGCTCCGCGAGAGCCAAGTGCGCCATCGGCGTAAACTTTAACACTGCGAATTTCCATAAAGTCATTTTTGTCGTGGTATCGGCCTGCCTTTAACATTGCGCCTAAATCAGGGCTTGCACCACTTAACATTGCCACAATACGTAGCGGTAAATTACCAAGGTCGCCGCGCTCTTTGTAAACCTCCCATGTGGCTTTATCAATACCTGCATCGTGAGTAGAGGTAATGCCTAAACTTAATAAATGCTTACCTGCTGCATCTAGTGAGTCACTTATATCTTGCTTTGAAGGGGCTGGCATATGCTGGGTAATTAGCGATTCTGCTTTATCTACAAAAATACCTGTAGGATTGCCAAATTCGTCTTTAATTATTTCACCGCCTTCAGGCGCTTTTGTTTGGGCGTTAATACCAGCAAGTTCGAGCGCTTTTGAATTAACCCAAATGGCGTGACTATCAACCCGCGAAAGAACCACCGGTCGATCGCTCACTACTTTGTCTAAATTTTTAGCTGTAGGAAAGCGTGTATCAGCCCAAAGCTCTTGGTTCCAACCTCGCCCAATAATCCAACCTTGTTTGTTATCGGCAAATACTTTTAGTTTATTTGTTACTTCATCAACCGATGTTGCGCCGCGTACGTCAAGTTGCGATAAATTGTCGCCAAGGCCAATAACGTGCCCATGAGCATCAATTAAGCCAGGTAATAAGGTATTACCGTGCGCGTCAATTAGCTTGGCATCTGGGTAGCTATCTTTAAGTGTTTCGCTACCGAGCTTAACTACCTTGCCATTTTTAATAACGAGGGTAGAAAACTGCTGTACTTCACCTTTGTATAAAGGGGTATAACCATTGGCATTATAAATTACTTTTGTTTGTGCGAGAGTGTAACTAGAACTAGCGCAAAGGCTGGCTAGTATGAGTGGTTTGATTATTTTTTTGAGTGGCATAGTTACTTAATTTTTATTGTTAATTTACTTACATTAACAAACTTGATTTTATAATACCAATGAATTGATAGACCTCATTTTAAGGCTTTTCTCTATATTAACTGTTTACAAAATAGGTAATTGATGTAATTATTTAGTATGTAAAATAATCAATAAAGCATAAGGAAACGCTATGAAAGCCCTCTATTTATTACTCCCATTAACTTCATTACTTGCGGCATGTGGATCGACACCTACTGCAGATAAAAGTGTAGAAAAGCTAAACCATACTGATGTATCAAATGCTGAAATACGCGATTATATAGATTTATCAAGTGTTGAACTGCGCGACAGGGTGAAAGACTATTGGAATATTTCCACAAGAACAGAACCACGATATCCAATAGCTGCTGCAAAAAAAGGTCTTGCAGGTTGTGTAGAACTCATGACTATTATTAATTCTGAGGGTAAGGCGCAAGGGTATAAAGTAATTTCTTCATATCCTAAAGGGTTATTTGATGAAGCAGCAGCTCAATCTTTAAATACATGGGCCTGGCTGCCTACCAACGTAAATGTAACTAAACAACCTGTACTTACTCATATCAGAATTGATTTCATGATTGATTCAATACCAGTAGGTAAAAAATATTTAAAAAATTGTCCGGCTGGCGAAACATTTCAAGTAACAGGAAAAACTAAAAAAATCTCCTACTGATGAAACATTTCAAGTAACGGGGAAAATTACAAGGTTTGAAAAAAGTACTTATTTACCTCACTTTAAAGTTACTTTCGGTGTGTGTAATATTTTGGATCGAACCTTTATAAAATCTGATGGGTATGAGTTTAATACGAATATTACAAACAACTAAATAAGCATCAAGAATAAGGAAATGCTATGAAAGCTCTCTATTTATTACTCCCCTTGAGTATGATGCTAACAGCCTGTAGTTCAACGTCTGATAAACAAGTAAGCGATGAAATGCTGAGTATTATTGATTTATCGAGTCCTGAACTGCGAAGTAAGGCAGGTGAGTATTGGGATGTTGTTAAAAGAGTAGAGCCGCGATATCCGATAGAAGCTGCAAAGAAAAGTATTTCAGGTTGTGTTGAGCTTGCTACGTTAATTAATTCACAAGGTAAAGCCCAAGGGTATAAGGTTATCTCGTCTTACCCAGAGGGCGTGTTTGATAATAATGCGGCAGCTGCTGTGGGTTTATGGCGCTGGAAAGCGACAACTGAAAATACGAGTAATCAACCTGTTCTAACTTATCTCAAAATGGATTTTATGGTAAGCCCAAAACCTACTGATGCAGAGTATTTGGCGCATTGTTCTAAAAATAAAACCTGAACGTAATTAATAGATATAGATATAATAAGCTAGGTGTTTTTTTACCTAGCTATAAAACTACTTACTTGCATATAAGCCATATTCATTTAATGCTAATTTACCGTCTTTGTCACTGTCGTAGCTTGAAAACCGTGACCACAAAGCCGGGTCTATAGCGGTTTCTGAACGTGATAAAAAACCGTCTTTATTCCTATCTAGCTTTTTAAATTGCTTTGCAATGTCGTTACTTGCGGCAAAACTAAATGTGCTAAAAATACTAAACGCCAGCAGCGTTATATAGCTAATACTTTTCATACAAATCACTTAGTAAAGGTTGTTAGTTAGATAACTTTTAAATTCGACTAGCGAAATTTGGTTATCTTGGTTTTTGTCCCATTTTACAAAGGTGTTTAAAAGTTGTGGTTGGGGATCAAGTTCGTCGTGTGTTAAATAGCCACTTTTGTCGCTATCTAGGTGATCAAAGCGTTGCTTTACATCAAGTGCCGCGGCATCAAAACTTAATAGCATTAAAATGCTTATAACAAGGGAAAGTATCTTCATGGTCTTCCTTCCAAAAGATGTATTAAAAGTTCGTGGCTAAAATAAAGTAAAAAGGAAAAAAGCACTTGCCGTAATTTAACTCCCAACATTAAATCCTTTTACACACTCCCTCAGGGATTATGGCAAATGCTTTTAAATTCAGTTTACTTGTAACAAGCTTAAGTAAAGCTTAATCAGTAATTACTCATTAAGGCTTAAAGCTTTCAAATTCTTTTTTTGAGACTTTTTCATCACCGTCTTCATCTAAGTCGGCAAATTGTCTCATTACTTCCTTGTCTTCCTTAGCTTCTACAATTGATATTTGCCCATCCATATCTTTATCTAAATGGGCAAAGCGCACGTTTGTTGGCGATGCAATTACGGTGGCACTAATTGCTAAAAACATTAATGAAAAAGCGGCTATAAGTTGTTTCATAATCACGTTCCTTATTAAATGAGTTTATTGAATAAATTTTTTGAATTCATCTAGCGACAATTGCCCATCTTGATTAGTATCAATTTGTAAAAAATTTTCGTGTAGAACGGCATCTTCACCTGCTTCGGCTTCACTTAATGTGCCATTACTGTCTTTATCAAGCTCGTTAAAAGTCGCGTGAACGTCCATTGCGTGTGCGTTAGCGCCTAAAAAGCCTAAAGCCAGTAATGATGAAATTACTAAAATGCGTTTGTTCATAATTATTTCCTTATTGATTAAAGTTATTACTCCTACTACAAAAATAATGCCAAAAATAATTGTTGTTAATTTTCAAGTGTTTATATTTTTAACTTAAAGGGGGTGAGAAGTTTTTACGGGGTTTATTGTAATTTTTGTGTACCTTTTGCAACACTATGTAGTGAGATTAAAGGTAGGGTTTAAAAATCAATGGTTTACGTTGTCTCTATTTGGCGACACATTGTTTTTGTAGCGCTGGCTGTTAATCGTATTAAATATAATTGCTGGTTCAGCTAGTGTATAAGGTAAGCACTTAATAATAGAACGCTTAACTTAAAAGGACTAAACGAAATGCCAGCAACCATAGCTAAAAAATACCATGCAATGCTTAACTGGCGGCCTAATTTAATTGGGCAATTTGCAATGAGTATGCTGCTTTCGTTACTCCCGCTTTCTATAGTGGTGATTGTATTTTTAAATGCGCTTAACAAGCAATTAGCAGTGACTCAAAGTATCGTGAGTAACAACTACCAAGTTACCAAATCGTTTAATACTCTAAAACAAGAACTCAACAGCCTTGAGCGCGCCACTAGGCAAAACTGGGTATTAAAAAGCGAATCGTTAGATAAGCTCATTGTCGATAAATGGCAATCATCCCTGCAAAGTATTGATGAACTTAAATTTGTAAACACGGATAAAGATTACACCCACCAATGGCAACGCTTATATGTCACCTTACAAACAGCGCATGTAGAGCTTGTTGAGCAAAAACAACAGCAAGCGGAGCTATTTGTGCCAGTGAGCGATTTAGTTGCTGAGCTTACTTTATGGTTACGTGATAAAAATGAAGCGCAAATTACCAATAACCAAAATGAGCTTACAAGCCTACAAACTTCATTTATAAACTGGCTGGTGGCACTTATTCCGCTTACTTTAATTGTTGGTGGTGGTTTTTTATGGCGTATAAGTGGGCGACTAAAAGGGTTAACTACGGTTATTGATAAGCTAGGGCAGGGGCATTGGCAGCAAAAAATATCTGTGAAAGGCTCCGCTGAGCTAGTTGAGCTAGGAGAAAAACTCCAATGGGTGCAAGAGCAACTTCACATGCTTGAGCAGCAAAAAGATACCTTTTTACGCCATGTTACCCATGAGCTAAAAACGCCGCTTGCTTCAATGGTCGAAGGCACTGATTTACTAACTGATGAAATAGTAGGCCCAATTACTGCTGAGCAAAAAGCAGTGCTTGAGCTTATTAGCCAATCTATGGTGCGCCTTCGTACAATGATTGACAGCCTGCTGAGTTATAATGCGATTCGCACCAGTAAAGACAGCCTAAGCGAAGTTGAGTTTAGCTATCTTATTAATAAAATTAATAGCCATTTTGAACATCGCTTAAGTGCGCGTCAGCAAGCTCTGCAATGGCAAAATAACTTACCTAATAAACAGCTTGCTTTACCTAGTGAGCTTATTGAGATGATTTTAATTCAGCTTATTTCAAATGGCTTAAAATTTTCACAAGATAAGCAAAGCGTTACTATTAATTTAGCACTTGAGCAAAACCAACTTTGCATTGCTGTGCTTGATAAAGGGTGCGGTATTAAAGAGCAAGAAAAAACTCAAATTTTCAGCGCATTTTATCAAGGTAAACACAGTAAAAATGTTACGCTGCAAGGCAGTGGGCTTGGCTTAACTATTGTGAAAGAATCTGTTGAACAGCTAAGAGGTACACTTACTGTTGAGCATAACGAGCCGCATGGTTGCCGGTTTTCAATTAAAATTCCCATAACAAAAAATCTAGGAGTTAATTAACATGCGCTTGCGTTTAATCGCTATTTTATGTGTGCTTAGTAGCAGCATTGTTATATCAGGTTGTGAAATTAATAATGGGCAAGAAGAGCGTGTGTCAATTACACCTGCACCTGTGGTCGATACCAAAATAGCAAACGACAAAAACAGTAAACCTAGTCCAAAACCCAGACCAAAAATTGAACCAAGCTATCCGCCTGCAGAGCAAGTTATAGCATGGCACGCTAATCAGTGTGGCGGATTTAAATTGGTGCCAAAAAAAGATATTTTTACAGGTGAAAACGATCTTAAACGTTTTTTTAAATTTATGTGCTTAAACATAAATGATGATCCAAATACGGTAATGACTAAGTTGCTAAAACTCGATCTTGCTTACTTTTGGCCAGATGATATAAAGCAATATTTATGGCTTCAAAAGCAGCAAGTGACTATGCAAATAAATGCTAAAAAAGAGCAGCAAGCACTTAATAATAAAATGCAAGAAACCCTCTCATCGTTAGCAACTATTGAGCAGCAGCTTTTACTACGAGAAGAAACTAAGGAGCAGTAACTATGGCAGCAAATAAAGTGCAAGGTGCAAAAGTATTACTCGTTGACGACGACGCTAGCTTATTAAAACTGCTCGCTATTCGTATCGAATCAAAAGGATACGAAGTAACGACCTGTGAAAGCGGCTTAACCGCACTACAAATACTTAAAAGCCAAGTGTTTGACGCCGTAATAACCGACCTACGTATGGATGAAATGGATGGCATGGCACTGCATCGTCAGCTGCAAAGCCGCTACCCTGCATTACCTGTCATTATGATGACAGCGCATGGCTCAATTCCTGATGCCGTAGAGGCAACTAAGCAGGGCATTTTTGCATTTATAACTAAACCTGTAGATAAAGATGAGCTATTTGACAGCCTTGCTAAAGCGATAGAAATACATGGTGTTAATGCAGATGAAGCAGCACCTAAAAGTAATATAGTTACGCGCAGTGGTGCAATGCTGCACTTGTTAGAGCAAGTAAAACTACTTGGGCCAACGCAAGTTAATGTATTGATTTCGGGGGCTAGTGGTACAGGTAAAGAGCTACTCGCACAAGCGATTCATCAGCATAGTCATGTAAGCGGTGGCCCTTTCGTTGCAATTAACTGCGGCGCTGTACCAGGGGAGCTTTTAGAGTCTGAATTATTCGGTCATAAAAAGGGCTCTTTTACGGGCGCAATTAAAGATCACCAAGGCTTGTTTCAACAAGCTGAGGGCGGCACGCTATTTTTAGATGAAATAGGTGATATGCCACTTAACTTGCAGGTTAAGTTACTGCGCGTATTACAAGAAAAAACAATTCGCCCCGTAGGCTTTCAAGAAGAAATAGCAATTGATGTACGTATTGTATCGGCAACACATAAAAATCTTCCTGAAGCTATTTTAAACCAGCAATTTAGAGAAGATTTATACTATCGCTTAAACGTAGTTAATTTAAAATTACCGCCACTGTGTGAGCGCCGCGAAGATATAAGCTTATTAGCACAGCACTTTAGTGCAAGCATTGCTAAGCGCATGAAGCAAACTGAAAAACACTTTGCCAGCGATGCTATGCATGCGCTTGTGCGTTACGACTGGCCAGGTAATATCCGCCAATTACAAAACGTAGTAGAGCAGGTTGTAGCATTAACGCCAAGCGATGTTATTTCAGAGCACTTAGTATTAGCTGCGCTAAATAGTAACGAAACAAACGTAGAACCATTATCACTAAACGACGCTAAAAAAGAGTTTGAGCGCGACTATGTAATTAACACTTTAAAAATGGCAGGTGGTAACGTAGCCGAAGGCGCTAAGCTTGCCAAGCGCAATCGCTCAGATTTTTATAAGTTGATTAAAAAGCATAATATTGATGTTGATAATTTAGGTTAAGGAAAAGCATGCAGTTATTTATGGTGTATTTAGGTGGCCGGATTCAAGGTTGCCACATTGAAATGCATGATATTCGTTTTGTTGTAGGGCAAAACATCGAGCAAACTTATACAAAGTTAAAAAGCCAGTGGGTAGGCGACAGAAGTAGTGTTCACATGGATAGCTACATGGCAATTAATCATATTGATGGCTTTAAAGTAGACGTTGTTGATAGTTATGTGGAGCAAAATAAACAACTCTATTTTGTAAATTTAGGCGCTTACAGAAGTGATTCTATGGCTGAGCAACACGACTTTGCACTGTATGTTGCAAGCAGTAGCCATGAAGCTAAAGAGCGAGCTAAAAACGATTTACTAGCAGGGCTTAGCCATATCCATAAAGATGATTTACATGACGTAGACGATTGCTTTGCCATTGATTTACTCGATAGCCAGCTAAACATTAAGCTCACGCCCAGCGGTATATCGCAGCCTATAAAGCCAGACTGGTTTGGCTATCACATACTTTAAATTATAATAAGTAGCTAAAACTAAGCAGGATTAAGAGTCCTGCTCGTTTTGTTCATCCTTTTCGCTTTTAGCCGCCATTTTAAACGCCACAATAACCAATCCAAACATAGCAAATGGAAGCGCTGCCAACATATATTCAACCATATTACTGTCTTGAAAATTAGCTTGTAGTAAAAAGTGACCCGCCACACACATTAAAATAACCACTAATAAAATGGGTAGTAACATAAGTTCTTTTTTTGATGAATGGTTTTTCATTAATTGTGAGGCTATAGCTGAAAATAATGCGCCATTGTAATGAGCTTACTTAAGCTTGGCAAACACCGCAGAATTTTTTAATTAATGTTATGATTAGTATCAAACAATTTTATTAATGTTTATGGGAATAAAGTGAAAAGTAACTTAAAAAAAGTTTACCTCGTTGGTGGTGCAGTGCGCGACAAACTGCTAAATATAAAATCAAAAGATAACGATTATGTAGTGATTGGTGAAACGCCAGACACAATGCAGTCGCTCGGTTTTGTACCAATAGGTAGCGATTTTCCTGTTTATTTACACCCAAAAACAAAAGAAGAATATGCACTTGGGCGCACAGAGCGTAAAAGCGGCAAAGGCTATACTGGCTTTGTGGTTGATGCCAGCCCAACAGTGACGCTAGAAGAAGATTTAGCAAGGCGTGATTTAACCATAAATTCAATGGCGCTTGATGAACACGGTAATATTATTGACCCGTTTAATGGCCAAACTGACTTACAAAATAAAACACTGCGCCACACCACTGAGGCATTTGTAGAAGACCCTGTTCGAGTACTGCGTATTGCCCGTTTTTTAGCGCGCTATGGCAGTGATTGGCGTATTCACCCAAGTACGTATGCATTAATGCGCGAGCTTAAAAATAAAGGTGAGCTAAATCATTTAGTACCTGAGCGCGTGTGGCTTGAAACCGAAAAAGCACTGGGTGAAAAGTACCCTGAGCTTTATTTTGAAGCATTGCAAGGTTTGGGGGTTTTTCCAGAGCTTGAGCGCATGGTTAATGTACCGCAACCAGCAAACCATCATCCTGAAGGTGATGTATTTGTGCATACTATGCTGGTACTTAGGCGTGCAGCGGATTTGAATTTTAACTTGGAAACTCGTTTTGCTGCACTAACCCATGATTTTGGAAAAGCGCTTAGTTTTAAAAAATATGGAAACCTACGTGGACACGAACGCGAAGGTGTTGCAGTTATTGAGGCGTTTTGTGAGCGCTTAAAAGTGCCTAACCGTTTTCGCGATGTTGGCGTACTCACCAGTGATAATCACACCCTTTGCCACACGATTGATCAGTTAAGGCCGCAAACCATTCACAAGCTAATAGTGACTAACTTAAATGCGTTGGTACACCCAGAACGTTTTATAGCGTTTACCCAAGCATGCCAATGCGATGCACAAGGGCGTGGTGAAACACTTGTTGATAAGCCATACCCGCAAGCAGCTAAGCTGCGAGCAATTCATACTGAACTGCAAAAAATGGATAAGAAACTGGTAGTGCAAAATGCACTTAAAAATGGCAAAAAAGGCCCTGAAATAGGCGAAGAAGTAAAACTTGCAGAAATAAACTGCATTAAAGCATTTTTAGAACATGAGAAGTCCCAAGCGTAATAAAATTAGACTAAGTAGTGCGATACGCCTTGGTTTTTAGTCGCGTCGTGCTTTCTTAGCTCTTTGTAGTTTGTACTTTTTGGTTTTACATTTTCAGACTCAGGTTTTTTAGAGGGCCTGTATAAGTCAAAAATAAAGTCTAGTTCTTCACGCTCTAGTGATGGTTTCATGAGTATTCCTTCAATTTAATACTTTAATATGATGTAGGGTATGGTCATTCGACTGAATTAAAAGTGAATAGTTACATTTGAAGTTGTACTAAATTGTAACCGGCAGGTTTTGAGGGATGAGAGGGGTTTATTTGTTAATTTATATGTAGTTAAGGTAAATTAAAATAACTCTTTTTAACTAAAAATATACAGCTGAATTTAATTTATTGCGTACTTACTATTTGCATATAATGCTGTGGCTATAAATATAACGGTACAAATATAACGGTATAAATACAGCCTTAACCATTAACTAACGGCAGTGTTACGGTAAACACTACACCATCACCTTGTTCGTTGTTTTGCGCTGTTACACTGCCTTTATGGTAGTCGCACACCAGCCTTACAATATAAAGCCCTAATCCCAAATGTGGCTGTTGCTGCATTTGCTGGCTACGTACCGACACCATAGAGTCAAAAATATGCTCAGTGAGTCCTTCGGGTAACGCGGGGCCTGTATTACTCACTGTTAATGTTGCTTTATTTTCGCTCTGCTTAAGGCCTACATTAATAGCCGTATTGGCTTCACTAAACTCCAGCGCGTTATTAATAAGTTTATCAAGCAGCTGAGCTATAAACTCCGGTGCACCTTGCATAGGTAATTTGTTTTGGCATACATCAAGCGTAAATAACTGGTTTGGGTAAGTAAGCTGATAGCCTTGCATGCAACCATTTATTACTTTTTGTAAATCAAAAGGCTCAGGCTCGTTGCTTTGAATACTTTGCTCAAGGCGAGTGGCTTCGCTCATGGTGGTTATTATTTTACCTAAGCGTTCAACGCCTTCACTGGCGCGATCGAGGTATTTTTGACTCAGCTCGTTTTGTGGCAAGCTTTGTAAGTTTTCAAGTGATGAGCGTACTACCGCAACAGGCGTGCGTAGTTCATGCGATAACCGCGACGACATATTTTCTAAGTAATCGGTATAGCCGCCAAGTCGGCTTACAATGTTTGAAAAACTACGAGACAGATCGCCAATTTCATCGTTAGCATCGCTGTAATTAATACTGCCGGTAACACGCCCTTGTGCATCAATTGCTTGTTCAGCGGTATCGCGTAGTCGTCTAATACGGTTCGATATACGTGAGGCAAAAAAGAATAAAGTCACAGTACCAATTAGCATCACAGCTAAAATAACGTTAAACAGTTTTTCGAGTGACTTATTACGCAGCGTACGTACGCCGTTTGTGGTTTCCTCTGCTATTACTGCGCCAATTACTTGGTCTTGGATCCAAATAGGGTAAGCGGCCGATAAAATAACGGCTTTGCTGTCGGGGGTTAAGCGCCAAGACGATGCTGGTTGTCCTTTTAATGCTTTCGCTAAATGTGTGCCCTGCATAGAAGCTACATCGTGCAGGGTATCTAAAAACTCATTTTCGGGACGCGTTAAAATTTTATAGTAAATTGGGTGTAAGTAATTTTGCTCAAAGCGCTGCCACCACGTTTCAGGTGCTTGGTTAGCAAGTCCATCAGCCCAAACGCCATCTGCATTTTGAATAGTACCCGACTGCGCAAGTACGCGATGATGGTTATCGACCACCCAAATGCGGCTACCACTGTGGCCCATGCCTTTTAAAATACGGCTAATTTCTGGAGAAGGGACTAATACAGAGCCTAAATCGTTTGGGTTATTTAAGTTTGAGGTCGACATTATTTTAGGCTCTAACAATGCCTCTTTACTATCAATGTCAACAATGGCAAAGCCAAGTTTGTTGCCCAGCATGTTAATAGGAAAGCGCAGCTCTACGTTATATCCTGATTTGGTACTTTCAAAATAGCCCTGAATTTTTGTAAAAGGGGCTTTGGTATTTGCATCAAACGCATTAACCCAACCATCTTGGCGCGGCGCAATAATGTAAGTATTAAACTGACCGTCTGGCGTTTTTAGGCCAATTTGTAAATAATCGTTATTGGTAATGCTTAAGCTATTTTTAGCGCGATAAATAAGGGTATTGTCGGTGACTTTAAATACGGCGTATAAGTAGTTATCAAATTTTCCCACCATATGATCAAACGATAAGTCACTGGCTTGATGTTTGTTATCTGTTTTTTGTAAGTAGCGCTTGTCGTAATGCCAAAATAACGGCTGGTAGCTGTCCCAATCGTTAAGTTTACCGTCGAGCTGAATAGGGTTTTTAAGATTATAAGCGTATAAATCGCGGCCTTTTACTACTTGGTCTAAAAAGTTGGTTTGCTCGTCAAATAATGCGGGGCGCTCATGTAATGCAGTAGCAAGTGCTCGAGTGGTGCCTACGAGGGTTTTTTCTTGGCCTTGGCGTAAAAACTTTTCCATTTCCCACACGTACTCGTAGCCAAGCCACGGTAGCAAAAACAAAAAACATGAAAGTAATATAAATTTACTGCGCAGACCAAATCGTAGCATTAGTGTTGTTCCCACCGATAGCCCATGCCATACACGGTATCTATGCAATCAAAGGTGCTATCGAGTGCTATAAATTTTTTACGAATACGTTTTACGTGTGAAGTAATGGTGCTGTCGTCTACATAAATTTTTGCATCGCTCATTAATTCGTTACGGCTTTTAACATGGCCAGGTCGCTGGGCGAGTGAATGCAGCATCCAAAATTCGGTTACGGTTAAATCAACTAATTGTTGCTGCCAAAATACCTGCATGCGTTGTGTGTCGAGCGTTAATTGTCCGCGTGTTATGAGTGCGTTTGCATCAGCAGGTTGTTCAAGTGCTTCCATTCGGCGAAACAGCGCACCAATACGCGCAGCCAAGTGAGCCAAGCTTATGTCTTTTGTTAGGTAGTCGTCGGCGCCCATGCGCAGGCCGCATACAGTATCTATTTCGCTATCGCGGGCGGTTAAAAAAATAATAGGCAGTGTTTTAGAAAGCGATCGCAATGTTTGGCACAGTAAAAAACCGCCATCTATTTCATGGCCTAGGCCAATATCAACAATGGCTAAATCGGGCAGGGCATTTTTAAATGCAGCTTCAGCGCTGGCGCGATCTGCAAAGCCACTCACTTGGTAGCCCTGTAAGCTCAGCATTTCTATGTAGTTTTCGCGGATTGCGGGTTCATCTTCAATGATGGCTATTTTTTTCATTCTAATCATTATCCTATTGCCTCTGTTGTGCACTATAACGAAGTTCTTAACCTAAGTAAGGTTAAAAAGGCAATTGCCATTTTTTTGCCACAATTGCTCAGCAGTTTGCCATTTTTGCTCCCCTTTATTGCCACTTGAACTTGTTTTAATACACCCATCAAAACAAAACATCACAAATTAAAAAGTAAGTTTAAGGATCAAATCATGAAGAAGACATTAATTGCGTTAACACTGATTGCTAGTTTTTGTACTCCAGCAATTGCCTCAACATCTAACACGCCATCAAAAGAAGCCCATAAAGAAACGGCTATTGGGCTAGGTGCAGGCGCTATTATTGGCGGCGTAGTAGGCGGGCCAATAGGTGCGTTTATTGGGGCATTTGCCGGTGGTTTAATAGGTGATTCAAAAGTAGCTGATAACAAAATTGCAGAGCAAGAGCGTGCAATTACGGTTATGGAAGAAAAAACCAGCGATTACCAACACGTGCTTAACCACAACAATATATTAGAGCAACAGGTAGAAGTGCTTGCCAATCAAAATGAGCAGTTAACTCAAGTTCAAATTAATAACTTATTGGCGATGACGGTGCAATTTAAAACAGGTTCAAGTGTTATTGCCCCGCATTTTGCACTGCAGTTAGACCAACTCGTTACCTTGTTAAACAACCAATCACAACTCGCACTTGATTTAAGTGGCTTTGCCGATCAACGCGGCGATGAGCAAGCTAACCTTTTACTTTCTAAAGCGCGTGTAAATGCTGTGCAAAGCTATTTAATAAAACACGGTGTGAGCCATAAACGCTTAAGCACGCAGGCATTTGGCGAGCAGCAAACATTGGCTAACAGCAACACGGTGGAAGATAACTTTTTTGATAGACGCGTAACGCTTACCACTCGCTCAATGTACCCAGCAAATGGCCAAACGGCGAGTAACTAAACCTAACGGAACCTAAGTAAAGCTAAGCGTTCGATGGAGTGATTTTATGTTGAGTAAATCAACCAAAATGCTTACTAAAGTAAGCATTTTTATATTCATAGTGATTGTGCTGTTAGCTAGCTTTAAAAGCCATGCGCAATCACCCAAGTTAGAGCTTTTTGATAGCAATGGTGCGCCAGCAGGCCCAGCAATAATATTAAAAAGCGACGCCAATATGACCTTAACTGGCCTAATTAATCATGTTGTAGTTACGCAAACCTATCAAAATGAAAACCCGTTTGCAGTTAACGCGCGCTACGTTTTTCCATTGCCTGATGAAAGCGCCGTACATGCCATGACGATGCGTATAGGTGAGCGAGTCATTAAAGGCCAAATTGATAAAAAAGTGGAAGCTGAAAAAAAATACGAAGAGGCTAAAAAAGCAGGTAAGCAAGCGGCCCTTGTACGCCAGCAACGCGCCAATATGTTTATTACTAATGTGGCAAATATTGGCCCTGGTGAGCAAGTAATAATTGAGCTTGAGTATCAAGAAATAATTGATTATAGCAGCGGTACATTTGCTATTAGATTTCCGACTACCATTACACCGCGTTATCACGCGATTAGTGGTGAGGTTGAGGTTAGTACTCAAAATAAAGCGCATGTTAATCCGCTCCCAACGGGATGGTTAAGCCCTGTTTACAGCATTCAAAACATCACTCAAAATAGTACTAAAATTGATAACGTACCAAGCAGCCAATTTAGCTTAAACATTGATATAGACGTAGGCTTAGAGCTGGTGGATATCAATTCTAAATTTCATAATGTTGATGTACAAAACACAGCATTTGGGCAATATAAAATAGCGTTAAATGAGACAAATGCAGTTAATCGCGACTTTGTACTTGAGTTTAAACCGCTGCAAAAAGAGCAAGCTCAAGCCGCATTTTTTACTGAGCAGTTTGAAAATGGTGACCGATACGGGCTTGCTATGCTAATGCCACCGGGGGATCACTTTACACAAACTCAGCGCTTACCTCGCGAAATGGTATTTGTAGTTGATACGTCAGGCTCTATGCACGGGCAATCTATGGAGCAAGCTAAAAAAGCCTTGTTTTATGCGCTGTCATTACTTGATAGCGACGACAGCTTTAACATTATTGGTTTTGACAACTTAGTAACTCCAATGAGCGATAAACCACTTATAGCCAGCGACTTTAATTTACGCCGTGCAGAGCGATTTATTTATAGCCTAGAAGCCGACGGCGGCACAGAAATACAAGGTGCGCTTAATGCCGTACTTGATGGCAGCGAGTTTGATGGTTTTGTACGCCAAGTTGTATTTTTAACTGATGGCAGCGTAAGCAACGAAGACGCATTGTTTAAAAATATTCAAAGTAAGTTAGGCGATAGCCGCTTATTTACGGTAGGTATTGGCAGCGCACCTAACAGCTTTTTTATGCGCCGAGCGGCAGATATAGGCAAAGGCTCATTTACGTTTATAGGCAGCACAAGTGAGGTGCAACCTAAAATGCAGCAGTTATTTGATAAGCTTGCACATCCGGCTATTACTAATTTGGCGCTAAGCGATGAAAGCGGTAACAGCTTAGATTTTTGGCCATCACCACTACCTGATTTATATTTTGGCGAGCCTATTATGGTCGCTATAAAACTTAATAATGCTAAAAGTGTGGTACTTGCTGGGCAAACAGCACAAGGGCCTTTAAGTATTAAATTAAGTACACAAAATAGCTCAAGCGCTCAAGGTATAGCAAAACTGTGGGCGCGCCAAAAAATCAAGTCATTACTTTTATACAACGAGCAAAATACAGTTAAAGATGAAGTACAGGAGCTTGCACTTACTCATCAATTACTTAGCCCGTTTACTGCTTTTATAGCGATTGAACAAACTCACATAAAAGAAGTGGCAGAGCAAACAGCGCAAGCTACTAATGCAGTACCACAAGGTATGGCAATGCGTTTACCGCAAACCGATGGGCAAAGCAGGTTACATATATTGCTAGGCTGTATTTTATTATTGGGATTTGGTGCTCTTAAAATAAACCGATCATTTAAATTAAGCAGGGCACGTAAATGAAAAAGTGGCTAAGCGTGGGTTTACTAATCGCTGGGCTTGGATTATTTGGTTACGGCGCTTATATGCAGGCAAAAGCGTGGCTTGCTCAAGTATTAATTGAGCAAGCATGGCAAGAGGCGCTTAAATCACCCGGGATTAAAGTAAGGCCGTGGTATTACGCCGACAGCTACGTTACTGCAAAGCTTGATTGGCCAAGCCATAATAAAACATTAAGCGTATTGGCTGGAGCGAGTGGTCGTAATTTAGCATTTGCGCCTAGCCAATTTTTACCCGCAGGGGAGCTTGGCGGAAAAGAATTTGGAAACGAAAAAGGCGCGCTAATAGCAGGGCATAACGACACCCACTTTGCATTTTTACAAAACGCAAAAGTGGGAGAGGCGTTTACTTTGCAGCTGCAAAGTGGGGTGATACAAAATTATAAAGTAACGGGGATTGAGGTTATTCATCAATCCCAAAACACATTTTTACAAACACCCGGGCTGTATTTGCTTACCTGTTACCCTTTTGATTCGCTTGCCTCGGGTACTGATTTAAGATTGCTTGTATCTGCGCAAATGTCTTCGCCCGATTCATTAAGCGGTATATCAACCACAAGTTCTTGATGGCGCTGGCTTACCATTACACCAATAAATACCACAAATATGCTCAGCCATTGCCAAACGTTGAGCACTTCGCCCAAAATAATAGCTGACAAAATAAGTGTAAAAATAGGAATTAAATTAGAGTACGCAGCAGCGGTTAATACCGATACTTTGCTAATAGCGTAGTTGTACATGCCGTAGCCGCCAAGGGTTACACACGAGCCTAAATACAAAATGCTCATAAGTGCGGTTAAGTCGTGTTGGTTTTCGCTTGGTAGGTCGATAAAAAATAAAAACGGTGCAAAAAACAAGCTGCCGCTAATACCTTGCAACGCAATTAAAGTCAGGGGCGAGTAGCGATTAGCTAAATGTTTAATACTTACGGTATAAAATGCAGCGCACACCATAGCCATAAGCTCTAAAAAGTTACCCAACAACGGATTAGGTGCCTGCTCAGAACTGGGTGAAAGAAGCGTAAGTAAAATACTGCCGCCAATACACAGCGTAAAACCGACCACGATGGATTTACTTATGTATTCTTTAAGCAATAAAAAGGCAAGCAGCGCAATAATAATGGGCAAGCACGACACAATAACACCAGCCTGCGAGGCCGATGTGTATTCCATTGCATGGCCTTCAAATAAAAAGTACAAGCAAGGTTCAGCAAGCGACATACCCACTAAATACTTCCAGTCACCTTTTAAATACTCAAACCGAATAACGTAGCGCCACAAACAAAGCGACAAAACTAACGTGGTGAGCATGCGTAAAAATATCACCAATGCAGGGTCGTAAATAGCAATGGCGTATTTAAGCGCTATAAAAGAGCTGCCCCATAAAAAGGTGGCAATAATTAAACATAAACTGGCAGGCATAGAGAGTAATTTATATAATTTAATAAAATCAGATCCTAGCATGAATATTTTTAACTTGTTCAAAAATACCGAGCTGGTATAAATTAATTCATCTTTAATTAATCAGTAGTAAAAAGCACATGCAAAGGGAACAGGTAATAGTTGTAAAGCTTGGTACAAGCGTACTCACTGGCGGCACCGATAAGCTAGACAAAGCACATATGGTTGAATTAGTACGCCAATGCTGCGAGCTTAAAAAACAAGGCCATCACGTTATTTTAGTATCGAGCGGTGCGGTTGCTGCTGGGCGCGAACAACTATTAAAACCCTGTGGCAGAAGCTTAATTGATAAACAAATGCTTGCTGCAATTGGACAAGGTCAACTTATTCATATTTGGCAGAGCTTGTTTGGTTTATACGGTGTAAATGTAGGGCAAATGCTACTTACTCGCGCCGATGTAGACGACAGAGAGCGCTACCTTAATGCCCGCGATACACTCAATGCGTTATTAAATTACGACGTTGTACCCATCATTAACGAAAATGACGCAGTCGCTACCAGTGAAATAAAAGTAGGCGACAACGATAATTTATCGGCACTTGTCGCTATTTTGGCTAATGCTAATAAGTTACTGCTACTTACTGATCAAGAAGGGTTATTTACCAGCGATCCACGCACAAACGCCGATGCCACCCTCATTGGTGAAGTAACACATATAAATGATGAGCTGCGACAACTTGCTGGTGGCAGTGGTACAAATTTAGGCACCGGCGGTATGGCGACTAAACTGCAGGCCGCCGACATTGCAAGGCGCGCAGGTGTTGAAGTTATTATTGCTAAAGGCGCAGGTAAAAACGTTATTTTAAAATGCATGAGTGACGAGTTACCAGGCACGCGTTTTTTAAAACTCACCGCTCCAAAAGATGGCCGTAAAAAATGGTTACTAGCCGGGCCTAAAAGTACCGGCCAAATTGTTATAGATGCAGGTGCTATTACAGCGCTGCAAAATAAAGGCGCAAGCTTACTTGCTAAAGGCGTTACTAATGCATTTGGACGTTTTGAACGCGGTGATTTAATTGATTTAATAGATAATAAAAAGCAAGTAATTGCACGGGGATTAACGCGCTTTAGTAGCGTTGAAGTAAATAAAATAAAGGGTGCGCATTCTAGTCAAATAGGCCAGTTACTCGATTACGATAGTGGCGCAGAAGTACTTCATAGGGATGATATGGTCTTGCTATAGAAGCACTTTTAGTAAATTAAATTACTTGAGTGTAATTCTCGCAGTATTACACTTTTTTGATTGTAAATTTGTGCTAAAATCTGGCTCCTTAAATTGTTGTAAGCAGAGCGCAGAACATGAAATTAGTTCGTTGGTTTTTAGGTTGTATAATTTTATTCTTTAATTTTGTATTTACTCCTCGCAGTAAAAAGCGTGCAAGCGACGAGCAAGCACAGCTTGATCAGCAAACCTCACAATTTAAACTGTATCAATTTAAAGCATGCCCGTTTTGTGTAAAAGTACGTCGCGCCATTAAACGCGAAGGCTTAAACATAGAAACGCGTGATGCAAAAGACAATGAGCAATATCGTCAAGAGCTACTAGAACAAGGCGGAAAAGTTAAAGTGCCTTGCCTGCGTATAGAGCAAAACGGCCAAGTACAATGGCTGTATGAATCAAACGATATTATTGCTTACTTAAACAAAGTAGCTGCATAAACCACTTTTATTATCTCACTTATTTAAAGAGAATATACCATGACAATTCGCACCCGTGTTGCCCCGTCGCCAACTGGTGACCCGCATCTTGGCACCGCTTATATCGCCTTATTTAACTACTGTTTTGCTAAACAACAAGGCGGTGAATTTGTACTTCGTATAGAAGATACAGACCAAGTACGTAGCACGCCAGAGTCTGAACTTGCGATTATGGATAGCCTACGTTGGTTAGGGCTTGAGTGGGATCATGGTCCTGATGTGGGTGGCGAATTTGGTCCTTACCGTCAATCTGAGCGTAGCGATTTATATAAAAAATACGCGCATCAGTTAGTTGATGATGGTAAAGCGTTTTACTGCTTTGCAACAAGCGAAGAGCTTGATCAAATGCGTGAAGAGCAAATGGCAGAAGGCCTACGCCCTAAATATGACGGTCGTGGTTTAAACCATACAGATGAAGAAATTAAAGCAAACTTAGCTGAAGGCAAACCTTACGTTATACGTATGAAAATCCCAAGCGAAGGCACATTTAAGTTTAACGACTACCTACGTGATGAAATTGAGATCCCGTGGGAAAACGTAGACATGCAAGTGCTTTTAAAAGCAGATGGTTTTCCAACGTACTTTTTAGCGAACGTGGTTGATGACCACCATATGGAAATTAGCCATATTTTTCGTGGTGAAGAGTGGATTAACTCAGCACCTAAGTTATTAAAGCTGTATGAAGATTTTGGTTGGGAAGCACCAGTACTTGGTCACTTACCATTACTACGTAACCCAGATAAATCAAAGCTGTCTAAGCGTAAAAACCCAACGTCTATTAATTACTATAAAGAAATGGGCTACCTGCCAGAAGCCGTGCTTAACTACTTAGGTCGCATGGGCTGGTCAATGCCAGATGAGCGTGAAAAGTTCACGTTAAACGAGATGATTGAAAACTTCGACATGAAGCGTGTATCGCTTGGTGGTCCGGTATTTGACGTAGATAAACTAAGCTGGTTAAACGGCATGTGGATCCGTGAAAATCTAACCGACGAGCAGTTAATTCAGCGCTTTGTTGATTGGAAGTTTAATGGCGAAATGCTCGCTAAAATATTACCAGAAGTTAAAACACGTATTAATACGCTGTCGGATATGGTTGAGCTTGCAGGGCACTTTGTAGGTGGTATTCCAACTTACGATCCTGCGCTATTAACAGCCGGCAAAGCAGACGAAAACGTGATTCGCCAAGCGCTACAATTTTTTGTATGGCAGCTTGAAGGTTTACGTAGCTTTGAAAAGCCCGCTATTTTTGCAATTGCAAAAGAAGTTGCAACATTCCACGAGCTTAAGATTAAAGACTTTTTAGAGCCAATATTTGTCGCAATTACTGGCAAAACGTCAAGTACGTCAGTGCTTGATGCAATGGAAATATTGGGGTCTGACTTATCACGTGCTCGTTTACGTGTTGCACTTGCTCATTTAGGTATTTCTAAAAAGCAGGCTAAAAATATAGAGCGTGCGTACCGCGAATACCCAAGTGCATAATTACTAAAATGCACTTATAAAAGCCGAGCTTAGTAAAATAAGTTCGGCTTTTTTGTGTCAGGTTGTTTAGCTATATGACATGGCATTTTGATATTGTTTAACTAAAGTATTAGTACTCAACCCAATGATACAATAAGGCATGTAAACCCATAGGAGGCAGTATGATTGCAACCGTTAAAAACAAAGCTATTTTTAGCAGTAATACATTTTCGATAAACCTTGTTACTTACCCAACTAATCACAGCGTAATGAACCATATTGACCCTGTGCAGCAAGGGCGCTATTACAAGCTCAACTTTGTATTAGAAAAACCTAAAGCGGGTGGGGTATTTAAATGCTCAAAATGCATTATAAATTTATTTAATCGCGTGTATTTATTCAGACCCGATAAGTACGAACACAGCGTATCTAAAATCGAGTCTGGAAAGCGCGTACTACTTAGCTTTGCGCTTAATATATAATTTGCACTTTTACTTATTAATAGTCGTAGGCCTGTCCGGTGCATAAAACAGATAGGTCGCAATACGATACAGACGTTTCACTACAAGAATTAATAGTAAAAGCATTTCCGCCTTTGCGCATAGCATCAGCTTTAAGTAAATCAATCGCGTTTGATTTAGAGCGGTTATAGCTTACATTATTGTTACCCATACCGTCGCCATCACAGCTTTCACCTTCTATTCGGCCTAGGAGTGTAGCGCCACTTTCGTGTGCTTCTTGGTCGCTATAAAATTGCTGTAAATCTCTTTTATTAACGTAGGTGCCAATTTCTTGAGATAAAACGCCGTTGTCTATATCTGTATGATAAGTCATGCTTGAACAACCCGTTATTGTGGCGAGCACTGTTATTGCCGTTATAAAACGTAGCATATTTATTAGTCCCTTAATTTATTATTTGAAATAGTAAATTACTAACAAAATCAAATGCGGGCAATGTTTACTACTAAGTAAATTGTTAGCATTTGTAAATGTATTTAGATTTTATTGAGCATAGGATAAGTAAACAAAAAGAAGTGGCAAACATTAACCAACCAATGGCATAAAATAGCCCACTCTAAGCGCTGCGTTTTATAAAAAACATAGCCATACCCCAAGCCGGCAATAAATGAAACCAATACATAGTTAATTCCTCCAGCAAAATGTGCCAAAGCAAAAATACCTGCAGTAATTACAGGGGCAAGTATTGCTAAACGGGTCGGTGTAATTATTTTGCTAAGCTTAGTTTGTAGTAAACCTCGAAATAAAGCTTCCTCGGCAACACAGGTAAATAAAAGATTAATAGCCATAAAGGCTAACCAAAAGCCAGGAACCTTAGGGTTAAAGCTTGCAAGTCCAAGCATTAAAGCCGCAGTGAGCGCAGCTAAAACAGTAGCAATAATTATTAAAATGGGTTGTTTAACGTTTGATGGGTCTGCTTTATTAGAGTCTGCTTTTAAAGCTTTTTTATTCGAATAAAAGTAAGCACAAAGAAATAAACCCGCCATAGCTTTATCAAAATTAGCATAAAGGGTAAAAGCAATCGCATCGCTTGTAATACGCTCGTTTATAACAATGGGGAGGTTATTAAAACCAGGTACCCAATGAAGTGCCAATGCTAATGAGGAAACTATAAACACAGTACTTAAAGTAGCGCGTATTATTGCCTGCTTTGTATTTAGCACACAGTAGTATAAAACAACGTAAAGCCCAGTGAACAGCAGAGCATATAAATTTATATAACCTTGAAAATATGCACTCACAACACCTAAAGCTAGTAAGTAGTGCCAAAGGGGTTGTCGCATTATTGATATTTTGCAATACGGAAAAACACATATAATTGATAGCGCTAGTAAATAAAAGGTCATTGTTTTTTATTGCTCTGTTTTATTTAGCAACTAATCTAACAGATTCGACCTCTCAGTATTTTTTTTCTGGTAATATAGATAGGTTATAAGCAGTTTAAGCAGTGAACAAACTATGTTAAGTCCTTTTTTTCAGCAGCATGCTGATTATGTTTCTATCTCTCGTGAGCAAGGTTGTCGATTCGCTAAATGCGTTGCTGACGATTACAATCCACTTCACGACAAAGATGCCAAAAAGTTTTGCGCGCCAGGAGACTTACTTTTTTCATTGGTACTAGACCGCTACGGTATTAGTGAACAAATGGAATTTACTTTTGCCGGTATGGTTGATGAAAACACCAAACTTAACTTCCCTGAAGGGGCTGATGAGTTTGATGTAACCAATGGCGAAAAAGTTATTTTAAAGGTAAAGCGCAAAGGTAAAACCAGCCAATGCCCAGCACTGACTAATAGCCTAATAAAAAATTATGTTGAGTTTTCTGGTACTACTTTCCCGCATGTAATTATTCCATTAATGGGTAAGCAAGAGGTAATGATTAACCCTGCTCGCCCAATGATTATTTACGAATCAATGCTTATCAACCTTGATAATCTTGATATTACAGCACCAGAACTTGAGTTTGCAGAGCCTAGTTTTGAGTACGCCGGCAAGCGCGGAAAAATTACACTACGTTTTAACCTGTTAGAAAACGGCGTTAAAGTGGGTAGTGGTGAAAAGCATATGGTAGTTTCGGGTATACGCGAATACTGCCAAGCAACAGTTGACGATTTAATAGCGTTTTACAACGAGCGTAAAGCGACACTAAAGCCAGCTTAAAGCTACAGCAAATTATAAAAGGCGCTAAATACAGCTGTTATTTAGCGCCTTTTTTATTGTTTTTAGCGCTAAAGCGAAAGTGAGCAACCACGATTAAATACTTTTCTGGACTGGTTAATTTACGCAGTACAGTAATATGCGTACAATAGCGCTCTTTGTTATTTTAAAGCTAAGCCTATGTCTGCCACTACGTTCTCATCACTTAATCTCGACCCGTTATTATTAACAGCGATTGAGCAAAATAATTACACTCAACCAACCGCAATTCAGATTAAAACTATTCCGCCTATTTTAGCCGGAAGTGATGTAATGGGCAGCGCGCAAACAGGTACGGGTAAAACTGCCGCCTTTGTTTTACCTTTATTACATAAGCTTTTAAATACCCCTAAAAAAGATGAGCAAGGCCTTGCACGTGTAGTCATTTTAACGCCAACCCGTGAGCTTGCTCAGCAAGTATTTGCAAGCTTTGAAAAGTACGCACAAGGCACTAATATCAATGGCGCTTTAGCCTATGGTGGCGCAAGTATTGGCCCTCAAATAAAAGCACTTAAAACAGCGCAAGTTATAGTGGCAACACCTGGGCGTTTGCTTGATCATATAGTTAAAGGCAGTGTGGTACTTTCAAGCGTAGATTCGTTAGTGTTTGACGAAGCCGATCGCATGCTTGATATGGGATTTATTGACGAAATAAGACGCATATTGCGCCATATCCCGGGCGATCGCCAAACTTTACTATTTTCAGCTACGTTTGATGACAGCGTGTTTGAACTCAGTAAAAAGTTACTTAAAAACCCAGAGCTAATTGAAGTTGATAAACGTAACTCAGCAGCCGTTGAAGTAGAGCAAGTTATTTACGCTGTAGATGAGGATCGTAAGCGCGAACTTGTATCGCACATGATTGGTATGAAAAACTGGCGCCAAGTGCTTATTTTTACTCGCACAAAACAAATGGCTGATCAGCTTGCTAAAGAAATGTGTAAAGACGGTTTAAAAACCGAATCAATCCATGGCGACAAATCGCAAGGCGCACGCGACCGTGCATTGCAAAACTTTAAAGAAGGTATTACACGCGTACTTGTTGCAACCGATGTAGCTGCGCGTGGTTTAGATATTTCTACACTTAGATACGTAATTAACTTTGAACTACCATACATTGCCGAGGATTACGTGCACCGTATTGGCCGTACAGGTCGTGCTGGCGAACAAGGACTTGCTATGTCGCTGGTAAGTCTTGATGAGCAATGGCTGCTAGAAGAAATTGAAGTACTACTCGATACGCGTTTAACGCCGCAGTGGTTAGAAGGTTACGAGCCAGATCCTAATAAAAAGCCAAAAGATAATCGTAAAAATACTAACAAGTCGCGAAAAGATCGCGATAAAAAACGCATCACTGGTAAAAGAGAGCCAAGCAGACGTCGTAAATAATAGCTTTTACTTTGCTTTTTTGCCTATACTGGAGCTACTAAATAGCCGAGGTAAAGCAATGTTTGAAATTGATCAATGGGCATTTTCTGGTATTGATGGCCAAATATCTTTGCATAAATGGCAAAAAACAATCGACCTTATAACGGGGCTTTTTTCAGCCCCGTCTGGTTATATAGTTCAGGCAACAAGCAAAGGCTATCGCGTTGTTATTAGAAGTAACGAGGGTGGATCTAACTTTGAGACCAACCCTATACTCCCTCCTCAAACACCTCTGTTTTGTCGGTACGTTGCTGAAACTAAAAATATTTTATATGTTAATGATGCAAGTAATAACGATGCATGGAACACCCTACCAGAAGTAGTTGAAGATGGTGTTGAATCCTACCTAGGTTTACCTATTCATTGGCCTGAAGGCGAAGTATTTGGCACGCTATGCTTAAAAGACACTCAGAAAACAAGCTATACCGATGAATATTTTGAACTCATAGAACAACTACGTGATTTGATTGAAGACGACCTAGCGCTTGTGTATAGCTATGAGCAAATGCGCGAAATAGCCATGTTAGACTCATTAACAGATATTTATAATCGCCGAGCACTCAACTTATTAGCCCAGCAAAAACTTAACTTAGCGCTACGTTTAGGCTTTGACGTGTGTTGTTTGTTTATTGATATAAACGACTTTAAAAAATTAAACGACACCTGCGGACATGAAGTGGGCGACAAAGCCTTAATTATATTGGCAGATACGCTAAAAACGCATTTAAGAGATGCTGATATAGTAGGGCGCTTAGGTGGCGATGAGTTTGTTGCAGTAATGCAAGTAAGCGATAAAAGCAAAATTAACTACATCATGGATAAAATTTCGACTGAGTATTCAAAAGCCTTACTCAAAGAAGACGTTTGCGATTTATCGCTCAGTATTGGTTATAGTTTTACTAATAAACAAAAGCAGCCATTTGAAGCGCTATTAAATGATGCAGACCACGCAATGTATAAAAATAAACAAGCGTATAAGCTCGCTAAAAAAGCATAATAAAAGGAAGTTCGTCATGACTCATGCCACAAAAATTTGGCTGGTTTTTTCTGCGATAGGTTTTATTTTTTCATTAGCAATAATAAGCTTATTTGAAACGTTCCCTAGCATTAGATTTATATCTAATGAGGGAATAATTTTTGGTGTTATGTGCTCATTGATGGGGTTTGCCTTAAAAAGGCTTGAGAGTAATAACCAAAAACAGCTTCAATAAATAGCTTAAGCTGCAAATTTTTACTTGTATTTATTAATTCATTTTTCAAAGTACGGACATAAAAAAGCAAGCCATTAGGCTTGCCAAGAAGGGTGTTAATTAGCTCTAACCTCGCCTTTAAGCTATTAGCTTTTCAGCTAGGTTTAATTCCATTATTGCTTTTAATAAACGGTATAAGTTGATTGATGCGTCAATTTCTTCTTTACGGTTTGTTAAGCTTTCAATATTTAAGCCCAGCGGTACATCTAAATGCGCACAGCTTTTAAGTATTAAGTCGAGGTTTTCGCGGCAAATACGTACTGATTCGCTTAATGTATTGTCTGCATCAAGCATGCGCCATTTCGTTGCCTCTGGTACTGAGATACCCAACCATTGCATAAACTCTAAGGTTTTTTCGCCGCCGCACGGTGTAAACGTTAATATAATACGTTGAGGTGTAATACCCTGTGCTTTACATGTACGTGCGTAGCTAGTAATTAGCTCTATAGTCGCTTGTGCATCGTAAACAGCTTGCGATATAAAAAACTGACAACCTTGTGCTGTTTTTTCTATTAATCGTTCGTGCTCATTTCGTTTACTTGAATGGCGCTCGGCAATAGTAACGCCACCTAAAAAGAAATCATCTGATTGCTCAGCCATCGCTTTATACGCATCTGGCAGGCTTAGCTTTATATCGCCTATCGATGACGGGCTACCTACTAAAACAACATTTTGTAAATCGTAGTCGTTTTTAGTTTCACTTAGCCAATCTTTAAATTCGCCTACGCCACGCTGCGCCACACTTTTATAAGTAATCACATCTTGTGCAGACAAATTACGAAGTAAATGGCTGTATTCACGCGGATCAACGGTTTGTTTAAACGCAAATGGGCGGTCTTGATTAGTTCGGCTGCTTTCGTCTTGAATGTCGTAAATTATCACGCCGTCGTATTCAATTTCGTGTAAGCGACCTAATAGCTTTTCTGCAATGGTTTTTAATTGCGCTTTATCGGTGCCAATTTTAGGCGGGGTAGTACCAATAAGATAAACACCTTGGTTGGTGTCCACTATCTTCTCTTTTAGTGATAAAGCCATAATCCTCATTCCAGCTAAGTTTGTTTTGATGGATTTAATATAGCAGCCATTTAGACGTCTAGATAGATTTATTTAGTGAAAGTTTTTCAACTAACATGATGTTTATTCATAGTGCTTGTTCCCATAATTTATAATTGACACAGTTGTTTACATAATAAATTCCCTTGGGGCTCTTATATTTATTGGCTTTGGGGCATAATTAAAGAGTTAAATCTGACAACAAATTTGCTCAATTTAAAAAAGGGACAACAATGAAATTTAAATTATTAGCAACCAGCTTAGCGGTATCGCTGGCGTTAACAGGTTGCGCCATGCAACAAAACCAAAGCACGCAAACAACAGCACAACAAGAACAAGTAAATAAAGCTGATGATCGTGTTTTTTCACAAGATTATTTAATTGAAGAGCTAGAAAACGGCTTACGTGTCATGGTTGTTAAAACCGATTACCCTGATGTAGTGTCGCTGCAAATTCCGGTATCGGTTGGATCGCGTAACGAAGTTGAAGAGGGCAAAACAGGCTTTGCTCACTTTTTTGAACACATGATGTTTAAAGGCTCACAAAAATACCCTGAAGATGTGTACTCAGACATATTAAAAAATTCAGGTGTTGATAACCGCGCTTATACAACAAACGATTTTACAAACTACCATTTAAACTTTTCAAAGCAGCATCTTGATAAAGTACTTGAACTTGAAGCTGATATTTTTCAAAACTTAACTTACACCGAAGAGCAATTTAGAACAGAAGCACAAACGGTAAAAGGTGAGTACTTAAAAAACAACGCGAGTCCAATTCGTAAATTATTAAGCGCTGTACGCGAAGAAGCGTTTGATAAGCACACGTATAAACATACCACTATGGGGTTTTTTAAAGACATAGAAGCCATGCCTGATCAAATGGCGTACGGTAAAGAGTTTTTTGCTAAATTTTATAAACCTGAGTATGTGTCACTTGTTATTGTGGGCGATGTAGATCCACAAGCAACAATGGCAATGGTTAAAAAGCATTGGGGTAGCTGGAAAAAGGGTAACTATGTTGCTGACATTAAAGCAGAACCTGTTCAACAAGCACCAAAATATTTGCACCAGCAAGATGAAGCGCTACCAGGGCATTGGTTACTTGTATCGTACAAAGGCGCTGCGTGGGAGCCTGCTAAAAAAGACAGAGCGGCACTTGATTTAATCTCACAGCTTTATTTTTCAAATAATTCAGATTTATATCAAGAGCTAGTGGTCGACAAACAAATTGCCAGCCAAATGTTTACTTATAACCCTGAGACTAAAGATCCGGGTTTATTACACGTATTTGTTAAAGTAGAAAACGCAGACGATTTAGCCACTGCACGCGATGCCATTAACCGCACTTATGCAAAAGCACGCACTGAGCTTGTTGATGAGCAAAAGTTGAGTGATTTAAAATCGAACCTTAAATACAGCTTTATAAATGGCTTAGACTCGTCGCAAGCGATTGCATCAACCCTTGCCAGCTACATGCATTTTGAGCGCGATCCTGAGGTTATAAACCAGCTGTATAAATCGGCAGATAACATTACCAGCGCAGATATTAAAGCCGTTGCTAATAAATACTTTACTGATAACGCACGTACCACATTAACAATGTCGGCACTTGATAAAGCCCCAGGTTTTGAGCAAGAAGTTGATTTAAATGCGCTTACTGCAAAGCTTGAACAAGCACCTGCGGCACCTGTATTTAAAGTACTTGATAAAACGAATAGCTCGCCATTAATTGATGTTAACTTTTTATTCAATACCGGTGCGGCTGCCGACCCACAAGGCAAAAAAGGTGTTGCTGCGCTCACTGCGGCTATGCTTGCACAAGGTGGCTCAGAGGCGACAAGCTATAAAGATATTCAAAAAGCACTTTATCCGCTTGCGGGTAGCTTTGGTTATCAAATAGATAAAGAAATGCTGTCGTTCCAAGGACGTATTCATAAAGATAATGCGGCGCAGTGGTATTCACTTGTGAGCGATCAATTACTAAATCCAGGTTTTAGAGACGATGACTTTAAGCGCCTTAAAAAAGAAATGATCGACGGTATTAAATCAGGTTTGAAAGCATCTAACGATGAAGAGCTAGGTAAAGAAATTCTATACAGTGCGCTTTACAAAAATCACCCTTACGAAAGCTACAACTATGGTGATATTTCGGATTTAGAAGCGCTGACCCTTGATGATATTAAAGCGTTTTATAACAGCGAGCTTACGCAATCTAAACTCACGGTTGGTTTAATTGGGGCTGTTCCTGCAAAACTTAAAGCTAAAATAATGAGCGATTTTGCAACGCTACCAAAAGGTGATCAAAGCCGTTTAAGTATTCCTGATGCACCAGTGCTTAAAGGTCATCATGCAACGATTGTAGAAAAATCGGCACAATCGACTGCGGTATCGTTTGGTTTTCCTATTGATACAATAAGAAGTAGCGAAGACTGGACAGCCCTTTGGCTTGTGCGTTCGTACTTTGGTGAGCACCGTAGTTCTAACAGCTTTTTATATGAGCGCATTCGTGAAACTCGCGGCATGAACTATGGCGATTACGCATACATTGAATACTTTCCACGTGGTATGTTTCAAACCAAGCCTGATGCAAACCTAGGGCGCTCTGAGCAAATATTTCAAGTGTGGTTACGCCCACTTCGCTCTAATAACGATGCGCACTTTGCAACACGTACCGCCTTGTTTGAGCTAGATAAGCTAATTGAAAATGGTATGAGCGAAGACGACTTTGAAGCTACGCGTAACTTTTTAATTAACTTTGTGCCGCAAATGGTGGCAAGTCAAAACCGCCAATTAGGTTACGCGCTTGATAGCGAATTTTACAACACAGATAGCTTTGTAAGTTACGTAACTAACAAACTTAAAACGCTAACGCTTGCTGATGTTAATCGCGTTATTAAAGAAAACTTACAAACAGACAATGTTCACTATGTGTTTATAACCGCAGACGGCGCTGATATGCAAAAACGTTTAGCATCGCAGCAAACCTCACCAATGGTTTACAACACAAAAAAACCAGCGGAACTAGTTGCTGAGGATAAAGTAATTGCTGATTACAAATTAGCAATTCCTGCAAAAAATATTGAAGTAGTAAAAGTTGAAAAAGTATTTCAATAATTTAAGTGGTTTTTAATGGTTGGAAAGTGCCCTAACTTATGGGGCACTTTATATCTTTAATGACTCTGTAGTAGGGTCCTTTAATTAATGAAACGCGCATCATATATTTTGATGGCAATACCAATAATCATAATTATTAAACTAATGAGAAGTAATATATTTATTCCACGCTTTTCTTTATTTTTTAATTCAGAGTCATCACTCATTTTGAATTCCTCATTTCTATTTGTTTATGTAAAAAATCAATAAAACTAAATATAGCTTAGCTCGGTATAATGAACAAACTTAGCTTAAATCCTAATTAATTTAGCGTTTTTTTACGCCGTCAGCTGTACGTCAGTCCGTATTCTTTCATATGACAGGTGAGCTTTCGTATGTTGCTAGCTTTTGATTTTTATTAATTTACTATATTTTAAGTATGTATTGCTAATTTTAGCTACTGTCGTATAACTTAATCTAAAAAATGGGTACGTATTTGAAATATCATTTCTGGGTGCTAGGGCGTGTTGAACTCTGTGGATTGAAATTTGTTCAACCTAGGGTCGATTTAATCGCGGCGCGAGGTTTGTAACCTAGTGGGCTCGATAACTGCTCCTGCGTTATTCTACTGACTTACATCCCTGTAAGAATAAGTAAAAACCGAACAAAGCTTCCGCGTCCTGCTCACGCCTCTTATCTACATCCGTGTAGGCAACAAAGAGTTAATCGTCCCTAGTTATATCTAATAACCAGAACAAATAACTAAGGGATTAACACCTTAGGCTTTAAATCCGTTAGACTTGGGAAAAGGCTATTTTATATCAACTTAAGGCAGTGCAGTATTATGCGTCATGCAATTTGGCAACAGCTTCGCGACGAAGCTAACGATGTAGTAACACGTGAACCATTATTAGCAAGTCATGTTTATTCATGCATTTTGAATCATGATTGTTTAGGTTCGGCATTGAGCTTTATTGTTGCTAATAAGTTGGCTGATGCGGTGGTATCGGCATTCACTATCCGAGAGCTGTTCGATCAAGCATTTGTAAAATGTGACCGTATGCTATCTTTTGTTGCTGAGGATATTAAAGCGGTAAAAGACCGCGATCCTGCATCAGAAACCTATCTTACGGTTATATTAAATCTAAAAGGTTTTCATGCTATTCAGGCGCACCGTTTGGCTAATTGCTTGTGGCAACAAAACCGCAAAGAGCTAGCGCGCTTTATTCAAAGCCGTAACTCTGAAGTGTTTGGGGTCGATATTCACCCAGCATGTAAAGTGGGTAAAGGCATTATGTTTGACCACGCAACCGGTATTGTTATTGGTGAAACAGCAGTAATTGAAGATAACGTATCAATTTTGCAATCTGTAACGCTTGGCGGTACAGGTAATGAGCAGGGTGATCGTCATCCTAAAATTAGAGCGGGCGTATTAATTGGCGCCGGCGCTAAAGTACTTGGTAATATTGAAGTAGGTGAGGGCGCACGAATTGGTGCGGGCTCAGTTGTACTTAGCAATGTTCCACCACACACAACCGCTGTTGGCGTACCCGCTAAAATTATTGGTCGACCGGATTGTGAGTGTCCGGCGCAAAGTATGAACCAAAACTTTTTAGCAAATCCTGAGCCTGAAAACGAATCGCACACGAGTGCAATGCTATAAGTAATTAAAAATCATAAAACTTAAAAGGAATTAACATGAACAAGAATAGTTTATTGGCTCTAGGGATTGGGTTTATTGCGGGTGTAGGTTTAACTTGGGGCTACTTTAATGCAGCTTCAAGTCATCCAGAATCTGTTAAGTCGCAGCCAAGTTATGAAAAACAGCAAAAGCTTCATACTGAACAACAAAGTAATGAGGTATTAAGTAATGCAGACTCTGCAGTACCTGAGCAAGTCGTTAGTATAGAGCCCGCTGAAGATACGCCTCCAACCTATTCAGAAACCCAAATGCTTGATGAACTACCTTTAGAAGAGCAAGTAACTCAGCTTAAGCAGCAACTCGCCGAACAGAAAGCGACAGTTAAAAGCATTTTAAAGCAAATGAGAGGTCCTTCAGATTTTGAGAAGATCTTACGTGATAAATTTGAAAAGCAAACGCGTGACGAAGAATGGGCTTATCGTACTGAAATGGCATTACAAGATTTTTTATTAACAGCTGATTTAGCGATTATACCCGATGTTGTTAGTGCAAAATGTAAAACGACGATATGTGAATTTGAACTAGCCGCACCCGCTGATAACGACACATTTGATAATTCTCAATGGCGAGAGCTAAACGACAAGTTGATGAAGCAAGAGTTTTGGCAACAATTTAAAAGCACTACCTCCACATCAAGCGATAGCGAGCTTAAATTGTTGCTAAGTACAGAGTTTTAAGTAATACCAACTTTATGTAACAGGTATAACCTGTGATTCTATAGAGCCATCAACGAGCTCTGTAATCAAAACATCGCCTGTTTTAATCTGCCCCACAGATTTAACCACTTTGCCTTGTTGTGTTTTAGTGATGCTATAACCGCGCGCTAAAACATTAAGCGGACTTACTGAATCTAACCTGCTAGCCTGCAGTGCTAAGCTATTATTCGCTTGCTGTAACTGATGCTGTATAGCTTGGTTTAGCCTAGCTTGTAATTGCGAAAGTTGATGGCTTGCTGTAGCGAGTTTTTTATCGGGTGATTGGCGCATTAAACGCGGCGTTAAGTTATTGAGTGTGCGTTCTTGCTGGTATAAACGATTACGCATCGCCTGTTGCAGCGCAATGCTTAGCTCATCCAAACGTTGTGATTTTTGATTAAGCTGATTACGCGGATGACATAAATTAAGGCGGTGTTGTAACTGCGTTGCTAGTGCGCGTTTATCGGCAAGACCGTGCTTAAACGCGTTAGATAAACGATTAACTAATTGCGTTACTTTGTTGTGTAACTCTTGCGTATTTGGGCTTACAAGCTCAGCTGCGGCTGATGGAGTCGCTGCACGAACATCAGCAACATAATCGCTAATAGTGGTATCTATTTCGTGGCCTACCGCACTTACTATCGGTAATTCACTTTTGAAAATAGCGCGGGCGAGCTGTTCGTGATTAAAACACCATAAATCTTCAAGTGATCCGCCGCCTCGCCCTAAAATAAGTACGTCTACTTCATCACGTGTGTTGGCTAATTCAATTTGGTTAATTAAATGCACGTGCGCTTCTTTGCCTTGTACCATAGCAGGGTAAATGATGACTTCTAGCTGCGGTGCACGGCGTTTGAGTACCGTTAAAATATCTTTTATAGCAGCGCCGGTTGCTGAGGTAATAACACCAATGCGATTAATATTTTGGGGTAATGGCTGTTTGTGAGCAGAGCTAAATAATCCTTCGGCGGCTAAACGCATTTTAAGCGCATCAAATTCTTGTTTTAGCTGGCCTTCGCCTGCGGGTTCCATATGCTCAACAATAAGCTGGTAGTCACCGCGAGGTTCATAAAGCGATACACGCGCTTTTACTGTAACTTGTGCGCCATTTACAGGGCGGTAGCTTTGGTTGCGATTATTGCCTCGCCACATTGCGGCTTTAATTTGTGCTTTATCGTCTTTTAACGAAAAGTACCAATGTCCAGATGCAGGGGTAATAAAGTTAGAAATTTCGCCCGTGAGCACTAAAGATGCAAAACCTTGCTCAAGGATTGTGCGAATTTCTCTATTAAGGCGTGAAACGGTGTAAACCGCCTGCGAAGGCTTCGAAAACATAAAAAACAACCTAAAACTATTTATTGCACTACTTTATCATAAATATTTGCGAAATATTATTTACTCATGCCAACAACGCTGTTAAAATTTGGCCGCAATTCCTTATCTTAGATCCACATGTGAGAAGTTGCCAAAATGCTTAGAATCGCTAAAGAAGCTCTTACCTTTGATGACGTACTTTTAGTACCTGGTCATTCTACTGTTTTGCCACACACGGCAAATATTTCAACTCGCTTAACGCGTGGTATCAAACTTAACTTGCCGCTTATTTCAGCATCTATGGATACTGTTACAGAAGCTCGTTTAGCTATTGCCCTTGCGCAAGAAGGTGGTCTTGGTTTTATTCATAAAAACATGACTATTGAAGAACAAGCGAAAAACGTACGTAAAGTTAAAACCTACGAAGCAGGTATTGTTTCATACCCTGTAACGGTGACTGCCGATTTAACAATTGCAGATGCAATTGAGCTTTCGCACGAAAAAGGTTTTTCAGGCTTTCCGGTTACCGATAGCAATAATGTGCTTGTAGGCATTGTTACTAGTCGTGATATGCGTTTTGAAACTAAGCTTGAACAGCCTGTTTCTACCGTTATGACTAAAAAAGAAAAGCTTGTTACCGTTAAAGAAGGCGCAGCACGCGAAGAAATTTTAGGCTTAATGCACGAACACCGCATTGAAAAAATCCTTGTTGTTGATGATGAATTTAAACTTAAAGGCATGATCACAGTAAAAGATTACCAAAAAGCCCAAGACAAACCTGACGCATGTAAAGACGACCAAGGTCGTTTACGTGTAGGTGCTGCTGTAAGTGTTGGTGCAGGTACTGATGAGCGTATTGCTGCATTAGTAGAAGCGGGTATTGATGTTTTACTTATTGATACATCGCATGGTCACTCTCAAGGTGTTATTGACCGTGTTACTAAAACGCGTAAAGAGTACCCAGACTTACAAATTATTGCAGGCAACATAGCAACAGCTGAAGGTGCGATTGCACTTGCTGATGCCGGTGCCGATGCAGTTAAAGTAGGTATCGGCCCAGGTTCTATTTGTACTACACGTATTGTTACCGGTTGTGGCGTTCCACAAATTACAGCTATTTCAGATGCTGTTGAAGGCTTAAAAGGTCGCGACATTCCTGTTATTGCTGATGGTGGCATTCGTTTTTCTGGTGATATTGTTAAAGCACTTGTTGCTGGTGCATCGTGTGTAATGGTGGGTTCACTTCTTGCTGGTACTGAAGAAGCACCAGGTGAAGTTGAATTATACCAAGGCCGTTATTACAAATCTTACCGTGGTATGGGCTCATTGGGCGCGATGGATCAAAAAGAAGGTTCATCAGATCGTTACTTCCAAAAATCAAACGAAGCAGACAAGTTAGTACCTGAAGGTATTGAAGGTCGCGTAGCTTACAAAGGCCCTATTGCAACGATTATTCATCAGCAAGTGGGCGGCCTACGAAGCGCTATGGGCTTAACGGGTTGTGCAACAATTGAAGAGCTAAATACAAAACCACAATTTGTACGTGTTACTTCAGCCGGTATGGGTGAGTCGCACGTTCATGATGTGCAAATCACTAAAGAAGCACCAAATTATCGCTTAGGTTAAGCAGCGTAATTAATTTAATATACTGGGCTTGCTTTGCAAGCCCTCTTTTTAGTCGTTTACATTAACAAACGGCATTTAGCATCAGACTTTACGAGATACTCCATGAGCAAAGATATTCACGATTCACGAATTCTCATTTTAGACTTTGGTTCACAATACACTCAATTAATCGCCCGTCGTGTGCGTGAAATTGGTGTTTACTGTGAGCTTTGGGCATGGGATGTGACTGAAGAGCAAATCCGCGAGTTCAACCCACAAGGTATTATTCTTTCTGGTGGTCCAGAATCAACAACACTTGAAAACAGCCCGCGCGCTCCTGAGTATGTATTTAATGCAGGCGTGCCTGTGCTAGGTATTTGCTACGGTATGCAAACAATGGCAGCTCAACTTGGCGGAAGTGTACACAGCTCTGATAAAAAAGAGTTTGGTTACGCACAAGTAGAAAAAGTAGGCAGCTGTGCATTATTTGATGCAATTGAAGACAGCATTACCGATGGCGGCAACGGCATACTCGACGTATGGATGAGCCATGGCGACAAAGTAATGGATATTCCAGCTGGTTTTGCAACAACAGCTAAAACATCTACTTGTCCACATGCTGCAATGTCTAACGAAGAAAAACGTTTTTACGGTGTACAGTTTCACCCAGAAGTAACACACACGCATCAAGGTCAGCGCTTATTAGAGCGTTTTGCTATTGATATTTGTGGCTGTGAAAAATTGTGGACTGCTGCAAAAATTATCGATGATGCTATCGAGCGTATTAAAGAAACAGTTGGCGATGACGAAGTTATTTTAGGCCTCTCTGGTGGTGTTGATTCATCGGTTGTGGCTATGCTTATTCACCGTGCAATTGGCGAAAGACTAACATGTGTATTTGTTGATAATGGTTTACTTCGTTTAAACGAAGGCCAACAAGTAATGGACATGTTTGGTAATAAATTTGGCTTAAATATTGTTAAAGTTGAAGCTGAAGAGCAGTTTTTAAATGATCTAGCGGGTAAGTCAGACCCAGAAGATAAACGTAAAGCCATTGGTCATACGTTTATTAATGTATTTGATGAGCAAGCCAAAAAGCTTAAAAATGCAAAATGGTTAGCGCAAGGTACAATTTACCCAGATGTAATTGAATCAGCGGCATCTGCAACTGGTAAAGCGCATGTTATTAAATCTCACCACAATGTGGGTGGATTACCAGATGACATGAAAATGGGCCTAGTTGAGCCATTACGTGAATTATTCAAAGATGAAGTACGTAAAATTGGCCTAGAGCTTGGTTTACCGTACGACATGCTTTACCGTCATCCTTTCCCTGGACCAGGTTTAGGTGTGCGTGTACTTGGCGAAATCAAAAAAGAATACTGTGATTTATTACGCCGCGCTGATGCGATTTTCATCGAAGAGCTTCACAAAGCTGAGCTTTACCATAAAGTAAGTCAAGCGTTTACTGTATTCTTACCTGTTAAATCGGTAGGGGTTATGGGCGATGCACGTAAGTACGATTGGGTTGTATCACTTCGTTGTGTGGAAACAATCGACTTTATGACAGCGCGCTGGTCACATTTACCTTATGAGTTTTTAGGTGTGGTATCAAACCGTATCATTAACGAAATAGATGGTATTTCTCGTGTTGTTTACGATATTTCAGGTAAACCACCTGCAACTATCGAATGGGAATAATTAATTTTAGTTTTAATTAACTAATTTTAAGTGATTAAAAAACGGCGAATTAGCATGCTAATTCGCCGTTTTGTTTATTTAAAAAGCAGTTAAACTAAAAGAGTGATTTTTCTCTTTACCTTTGGCGAAACTTCTCTATAATTCGTCGTCATTGCAGGGGCGTAGTTCCAATTGGTAGAACAGCGGTCTCCAAAACCGATGGTTGGGAGTTCGAATCTCTCCGCCCCTGCCATTTCTTCTTTACATCGTTTTTATTACTTCTTATATTGTTCAAATGTCTAATCTACTGAGTTGTTATGCATCCACGTTACGCAGCTATTTTTGATATAGAAAATCTTGAACTCAATCAACATTATTGTCCTCAAGCAAATGATCAAGCTAATACTTTATCGCAAAGCACGATAGCTAGTTCTTTAACGCTAAATGAGCAACTACTTGCAGACATTAAACTCAGTGCAGAGCCTATTATTATAAATAGCGTTGTACAGGGCAGTGAGATGCAATTAAACGACAATAAGCTTACATTGCCAACCCCACAGCTCAACGCCTCTGAGAAGCGTGCTTTATGGGCTTTAATGAGTGAACACCTTGATAAACTTTAAATCAGTAGATGAAACTGCAATACCTCAATTAATGGCCATCGAAACAGCGTGTCATAGCCATCCGTGGACTTTAAATACAATGGGTTCATGTATAGGTGGACGCTACTTTAATGTTGCCGCATTTGATGAGGCGAGCATGATTGGTTTTTATATTGGTGAAAAAGCAGGGCCTGATTTTACACTTATGGATATTTGTGTAACACCAAGTCACCAGGGTAAGGGTATTGCAAGGCAGTTGTTAGCGCAGTTTATTGAATATGGTGAGCAGCAAAATGCTGAAAACCTCTTTTTAGAAGTACGCGAATCAAATACGCGTGCTATTGCGCTGTACGAGCGCGCAGGCTTTGCTGAGATGTCAGTGCGCAAAAACTACTACCCAAGCGATAACCCTGCTAAAAATGGCTTTGAAGACGCTATTTTAATGGGTATGGCGCTAGGTTTAAACTTTTCATAATTAAAGTCGGTAATTAGCATTTAAAATATAGAGCCGCTAAAGTACTGCATTTGTACCGTTTTGTAAGTTTACTTTTTAGGTTACTTTGTCGCTAATTGCTTGCTCAATGGCTGCTATTAAATCATTTACCAGCTCGTCTCTTGGTACTTTATTGTTACTTTTTAAGTTCTCTTCAAGTGCCGCAGCGCTATGGTAAATTTCATCAAAGTTAAAGCATCCAGAACTACCTTTAACACTGTGCGCTATACCTCTTAATGCTTCCCAATCATCACAATGCTGCAAAGCTTTAACTTCTTCTAAATATGTAGGTAAGTTAGCTAAGTAATTATCGGCAATTTGCTGAAACTTTTCGCTCTTTAATAGGCTATCCCATTTATTTTGATTATCTTTTTCAAGATGCAGGTAGCTTACGAGTACGTTTTCCAGAGCATCTTTATCAATGGGTTTAGCCAGTGCTTTGTCGCAACCAGCTTCTAGATAAGTGCCTATATCATGGTTCATTACATTGGCAGTAAGGGCAATGATAGGGCCATCATACGCTGCATGACGAAGCATTTTAGTCGCTTCTAATCCGCCCATTACAGGCATTTGCATATCCATAATAATAAGTTGGTAGTCGTTTACGAGCGCCATTTCTACAGCTTGTGCGCCATTACTGGCAATATCGGGTTCAAGGCCCCAGGTTTGCAGTAATAATTTAATTAATAGTTGGTTATCTGGGTTATCCTCAGCCACTAATATATTGGCGTCGAAGCTATTGGTTGCAAACGATAAGAGAGGATCTTTCTCTGGTATTAACTGGCTTTCTTGCGTTAAAAACTCAAGCATGGGTTGATCATCAGATAGCTGACATGCCACCCTAATTGTAACTCGGCTACCTACACCCACTTCACTTTCAAGGTTTACATCGCCACCAAGTAACAGTGCTAAGTTTTTAGAAATACACAACCCAAGACCTGTACCACCAAAACGACGTGTAGTTGTGGCATCGGCTTGTTCAAACGGCTTAAATACACGTTCTATTTGATGCTCAGACATACCAATACCAGTATCTTTAATTACAAACTCTAGCTTTTGACTTGCTTGTAAATAATGCACACAAATAGACACGCTGCCATTTTCGGTAAATTTAACAGCGTTATTAGCAATGTTTATAAGTATTTGTTTTAAGCGGGTCACATCACTATAAATGGTGCGGGGTAGCGGCAGTTGATAGTCGATATTAAGGGTTAATTGTTTTTCTTGTGCCAGTGGTTGAATAATTGATTCAATGTCGTGCACAAGCTGCACTACGTTTAACGCTGACAAATCAACAGCCAGCTTTTCAGCTTCAATTTTAGATAAATCGAGTATGTTATTTATTAACTCTAGTAAGTGTTTGGAATTACGTAAAATAGTGCTTAGGTGTTGTTTGTCATTCGCTACTTTATCGTTATGTAGTAACTGCTCTGTAAAGCCCATAATGGCCGTGAGCGGCGTGCGTATTTCGTGACTCATGTTAGCTAAAAAACGACTCTTAAGTTGATTAGCTTGCTCAGCTTGGCCAATAGCTAACTCAAGTTGGCTGTTCATAGCTTCAAGTGCTTGGGTACGACTTTCCACTTTATCTTCAAGGTGGTGTTTGTATTCTTCAAGCTGTTGTTGGTAGTGCCTTATTTGATTAACCATGTGGTTAAAGTCGTTAAATAAAACACCTACTTCATCATTTGTATGAGCTGGTAAGTGCACCGACAAATCGCCATCACCAACACGATGACTCGCAGCCCCGAGTAACTCAATTGGGTTAAGTAATAAATTGCGGACCACTACAAAAATTAATATTGGCAGGGTGATCACCGAAATAATAACAATTAAGCCTGTTATTAAACTTATGGCTTTACCTGATTGATAAAGCACCCCTTTGGGAATGGTCGATACGTAATAATATCCGCCGGGCATTTGCACTGCAAAAATCATTCGCTCTATTTTGTCTATGCTTGAGAGTTCAATAGTTGAAAGCATGCCGATATCAGCGAGGTCGTGCACTTGATTAAGTTCGTACTCGCTTATGTATTGGCCACGCATATTATAATCGGAGCTAAATAAAATTTTCCCGTCTTTAGTCAACATTAAATTAAGCGTGTTGTTATATGGCGCTTCTAAAATACTAGAGTTTAGTATTGAAGGTTCTATATGTATTACAATAAAACCAAGCTGCTGTGGTCGTTTTAAATAGTAATCAACACTATAAATTCGTTGAATAAAATATAAACTAGTGGTGCCATCATCCTTTTGAATCATAAATTGCTGTTTACTTAAATTACTTTGCAATACTTGATTAAAAAACGGGTAGCTTTTAGGCGCTGTTGTTAGGTTGTTAGAGTAGTAGGCATCGCTTTTCCCACTGGCTGAAACTAAATTAATGCTAATTATATCGGGATAAGCCTCACTGTAACTGGCAAATACATCCATAAGCGCGCCAAGTTTTCGGGTGTAATTACCGTTGGCACGAATGTCGTTTGCTAAAAAATCACTAAGTACTGGCGAGGTTGAAAGTAGTTTTGCAGTAGAGTGAAAAGAGTCGATATAATTAAATATTTTTTGCTGTTGTTGCTCAACAAAACGGCTCATTATTAAATCAGCTTGTTTTTGTGTTGAATTAGTTACATTGGTGAGCGTAAAGCCACCTAAAAATAGCAGCGGTAGAATAACAAGGGGTGTTATATACCATAATAATCTAATACTTAACTTACTGGTTTTCATGACCAAACGACTTATCCTCCATGCAATCTATCAATAATATGCGTTACGACTTTATTACACAAGCTTGTGGCGGTCTTGGTGGCTAAATTACAATCAGTAGTTGCATGGTATTTAGCTCTGTATTGGTTTTTTTTTATTTTATTAAGTTATTTTAATTTAATAAGTTACATGCATATAACCGTTATTTTATCGTTCAAAAAAGTTTACATAAATTTACATCTTTTAAAGTCATTTTTTTAAAGATAAATGCTATCACTTAAAATTGAATTTTCTAATTTACTCTCAGTTATAAATACCAGTGGGTTAACGCTGGGCTGTTAGCCGGGCCACTAGGTTATATTCTCAAGCAAGGCTTAAAAATTCTAATGGTGTGCAGAGGCTTGGTGTATTGTGTGCTGATTCTATTTATTTGGCTTATTACTGATTTTTTTGTACCTCATTTGCAGTTAGGCTTCCCAAAATCCATATTAATAAAAAAGATCAGCTAATAACCAACCATTGATTGTTTATAAGGCCAAGATCAGCGAAAATAGTTTCCAATTACGATTAACATAACGGATCGCATGTGAAGGGCCAATTTAGGGCTTTTCTGATGGTGTGTTGAGCTTTCGAGGTTGCTCTATACCAATTTTATTAAAAACAAGATCGTTCTAGCGTATTAAATAACTCACTAACTACGTTAAAAATTATTCATAGAGAATAACTCTATGTGATAATTTCGCCTTGTTATTGCGCTATTTTATTATCGCTATAATAGAACGCTAATTTAATGCAATTGGTATTATTTAAGCCTTGAAAGCTCAGCATACTTAAAGTGGATAATATCCGTATACAAACTAAAAGAACTTTTTTAATGGCAGATCAAAATCTCCTTAGCGAAATTAATAAACGACGAACCTTTGCTATCATCTCTCACCCAGATGCTGGTAAAACAACCATTACCGAAAAAGTATTGTTATTCGGACAAGCTATTCAACGAGCCGGCACTGTAAAAGGCCGTGGCTCTAACCAGCATGCAAAGTCTGACTGGATGGAAATGGAAAAAGAGCGTGGTATATCTGTTACTACCTCTGTAATGCAGTTTCCATATAACAACGCACTTGTTAATTTACTTGATACTCCAGGACATGAAGATTTCTCGGAAGATACTTACCGCACATTAACTGCGGTAGATTCGTGTTTAATGGTTATTGATGCGGCAAAGGGTGTAGAAGATCGTACCCGTAAGCTAATGGAAGTTACACGCCTGCGTACAACGCCAATTGTTACGTTTATGAATAAATGTGACCGTGAAATTCGCGACCCAATGGAAGTGCTTGACGAAGTTGAAACAGAGCTAAATATTGCCTGTGCACCCATTACTTGGCCAATTGGCTGTGGTAAAGAGTTCAAAGGTGTTTATCACATTCATAATGACGAAGCTGTTTTATACAAAACAGGTCAGGGTCATAAAATTCAAGAAGTTCGTACCATTAAAGGTCTTGATAACCCAGAACTTGATATTGCCATTGGTGAAGATTTAGCTGCGCAATTACGCGATGAGCTTGAGCTTGTTATTGGCGCATCAAACGAATTTGATTTAGATCTGTTTTTAGCCGGTGAGCTTTCGCCAGTTTATTACGGTACCGCACTTGGTAACTTTGGTGTTGACCACGTTTTAGATGGTTTAACTAAATGGGCACCAACGCCACTGCCTCGTGAAACCGAAGACAGACTTATTGTTGCAACTGAAGAAAACTTTACTGGTTTTGTATTTAAAATTCAGGCCAACATGGACCCTAAGCACCGTGACCGTATTGCATTTATGCGTATTGTATCGGGTAAGTACAGCCAAGGCATGAAAATGAATCACGTGCGAATTGGCAAGCAAGTGAGCATTTCTGATGCGGTAACCTTTATGGCGGGCGATCGTGAGCGCGCAGCTGACGCTTACGCGGGCGATATTATTGGTTTGCATAACCACGGTACCATTCAAATTGGTGATACGTTCACACAAGGCGAAAAGCTTAAATTTAGCGGTATCCCTAACTTTGCGCCTGAATTATTCCGCCGTATTCGTCTTCGCGATCCACTTAAGCAAAAGCAATTATTAAAAGGCTTAGTACAGCTTTCTGAAGAAGGTGCTGTGCAAGTATTTAGACCGCTTATAAACAACGATTTAATTGTGGGCGCGGTAGGTGTACTTCAGTTTGATGTAGTTGTAGCGCGCTTAAAAGCCGAATATAACGTAGATGCTATTTACGAAGGTGTAAACGTAAATACAGCGCGTTGGGTAAGCAGCGACGATGTGAAAAAGTTTGAAGACTTTAAGCGCAAGTGCGAAAGTAATTTAGCACTCGATGGTGGCGATAACTTAACTTACATTGCGCCGAGCCGTGTAAATCTTAATTTATCGGTAGAGCGTTACCCAGAAGTGACATTTAACCACACTCGCGAAAACTAGAATCGACTGACTACAGTTAACTGAAAGCCTGCTTTGGCGGGCTTACAAAGGTAAAAAATATGAATATTCGTACTATTTTAATCGAAAAAGCCATTGCCGCAATGGCGGGCGCAGGCTTACCTGAAGATACAAACCCAGCAGTAACACAAAGCACACGTCCACAATTTGGTGATTACCAAATTAATGCAGCAATGGGCGCGGCTAAAAAAATGAAAAGCAATCCACGTGAGCTTGCGCAAAAAATTATAGATAATCTTGATGTAAGCGATATTGCTCAAAAGACTGAAATTGCGGGCCCTGGTTTTATTAATATTCATTTAAAACCTGAGTTTTTAGCGCAAAGCGTTAAAGCAGCTAACAGTGATGCAAAGCTTGCTGTAAACGAGCATGCTAACCCGCAAAAAGTGGTTGTTGACTATTCATCACCAAACCTTGCTAAAGAAATGCACGTAGGCCATTTACGTTCAACCATTATTGGTGACTCAATTGTGCGTGCGCTTGAATTTAGAGGCGACACGGTTGTACGTCAAAATCACATGGGTGATTGGGGCACGCAATTTGGTATGTTAATCGCGCATTTAGAAGATCAAATTAGCGAAGGTGTTGATTTAGATTCTGTAGCGCTTGCCGATTTAGAAACCTTTTATCGCGATGCTAAAAAACGCTTTGACGACGAAGAAGGCTTTGCTGATAAAGCACGTAATTACGTTGTTAAATTACAAGGCGGCGATGCGCACTGTGAAAAACTTTGGAAACTGTTTATAGCTACCTCAGTTAAGCATTCTGAAGAAGTATACAAGCGTTTAAATGTAACACTTACTCAAGCTGATATTATGGCTGAAAGCGCATACAACGCAGAACTTAACGATATTATTAGCCTACTTAAAGATAAAAATATTGCAGTAGAGTCGCAAGGCGCGCAAGTTGTGTTTTTAGATGAACTTGCCAACAAAGATGGTGAACCTTCTGCGTTTATCGTACAAAAATCTGGCGGTGGTTTTTTATATGCAACAACCGATTTAGCGGCATGTGATTACCGTTCAAATAAATTAGGTGCTGATCGTATCTTAATTTTTGTAGATGCACGTCAAAATCTACACTTTAATCAAGTAGAGCTTACAGCGCGTAAAGCAGGTTTATTACGAGACGAAACAAGTTACGAGTTTTGCCCGTTTGGCACCATGATGGGCGCTGATAACAAACCATTTAAAACACGTACTGGCGGCACAGTAAAACTTGCTGACTTATTAGAAGAATCAATTAACCGTGCAGCTGCAAAACTAGCTGAACGTGAATCGGATTTAAGTGATAGCGATCGCAGCGAGATTGCACGTAAAGTAGGTATTGGCGCAGTTAAATACGCCGACCTTTCTAAGCACCGTACCAGCGATTACATTTTTAACTGGGACAGCATGCTAAGCTTTGAAGGCGCAACCGCTCCTTATTTACAATATGCTTATACACGTATACGCAGTATTTTCCGCAAATCAGGCGTTGATGCAGCTACATTAAATTCAGATGTTGCAATTATTGAGCCTCAAGAAAAAGCACTAGCACTTAAGCTACTACAGCTTGAAGAAGTACTTGATTTAATGATCAGCGAAGCAACACCGCACGTACTATGTGGTTACTTATATGAGCTAGCAAGCTTATACATGACATTTTACGAAGCCTGCCCAGTACTTAAAGAGGGCGTAGAGCCAAGCGTGCGCGATAGCCGTTTAGTGCTGTGTAATTTGGTTTCTAAAACATTAGAAACGGGATTGGATTTGCTAGGTATTGAAGTCATGGAGCAAATGTAATCACCGTCGTATTTTAACCTAATACTACGTTATCCACCCCAACTTACCCTAATCACATACAAACCGTATGCTCATAGGGGTAAGTCGGGTTGGACGCCTTGTCTTAGGCTAAACTACTTAGGTGAACCGTCTGCTGCGTGTAGTTCGCTTTGACTGCGTTGTCGTGCTTTTTTAGCCTAAGTCACATACTAAATGTATGCTCCTTGGCATAAAAAAGCACTCCGTCTTGTCAGCACTTCTACACTTGCAGATATCTGAGTTGTGTAGTTCGCTTTAGCTGCGTTAAGAAGTTTATTTAGCCAAAGTCACATACAAACCGTATGCTCCTTGGCATAAATAGTTTTACCGCCTTGCTAGGACTCCTACACTTGCAGATATCTGAGTTGTGTAGTTTACGTTGTAGGTTGGGTTGAGTGAAACGAAACCCAACGATACACCTGAGACTCTATGTTTACTGCTATCGAATACACCCGAGGCTCGGTGTTATTGTTATCGCATACACCTGAATCTTAATATTTGTTACTACTCAACATCCATTGTTTTAAGCTCGCTACTCTAAGCTCTTTTCTAAGGCTTTATTTAAAGGACTTGTTATGAAACTCGAAGATATCCGCCGTGAATACCTGCAAGACGCGTTAAGCGAAGATAACTTGCAAGATGATCCGTTTAAGCAGTTTGAAACATGGCTTGAGCATGCAGTGGCAAGCCAGTTACCCGATCCAACTGCGATGGTTGTAGCAACTGTTGATGAAACCGGTCAGCCTTCACAGCGCATTGTGCTTTTAAAGCATCTGGATGATAACGGTTTTGTATTTTTTACCAATACAGGTTCGCGTAAAGCGCAAGAGCTTAAAGGTAATAACAAAATATCGCTGCACTTTCCGTGGCACCACATGGAACGCCAAGTTATTGTGTATGGCGAGGCTAAACCATTACCTACATCTGCCGTGGCAAAGTACTTTTTATCTCGTCCTAAAGAAAGCCAATTAGCTGCGTGGGCGTCAGCGCAAAGTCGTCCGGTGTCATCACGTAAAGTACTCATGGAAACCTTCGCCAACATGAAAAGTAAGTTTGCTAAAGGTGAAATTCCATTACCTGATTTTTGGGGCGGATATTGTGTAGTACCCACTAAAATTGAGTTTTGGCAAGGTGGGGCGCATCGTTTGCATGACCGCTTTATGTACCAGCGTCAAGCAGATAATAGCTGGCAAGTTACGCGCTTAAATCCTTAATAAATAGATGAGTAAGTAACCGTGCAATTTATTGACTCTCATTGCCACCTCGACTTTAGCGAGTTTGATTCGAATCGTGAATCGCTCATAAACGAGTGTGTAGCAAAGGGAGTTAATCAGTTTGTTGTGCCGGGTATTACGCTTGCTCAATCGCATACTCTCATAAAACTCAAAGCAACTTACCCAAGTATAAAAATAGCCGCAGGGCTACATCCTTACTTTTTAGAGCAACATAAAGAATCGCACATAGAAGCATTATTTGAATTCGCGACTGCAAACAAGCATCAGTTAGTAGCTATTGGTGAGTGCGGGCTTGATCGAAGTATTGAAAACCTTCCTAAACAAACTTATTTATTTGAGCAGCAAATAGGGCTTTCTAATGAGCTTAACTTACCGCTCATTGTGCATCATAGGCAAAGCCATGATTTAATTGCGCAATCGTTTAAGCGGTGTAAGCCAAAAAATGGGGGAGTGATCCATGCATTTTCAGGATCGCTTCAACAAGCGCAATATTATATTAAACAAGGCTTTAAACTTGGCGTAGGCGGTGTTATTACCTATGATCGCGCAGTTAAAACACGCGCTGTTATTGCTGCTATTGAGCCAGAGCACTTAGTACTTGAAACCGACTCACCTTCAATGCCGTTAAGCGGTCATCAAGGTGAAGTTAACACGCCACTGCATATACCTGATGTATTTAACGCGTTATGTGATTTAAAGCCACATAGTGAAAGAGGGACGCTTGCAAAGCAGCTTTACGATTCTTGTTCAGATGTTTTTTGCATATAGCGATTTACCTGCCAACGTTTTAATCCACGCCCTAACTGCCACGTAAAAATACATGCAATCACTAGCATTAATAGTACCTGCCGACCTAAGTCATGAAAATGATTATGGCTGTCTGATATTGCGGCGCGAGTTAAATAAGTAACAGACACAAAGCCTATAGGGCGGTCATCATCGCTTATCACGGGTTCCATAAAAGGTGTTTTTAGTTTACTAATACCCGGTGTAGAGTCAGGGAGTTGTCCATAAATATGATGTGACTGCCAATTGTCACTGCTAGCAATTAAAATGCCCTGTTGATCATAAATAGTCGCAGAAAGTACAAATTCATCTTTACTTATATCGTTACAAATGGCGTTGAGCTGTGGTTTGTTTTTTTCAATAAGCGGTGTTTTAACATTTAAAGCCATAAACTGAGTGAGGCTTTTTGCCGTGCTATCGGCACTATCATAAAGTAACTGATGACTCTGAAAACTACTATTAACACCTACCCAGCTTAGTAATACAAAACAACCAGCCGCTAGTATTAAGCGAACAAGTCGTTTTCTTTGAGAAGCAGTAATAGGGTTTTTAATATGGTTATTTTTCATAGTCACCGTTTATGCTACTGACAGCATTTTGATTTGATGTTACAACTACACTAACTATAACCTTAAACCCCACCTGATGGCGAATTTAGTGTTGAGAATACCAGTTATGATATGCCAATTATCAGGAAAATAAAAATAAACACGGAGATTCCATGTCGCAAATCAACATGGCACAGCAAGCTGCTGAGCAACCATTACAACACTTAACTCTAAATAAATGGTTTAGCTATAGTGGTGGTGTATTTACACCTCTTGATTATATACCAAACAAAGCATTAGGGTTATTTAGCATCGCATTTGCGGGTGATTTTGAAGAAAAACACATTGTTAGCATTATTGATTTTTTAGCTACGCATAACCAAACAGTCAGTGCTATATGTCAATATCAACCAGATTTAGGGTTAGCTCCAGCACTGTGTTTTTACGCGCAAAACTCCGATCAAGCTATAAACCCGTTAGTACTACAAGAGTTTTCAAACACCCTAGATTGTCAATTAGTGCAAGTTTCTACTGCGCCTAATTTATATGAGCCTGGTTTATTGGTTATGGATATGGATTCAACTGCAATAACTATTGAGTGCATAGACGAAATAGCACGGCTTGCGGATGTTTACGACGAAGTTGCCTCTGTAACCGCACTTGCAATGGCGGGTAAACTTGATTTTAGCGAGAGTTTAAATCAGCGTGTAGCTAAACTGGCTGGTATTGAAAAAAGCTTAATTGAAGAACTAAAAAGTGCATTGCCACTCATGCCGGGTATTAAAGTGCTGTGTCAAATTCTAAAACAGCATGACTGGTATTTAGTAATCGCATCAGGTGGTTTTGTACCGTTTGCAGAGCGCGTTCAAGAGCTTATTAATTTAGATGAAGTGCACGCTAATGTACTCGAATTTAAAGACGATAAACTAACAGGTAAAGTACTGGGTACAATTGTAGATGCACAACAAAAAGCAATTATTCTAGAGTCGTTACAACATAAACTAGGGCTTGAGAAGTCGCAAACAGTTGCTATTGGCGATGGCGCAAACGATTTAGTCATGATGGCAAAAGCTGGCCTAGGTGTAGCAGTGCATGGCAAACCTAAAGTAGTTGAGCAAGCACAAGCGGCTATTTGTGAAGGGTCATTATTACAATTGTTGTATATGTTGGCCATTCCGTTAGATAAAGAGCCCGCTCTTTAAAGTTGTTTAAGTTAAACCGCTTAGCGTAAGCGGTTTAACCAAATTAGTTTACGGCGGCCCATTTGTTCAACTTGCTCTTTTTTAAGCTCTAAATGGCTTAGAGCTTCTTCAGTTATATCTACTACGTCCCCCACGCCTGCAACAGCCCATAAAGCTTCCTCTAAATCTTTTGCTTTATGCATAGCGTATTGGCTTACGTATTTTAGCTCGTTTGATAGGTAGTCAGTATCGGGGCGACCTGTGCGCGAAATATACAAACGCATCACAAATATAAGTTGTGATGTAATGCCTTTACTAATTTGTTTATAAAAGCTTGAGTAGTCTTCACCTAAAGCGCATTGGCTAACAATAGCTTCTTCAATTTTACCCTTACGAGGGTCGAAATTAATAGCGAGTGTAAAAGCAAGCGGTGCGTCTTGGCGACTGCGATCTTTAATATTAGGCGTTATTACATTAATAATTTGCTCTTCGGTAAGAATACTCGAAAAGTCAGTTTTGTTACCTAATAAGCCAAAGTTTTGCAAAATAACATGCATAGGACTGGCGTATAAGCCATAACCAATTGCACCTGTTTTAAAGTGTGCAGCTTCTTTGTGTAAATACAGCGGAAATTGGCATACACTTTTTGTAACCATATTTCTAAGTGCGGTAGATAAGCCTTCTACTTTTGGCGCTTCTTCAGATACTTTAAGTTTGTCTTTATTCCCTTCTATTAACTGAGTGAAAAAAGTCACGCCAGCATGGGGTAAATCAGCAACACGATTCGCTTTTAGGTTAATAGTAGTGAATGACTTACTAATGGCCATTATTTCGTACTTTAGTTCGCTAAGTTTATGCTTTTTAGTTATTTTTTGAAGCTCAGGAAATGTTAAAAGTACTATATCACCTTTTTTAAATGTGACTGGTTGCTCGCACTCTAATTGCAAACCCATTACAGAAAAGTCACGTGTATAACCGTTAAATACTTCATCATTAATAGTGACGCTAACCGGTGTTTTATAAAGGTAGCGCTTATGCGAGCGTAAATTTACGTATTCAAGTGGCACAATATCTAAATAAGGTGGCGTTTTATGTTTTGCGTGGCCAAAATGTTTAAGCTGATTTACTAACGCTTTATCAAAAGTAAGTTGTTTATAATCTGCTTGCTCTGTTTTATTGCCAATACTTGTAAGTACAACAATATATTTAACGTCTTTTATAAGGCCTTTAACTCGAGGGGAAGGCGGCTTGTTGAGTTTTTCAATATTAGCGCCAGCACTATTAGGTAATGAAAGCGGTATAAAAGAATCATCTGGATGACTTGGCATTATTTGTATTTTAAAGCACTGCCAACTTTCTTTTTGGCTACCAAAACCTAAAAATAGATCACGTAATTTAGGGTTATTATTTAGCTCAGTTCGTGTCGCAGAGTAATAGTAAATTTTACCCGATGATATATGTGTAAATGTATAGAGGTAATCTTCTTTGACCGCGGTAATTTGGGTTAGTAATTGTGTAATGCGCTGATGATTGAGTATATTGTACAAACACGGTGTTTTTCTTTCATCGGTAAAATAGCGCTGGATAAAAATATTATTTTCAGTAGTAAGGCTAAGGCTTGGGTAGTACTGTTCATCTTTTTTGCTTAAAAATACATATAAAGACGTTACACGAGGGATGTAGTATTGCTCATATCCCTTTGATACTACAGCATCGAGCGTGTTATCTAAATTTACTTTATAACGACGTTTATTACCGTGAATAAAGCTTTCTAAAAAGTCATTAAAGGCATCGTTATTTTCGATATAAGTGCGTTTTAAGCGAATGTGGTTGTATTCACGAGAGATATTTTCAACGGCAACAACTTCGTATTGAATACCGTTTTTTAGGCCAAGTTCAAAGTCTTGTTCAAGGCCTACCAAGCGCATTGCTATTAGTTCACCTTTTTTTATAGAGTAGCGCGTTGCAAGCTTAACTTTACAACCGCTTAAAGATATATCTGAGGTGCTAGCAGCAATGTTCTTTTTATCTTTGTAATCAATAGTTACTTTTATTGAGTAATTCATCCGTTCTTCACGGCGGCTCTCGTAAGAGGCAAACTTAATTACTTCAGTGCTTAAGTTACTTTCTGATTCTTGTAATTCTGATTTTTCGGCGGCTTGTTTTTGTAATACGCGGTGGTTATTTTCTGTATTCATTACGGCTTCGTAAACGGCTAGGGTATATTCACCATGCTGTTTAAGTGCTTTTTCAAACACTTCAATGGCTGTGTCATCCATAAAGTGCTGTTTGCCGTTATGCTCATACGGTTTTACTTGGCCCGTCACTAATCCACGAAGATCAACAAAGCGTGCCACTGGCTGAGATAAGCGTGACATTTCCATTTTCATCAAAAATTGCTCAGGTTTGGTTAACCCAGCGGTTTTTGATTTGAAAATTAGGTCAAATTTAGCATTGCCTAAATATGTTTTTAACTCATTCACGAGGTCTTCGTGTTTGAGCATTATGTCATCAGCCATTTATAAAACCATCACCGTCTAATTGAAAAAGTAGGTATACTGTTAAGTCCATTTATTAGAAGTTCAATAAACGTTAAATCGCGCTATGTTATTAATATAGGTACAATTATTTTAGTTACTACTGTTTAGCTCTTGTTATTATGTGTTATATGCCATTTTGTTGGCAAGTTACTTTAAACTATTTCAAAGCAAAAAGTATGCCCTAAATTATAGCTAAAAAGAAACACCATGTGTATTTAATGATTGTGACGCTAGATTTTTACGCAGGCAAGAGTTTGTTGCTAAGTAAATGCTTGAAGTGGCAAAATAAGTTATTAACAGTAAATGTTTTTAAAATTAGAGAATCGTAGATAAGGTTATAAATGACTAAAGCGGCAAAAATAGAGTTTGTGTGTACAGAATGTGGCATGAACTACCCACGTTGGCAGGGTCAATGCCGCTGCGGTGCGTGGAACACATTAGCAGAATTTAAACCTTCAGCAGGGCAGAGTAAAAAAACGTCAGTTCGAGCAAATGTAGGTGGTTATGCTGGCGGTGCTGGTGGCGGCTCTAAAAAAATTAATGATATTGCTACGTCAGAGGCAGAAAAACAGCTGACAGAAATTGGCGAGCTCGATCGTGTGCTAAGCGGTGGTGTAACTACCGGCTCTGTTAATATAATTTCGGGTGATCCAGGTGCTGGTAAAACAACATTGCTATCTGACCTAGTAGCGAGAATGTCACAACGTATGCCGTCACTTTACTGTACGGCCGAGGAGTCATTATCGCAGTTTAAAAACAGGGTAAATCGTTTAAAGTTAAACTATAACCCTGACGAGCTTTATTTACTTTCAGAAACCAGTGTTGAAACCATCATTGAAGAGCTCGAGAAAAATAAAATTAAGTTTGCTGTTATTGACTCTATTCAAGCGGTTGTAACCGAAACGGCAAATGGTAGCCCAGGTTCCCCTTCGCAAGTAAAAAGCGCCGCCCAAGCATTGACTCAATACTGTAAGCAAAATGATGTAACCATGTTCATTATTGCTCATGTAAATAAAAATAACGAAATAGCAGGTCCTCAAACACTTGTACATATTGTCGATGCGCTTTTACACATAGACACCAATGATGGGCAAATTCGAACCCTTAGGGCAAATAAAAACCGCTTTGGTGATATAGATACCGTTGGCATTTTTAAAATGTGCGAACGTGGGATGTTAAGCGTTGATAACCCGAGCGAAATATTTTTATCGGGGTCTACAACCGACTCGCCAGGCTCTACAATTACCTGTATCCGTAAAGGTAATCGAAATTTACTACTTGAAATTCAGTGTTTAACGACCGAAACCGAGGCGGAATTTCCGCAGCGTGTGTGCGTTGGTTTAAACATGAACCGCATAAAAATGCTGACTGGCATATTACGAAAACACACTAAAACCAAAATATTCCACGATACGTTTTTTAATATTGTGGGTGGCCTAAGAATAGATGAAACAGAAACTTGTATTGATTTAGCATTGGTTACCGCGCTACTTAGCAGCTTAAATGAATTTGTTGTGCCACGTACCACGTGTATTATGGGCGAACTCAGCTTAAATGGCGATGTACGCCCAATTGATAGTGGTGTGCCACGTGTTAAAGAAGCAGCACAACATGGTTTTACAGAAATATATATTCCATTTCGTAATTACCATAAGTCGATGGAAGGGCTGGGCGCTAAAATTACCCCAGTTAAAACAGTACATGAGTTGCTTAGTTTAATTAATTAATACTTACGGGTGTTAATGTGTAATGTTACTCTTAATAAAACTCGGTTTACACAAAGAATAGAATAAGGAAATAACATGAAAAAGTTAGTAATAGTTGCAGCGATTGTAGCTGCGGGCGTTGGTGGCGTGAGCTATGCAAATTATGTAGCTACACAAGAAGTGCGTGCAGAAGTAGATAAGCAACTTGCTTTAGTAAGCGAGCAAACTGGCGCTACATTTAAATACGCTGGTTTATCGGCAAGTGTTATTTCAAAAAGCGTAGAAATAACAAACATGGAAGTAATAAGCCCTGAGGGTGACAATGTTGCTAATATTCAAAGCATTGAAATAACAGGTTACGAGCCAGATAAAATATCACCGCATACATCATTTGATGTAAAAAGCTTTCAGTTTGATAAAGATTTTGTTTCAAAATTACCTGCTGATACAAACGAAATGCTCGCGTCGGCAAGTTACGACTTACATTCATCACTTGATTACGATGAAGAGTCTGGCAATAGTGATGTAGTAGTTAAGCTTGATGCAAAAGACATTGTTAGTTTTAATATGGATATGGGCTTGGCTAATTCAAAAGCATTAATGGATGCTTCATTGGCGATTAGTAAAGCGCAGCAAGAAGCGGGTAACCAGCCACTTACTTATGAGCAAGAGTTACAGCAGCAAACACTTGTTATGCAAGCAATGAGTAAGTTAGAGCCGCGCAATGTTAGCTTTGCTTTAAATAACCAAGGTAAGTTAAAAGACTTACTATCAAGTGAGCTTGAAAAGCAAGGCATGACGCTAGAGCAAATGGAAATGATGTTAGAGCAGCAGTTACAACAAGCTCCTGTAACTGAAAATATTGCAGAGGCTTTAACTAGCTTTGCTAAAGGTTTAAATTCATTCAGTGTGTCTGCAAAGCTACCTGAAGGTAAAACTATGATGGAAATTAACCAACAAGTTATGATGCTAGTAGGGCAACCTGAAGAGCTAGTTAAGTTTATTAACTTAGAAGTTAAAGGTGATTAAGCCTTAGTTTTGTATTAATAAAGGCGCCAATTGGCGCCTTTATTATTTTGTGTTGTTATAAGCAGTTAGTAACTCTGATTGCTAAAGCAGTTTGCTTTTATGATATTGGTGATTATTTGTTGTGATGGTTTTATTTTTTCCATCGCTAAAAACTCATCAGGCTGATGCGCTTGGTTAATTGAGCCTGGGCCCATTACGATTGTTTCACAACCGAGTTGCTGGATAAACGGCGCTTCAGTGCAATAATTTACCGCGACCGCTTTCTGCCCCGCTATTTTTTCAGCCATTTTAACTAAAGCACTGTCGGTGCTACCACTAAATGCCGGGATTGGTTCATGTAAATCAATAACGCTCACCGCATTTGGGTATTGCTGATTTATCTCTTTTGTTGCATCAAGCACTAATGCTTGTAGTTCTTGTACACTTAAACCTGGTAATGGGCGCATATCTATATGCATTTCACAGCAACCACAAATTCTATTCGCATTATCGCCACCATGAATATTACCTAAGTTTAATGTTGGATAAGGAATTTCAAAGTGATTTATTGAATACTTATGCTTTAATTGCTCTTTTAAGATCATCAATTTTGTAATCACTTTATGCATTACTTCAATGGCGTTAAGGCCACGTTCGGGATCTGAGCTATGCCCAGAGCGACCAACCACTCTTATTGCTGTACTCATATGGCCCTTGTGCATAAATACTGGCGTCATATCAGTAGGTTCGCCAATTATACAGCGTGCAGGTTTTAAATTAGGGTGCTTACATATTTGCTGTGCACCTGCCATAGTTGTTTCTTCATCGGCAGTGGCGAGTATTAAAATAGGTTGAGTTTGCTGCTTTTCATCAAGTTCACTAATCGCTTGTAATACAAAAGCAAAAAAACCTTTCATATCAATGCTTCCTAGCCCGTACAATTTATTGTCTAGTTCGGTAAGTTTAAACGGATTGTGGTTCCAGCGGCTGTCATCAAAAGGCACTGTATCTGTGTGGCCCGCAAGCATTAACCCGCCATCGCCTTTTCCACGCTTTGCTAATAAATTAAAGCGGCCTTTACCTCCTTCTAATTCAATAATTTCACACGTAAAACCGAGTGTTTCGCACCACCTCGCAAGGAGTTCAATTACGTTTTTATTGCTCATACACAAGCTGTCTTCAATTGCACTAATAGAAGGGGCTGCAATCAATTGTTGATACATAGAAATAAACGAAGGCAAAGGCATAAAAAAATCCAAAATTATTATTCAATTTAATTGCATAACAATATAAAAGTATTTATGATGAATATCAATTCACTTTTTAAGCATAAATATATTAAAGTAAAGCTATGGAAATAATGCGACGATAATCTACAAATTCATTAAATTAAGTCTTAATTTAGCGTCTTAGCTAGTTTAAGCGAACAACATATATATTTAGCAGTAAATTTTAAAATAACGAGTAATCAATGAATGTAGTTATTATTGGCGCAAGCGGTTATAGCGGCGCAGAGTTAGCAAGCTTAGTTGCTAATCATCCAAACCTTACCTTAACAGGCTGTTATGTATCTGAGGGTAGCTTAGATAAAAATAAATTACTAAGTGATTTATACCCAGAGCACCTTGGCTTACTAGATTGTCCTTTACTTCCTCTTAGTGCATCAGCTTTTGATGACATTCAAAGTGATGCTGACTATGTGTGTTTATGTACCGATCACAAAGTAAGTGTTGATTTAGCGCCTCAATTTTTAGCTATGGGTAAAAAAGTATTTGATTTATCTGGTGGCTATCGCCTAGCAAATAATGATGATTACGTTACTTACTATGGTTTTGAGCATCAACACCCAGAGCTTTTAAATGAAGCGGCTTACGGTTTAGCAGAGTGGAACCATGATGCTATCGCTAACGCAAAGCTAATTGCTGTTGCAGGCTGTTACCCAACAGCGGCGCTCAATGCACTTAAACCGCTTAAACAAGCAGGCTTATTGAGCAGCGAAAGTATTATTATTAATGCCGTTTCGGGTGTTACGGGTGCCGGGCGTAAAGCGAGTGTAGGAACACATTTTTGTGAGGTATCGCTTGCACCTTATGGTTTGTTTAACCATCGCCACGGTCCTGAAATTGAACAACACCTTGGCCACAAAGTATTATTTACACCGCATCTAGGTAGCTTTCCGCGCGGTATATTAGAAACTATTTATGTACAACTTAAGCCAGGCGTTACCAAGGAAAACGTTGCATCTGCTTATCAAGTGCTTGCTAACGAACCATTAATTCGTTTGTTAGGCGATAAAATACCGTCAATTAAAGGTGTTGCTAAGCAACCATTTGTTGATATTGGTTGGCAGCAACAAGGCACGCAGTTAATTGTAATGTCTGCCATTGATAACTTATTAAAAGGCGCTGCTGGACAAGCTTTGCAGTGTATTAATATTTCTATGAATTTAGATCACACTACGGGCTTAAAAGGAGCGTTTTAAATGAGTAAAAAAACGTGGGTTATTAAACTCGGTGGTGCAGTACTTAATACAGAAAATGCAGCAAAAGCGTTATTTGACGTGCTAAGCGAGCAAAAAAATGATGAGTTTGTCATTGTTCATGGCGGTGGTTCTTTAGTAGATACATGGCTAAAGCAAGCGGGTTTTGCTAGTGCTAAACACCAAGGTTTACGTATTAGTCCAGCAGAGCAAATGCCTTATATAGTGGGTGCGCTTGCAGGTTGCGCTAATAAACAATTAATGACTCAAGCTATAAGCGCAGGGCATAAGCCTGTTGGTTTAAGTCTTTTTGAGGCGGGTGTGACTGCAACCCAAAAATTAAAAGCGCTTTGCTTAGTGGGTAAATGCACAAGTAACGACGATTCTATCATCAATGATTTACTTAGAATTTCTCGTTTACCAATTGTTAGCTCTATCGGCTTTGATGAACAAGGCTTGTGGTACAACGTAAATGCAGATGAAGCTGCAGCGGCTATTGCCAGTAATTTAAATGCAGAACTAATTTTTATGACGGATGTAGAAGCGGTACTTGACGCAAATAAACAACCGTTACATCAACTTGACACAAAACACATTGATACTTTAATTACAGATGGAGTAATTGTGGGCGGGATGGAGGTCAAAGTTAAGACCAGCCTTCACGCTGCCCAACATTTACGACGCGGTGTGTATATTTCCAGCTGGCAAAAGCCAGAAAATTTAACTGCTCTGCTGCAAGGCGAGCATGTCGGAACAAAGATTACACCATAGGTTTATTATGTTTGAGAATTTTTTAACGGGTTTAGAATTAGACCAAGAAGGCGCACTTAATTTATTAAAGTTAGCGCAAGATATAAAAGCAAAGCCAGAAAAATACAGCCAAGTATTATCGGGTAAATCAATCGTAACATTGTTTGAAAAGCAAAGTTTACGTACACGTTTATCGTTTGATATAGGTATTAATCGCCTTGGTGGTCATGCTGTTTATTTAGATCAGCAAAATGGCGCTATGGGTGCACGTGAATCAATTAAAGATTTTGCACTTAATATTTCTACTTGGGCCGACGGTATTGTGGCGCGTGTAAATCAGCACAGCACATTAACCACGTTAGGTGAATATTCATCGGTACCAGTGGTAAATAGCTTGTGTGACTTGTACCACCCTTGCCAAGCACTTGCTGATTTTTTAACACTCCAAGAAGTACATGGCGATGTGAGTCAGCTTAAAGTAGCTTACTTAGGTGAGGGCAATAACGTGACTCATTCATTGATGTTACTTGCCGCAACGCTAGGTACTGACTTTGTTGCTGTAACACCAAAAGGGTGTTCGCCAGATTCACAAATACTTAAAAAAGCAGAGCAAATTGCAGCAATGAATGGCGCATCAGTCATGGTGAGCGATAGAGTTGAGGCTGCGGTTGGTGCAAACGTTGTATACGCAGATACATGGGTATCAATGGGTAATACAACGCCGCTTGAGCAAGTAAAAGAAAAATACATGCCTTATCAATTAAACCAGGCATTGCTAGATCAAACAGGTGCGACTACGGTATTACATTGCCAACCGGCACACCGTGAATTTGAAATTACCTCTGAGGTAATGGATGGTCCAGCATCAAAAATCATTCAACAAGCAGAGAATCGCATGCATGCGCAAAATGCTCTGCTAGTTACATTACTAAATCCAAATTTTGTTAAGGAACACCTATGAGTTCAATTAAAAAAGTCGTTTTAGCCTATTCTGGTGGTCTTGATACGTCGGCTATCGTGCCATGGTTAAAAGAAAACTACGGCTGTGAAGTAATCGCGTTTGTTGCCGATGTAGGTCAAGGCGCTGAAGAACTTGAAGGCGTAGAAGCTAAAGCAATTGCCTCTGGTGCATCTGAATGTTACGTAGTTGACTTAAAAGATGAAATGGTAAGTGATTACATTTACCCAACGCTTAAAACGGGCTCAATTTACGAAGGTACTTATTTATTAGGTACTTCTATGGCGCGCCCAATTATTGCTAAAGCACAAGTTGAAATTGCACGTAAAGTAGGTGCTGATGCACTTTCTCATGGTTGTACTGGTAAAGGTAATGACCAAGTTCGTTTTGAATCATGTTTTGCAGCACTAGCCCCTGATTTAAAAGTAATTGCGCCATGGCGTGAGTGGGACTTATCGAGCCGTGAATCATTACTTGATTACTTAGCAGAGCGTGACATTCCGTGTTCAGCATCTGCTACAAAAATTTATAGCCGTGATGCTAACGCTTGGCATATTTCGCACGAAGGTGGTGAGCTTGAAGACCCATGGTGTCAACCAACTGAACAAGTATGGACTTGGACTAATTCTCCAGAGCAAGCTCCAGATAAATCAGAACTAGTAACATTAAAAGTTGTTGAAGGCGAAGTGGTTGCTGTAAATGGCGTAGAACTTAAACCTTACGATTGTTTAGTTAAATTAAACGATATTGCATCGCCTCATGGTGTTGGACGTGTTGATATTGTAGAAAACCGTTTAGTTGGCATGAAGTCACGCGGTTGTTATGAAACGCCAGGCGGCACAGTCATTATGGCAGCGCTTCAAGCCATTGACGAGCTAGTGCTTGATAAAGCAAGCCGTAAGTGGAAAGAAGTACTCGGTGGCGAGTTTTCACATTTAGTATACGATGGCCGTTGGTTTACGCCTCTTAAAGATTCTATTTTAGCCGGTGCAGAAGCACTTTCTAAAGTGGCAACAGGTGAAGTGGTACTTAAGCTATACAAAGGCCAAGTAACTGCAGTTCAAAAGCAGTCACCAAATAGCTTATACAGCGAAGCATTTGCTACATTTGGCGAAGATGATGTGTACGACCAGTCACACGCTGAAGGCTTTATTCGTTTATTCTCGCTTTCAAGCAGAATTTCAGCACTCGCTAAAAAGTAATTTATTACGCCCCTTATAAAAGGGGCACTACAGGGTTTGGAGAGATTTCATGGCATTATGGGGCGGACGTTTTTCTACGGGTCCAGATGAGGCGTTTAAGCAATTTAACGACTCTCTTCCCTTTGACTACCAGTTAGCAGAGCAAGATATTATTGGCTCTGTGGCATGGGCTGGTGCACTTGAACAGGTAAGTGTACTTTCAAGTGACGAGCACACAAGATTAGTGGCTGCATTAAATGAGCTGCTTGAAGAAGTTAAAGCAGATCCACAAGCGGTAGCTACTTCAGGTGCAGAGGATATTCATTCACATGTTGAAGCAGCTCTAATTGAAAAAGTAGGTGATTTAGCTAAAAAATTACATACAGGCCGAAGCCGTAATGACCAAGTTGCCACCGACTTTAGATTATGGTGCCGTGATACGGCTGACCATTTACTAGATGCTATTGCACAGCTTAAAGGCGAGTTTGTAGCGCTTGCAGAGCGAGAGCTTGGCACAATATTACCAGGTTACACGCACTTACAGCGCGCACAACCAGTATTGTTTAGCCACTGGTGTATGGCGTATGTAGAGATGCTAGAGCGTGATGAAAGCCGCCTGCAAGATGCTAAAGCGCGCATGAATTTTTGCCCATTAGGCAGTGGTGCATTAGCAGGTACAGCTTATCCGATTGATCGCCAAGCATTAGCGCATGGACTAGGTTTTACAGCGGCTACAAAAAATAGCCTTGATGGCGTATCTGATCGTGATTTTGTGTTAGATCTTTTAAGTTGTGCGTCTATTTCGATGATTCACTTATCTCGTATGTCAGAGGATCTGATTTTTTATAATTCGGGTGAAGCCGGATTTATAGAGCTTGCTGATAACGTAACATCAGGTTCATCGCTCATGCCTCAGAAAAAAAATCCTGATGCACTCGAGCTTATTCGCGGTAAAACCGGACGTGTGTTTGGTGCATTTAGCGCTATGATGATGACGTTAAAAGCGCTGCCACTTGCATACAATAAAGATATGCAAGAAGACAAAGAAGGCCTGTTCGACGCTATGCCAACATGGCTTGCATGTATTCATATGGCGCAAGCATGTATTAAAGGCGTTAAAGTAAACGGTGATAAGACACTTGCTGCAGCAAAAGGAGGGCATGCAAACGCCACCGAACTTGCTGATTACTTAGTTGCTAAAGGTGTGCCATTTAGAGAAGGGCATCACATTGTAGGTGTACTTGTACAGCTTGCGATTAGCGAAGGTAAAACGCTTGAAGAGCTATCGCTTGAGCAGTACAAATCAGTAAACACTGTATTTGAAGACGATGTTTACCCAGTACTTGAAATTGATGCGTGTATAAAAGCACGTAAAGCCCTTGGTGGGACGTCTATTGAACAAGTAACTAATGCTGTTAAAGAAGCCAAAAAAAAACAGCAAATAACGGTACGTGATGCAAATTTAGATGATGTAGAAGCAATTGCCACACTTATACAGCATTGGGCAACGGTAGGTGAAAACCTGCCTCGTGCAAAAAGCGATATGGTGCACTCTATTAACGAGTTTGCAGTAACAGAAATAAATGGAAAAGTGTCGGGCTGTGCGTCGTTATACATTTACGATACCGGCCTTGCTGAAATACGCTCATTGGGTATAGACCCAAAAAGTAAAGTGTCGGGGCAGGGTAGACAGCTTGTAGATCATCTACTTACTAAAGCCAAAAAATTGGCACTTAACCGAGTTATTGTATTAACACGCGTACCAGATTTTTTTGAACAACAACGTTTTACTTTTTGTAGCAAAGACTCTTTGCCTGAAAAAGTAATGAAAGATTGTGAACTTTGCCTTCGTAAAGAAAATTGTGACGAAGTAGCAATGGAATATATTTTAAAGCTAAGTACACGTGCGGAGATCCCGTGTAAATACGTAGCTTAAACTCCCTGGATACAAAAAACGTACGGTTATCCCTGTGCGTTTTTTTATGTTTGTAGTAAACTGGTCGGAGCTGTTTGGTTTGATTATATAAGTATGTTTTGAGTGAGTTTTAAGGTGTCAAAAAAAGTTGGCACATTGGTTGCTTTGTATAAGGTAGATAGCAAAATAGCTATCACTACTTTAAACAGGTGATGCATTTATCTACATAATAATGTGGTTAAAAGTTGCACCAAATATAATTAAAACTTTTACAAGGATCAATCACATGCAAGTTTCAGCTAATAGCCAAGTACAAATGCAAGCATACAACAAAACACAACAATTAAAGCCTGCAATGGAACAAACTGCTAGCCCTAAAACCCTGCAATCTGATACAGTAAGCTTCTCTCAAGAGGCTATGAGTGCTGCGAGTAATGAATTACAGCGTGGTAATGCAATACTTTTACCTCGACCTAAGTGATACAAAAGGTAGTGAATGTTTTTAACTGATTTTTTTGGTTTGTTCTCTTTATCGGCCCTAGTGACATGGGGGTTTTTAATGGCTTTCTTTTTTAATATCTTCGTCTTTTTCTTAGGGATAAAAAAGAGAACAACTTTATTGTTCAGTTCTTTTATAATGGTCGTGTCTTATTCCGCAACTGATTATTTTTACACATGGCTTTCTTATTACAACACTACTTATCTCGACTGGGCAATCCACGATATTGCGACTATATTCTTTCTTGCTGTTATTTATAAAATAAAAAAAATAACTTCAGCATCATTTTTGTATTTATTGGTTGGTCTTTCGATAAATATGACATTAGCACTTTTAATGTATTGGGATATTTTTATTAATAGAAATATAGAACCGTGGTTTTTTTGGGATATATATACGTTTGGTGTAACAGCTATAGATTTAACAATGATTGTTGCACTCATTGTTGATAGAGACTTCCTAGGTCTTCATAAGTTAAAAAACAAAACCTTTAGCTACTTCAAATCAAACGATACCCACAAAGTAACCTAGCTTAAATGCATGTTACTGAACCCTTAATGGTTTATGTACAAGCTTTCACTCAGTGGGGCTTTTTAATGGCCTTCCTGTATCGTTTGGCCTCTACTATAAATAAAGAAAATAAATCCACTTTTTATTTATCTGCGCTTATGCTTTGCTCATATGTTTCTAGTGGTTATATAAACTTATTAGAAAGTTTATATTTAAACTCGGCGCTCTACGACTTTTTTACAATTTTAGCTTTGTTAACTTTACAGTACTTCAAAGTACTCCAGCGCTCTACAGCTTTTTACTTCATCATCTTTGCATTAACAACAAATGCTGTACTCACCTTAATATTGCATTACGATCTATACGTCTTATATAACTATGAGCCTTGGTGGTATTGGAGTGTTTATTCTATTGGTGTAAATATGTTCGATGTTTTAATGATTCTTTCACTAGTATTCAATAAAAATACCATTTTTAAAAGAGGGGTTACATTGAACTTTAAAAAGTTGAAAAATATTGAATGAGCTTTTAATTAGCCCAACAGTTTCTCTGTACATAGGTGCATTTGTACAATGGGGATTTCTTATGGCTTTTTTGTACTCCCTTGCTCATTCGATTAATAAGCCTAATAAAGAAAGAGTGTATTTGTCTTTGGTTATGAGTGTTTCATATTCGTTTAGTATATTTACAAATATGGATACGGTAACTTATCTAGATTTTTTGTTTTCCGATATTTTAACTCTCCTAGTTATTATTTCCCTTAGGCGGCTCTGGCATGATGGTATTACCTATTTATATATTATTACTGGTTTAGCTATAAACTCAGCTCTACACTTTCTCATGCATTACGACATCTATATATCAAATAATACAAGCTACTGGTGGCTTTGGAATGCTTACGCGATAGGGGTCAACGCTGCTGATTTTATAATGGTAGCTATATTTTTTATAAACAAAGATTTTTTATACTTGATGAAATTTAGAAATGGTTTGATTACTAGTTTGAAAAGGACAGTTGATGGCTGACCTACTCTGGAGTCTTGTCGATTTAGGCGATAATATAGGGCTATTATTTACTTGGTTCTTTTTAATTTCATTTTTATATAATCTATCAGCAAGTATAAATAAGGCAGATAAAAGCCTGCCACAGTTATCATTCATTATGCTGGTTTCTTATACTTCAAGTCTTTTTATGGATCCTCGAACTTCGACTCCTCACTTAAATTACTTTTATTTTGATTTTGCTACCATAGGTACTTTATTACTTTGGCGAGCTGTATGTAAAAATCCTGTCCCCATTGCTTTTGTCTATGTAATTGTTGGTCTATTTATTAATGCGTGTCTGTTCCTGGGTATGCATTACGACATTGTAATCGTTGGCACCCTTTACTATTGGTGGTTTTGGACCATTTACACATTCGGGATGTATTTTGTCGATTTTACCATGGCATTGGTATTAATCATCAATAAGGATTTTTTAGGCTTAAACAAGCTTTTAATATGTGTTAGAAAGTTAAGTTTAGATCGCTGAGGCAGTAAAGCTCAACTTAAAAGAAGAGTGATTTTGTGCCTTTATTTGATGTTGCCGTAATATGTAAAGCGGTATAATAATTTTTTATCTAGTGTTGGAGTAAAATGGTTGAGCTACTTTTAAATACAAATATCTCTTTTTATATAGGTATTTTTGTACAATGGGGCTTTTTGATGGCTTTTTTATATTCTTTAGCAAGTTCGATAAATAGCGCAGATAAAAGCATTGTTTGGCTATCTTTCATCATGGCACTCTCTTACTCTTCTAGTATGTTTATTGATATGGACGCGATTACTTACTTCGATTTTTTCTTATTCGATATTATTACTCTATTTGTTATTATTTTATCTGGTTTTTTTATAAAGATTAGCAGCGTATACATTTATTTATTATTTGGTTTAGGTATAAACACCTCACTATTTTTTGCAATGTATATAGATAATGATGTTATGCACCATTATGAATTTTGGTGGTTCTGGTGGGTGTACATAGTAGGTATAAATTTTACAGATTTGACCATGGTTTTAGTTTTCTTTATAGGTAAAGATATTTTAAAACTTGCTTGGTTAGAAGGAAAGCTAAATAAAGTGTTTAATAAAAGGGCCTATTAGTAATGGATTTCAGTGCTAACAGGCCTTATTTATTATTAACTGGCACCACAGCCCAATTTAGTTTTTAGCGCTTTAACAATTACAGGGTCTACAAACTCGCTTACATCACCATTGTGGCGAGCTACTTCTTTAACGAGTGTTGATGAAATAAATGAATTTCGCTCTGCGGGTGTTAAAAATACACTTTCTAAGTCGGGGTTCAGGCGGCGGTTCATGTTAGCTAATTGAAATTCATAGTCAAAATCAGATACAGCTCTAATACCGCGAATAAGTACATTAGCATTGTGCTCGCGCGCAAGGTCAGCCAATAAACCAGAAAAACCAATTACCTTAACATTATCTATGTGGCTTAAAATAGTATTTGCAAGCTCAACACGTTCTTCAAGGTTAAAGCAGGGTTTTTTACTTGGGTTATTAGCAACCGCAACTAATACAGTATCAAACATTTTAGCTGCACGTTGAATAAGGTCTGTGTGCCCATTAGTTAGTGGATCAAAGGTGCCAGGGTAAATTGCAATAACTTTCATAATGTTCACTATTTATTATTTTAGCGCTAGTTTAGCAGTGTTTATGCCACAAAGCAGCCTAGCTAAAAAAGCATATAAACACTTACTTTCTTTAAACAGGTCAGTCCATGGTGGGAGTGTTTTAATGATTCATATTTGTTTATACTGTTTACCTCTTTTGAGTGTAATGTAGCCTATAGATAATTTGAGTATTAGCATATGAATACCAAGGATAAAATAATACACACCAGTATTTTGTTGTTTAACGAAAATGGTGAGCGTGCAATAACGACAAATCATATTGCATCAAACTTAGGGATGAGCCCGGGTAATCTTTATTATCATTTTAAAAATAAAGAAGACATTATCCGTCATATTTTTGCGCTGTATCGCGATCATTTAAATACTCACTTTAAACCTATTAATAAAGATGATGATGCATTTAATCATTTAACGGCTTACCTAGATTCGTTATTTGAGCTGATGTGGCGCTATCATTTTTTTTACGATAATCTCGGGGATATTCTCTCTAGAGATGCTGATTTAAAACAAGCTTATATTGATTTTCAGTTAGAGTTGTTAGAGCAAGTTCGTAAAATTATTTTAGGACTTCGCGACAGTGAAATGATTGCTATTGATGAGCAAGATGTCATTGATTTAGCACATACACTAAAGTTAACGGTTAGTTTTTGGACGCCTTATATTAAAGCCCGTAGGCCAAGTGGTACGCTTGCTGAGCAAGATATATATCATGGCATTTTAAAAGTACTTACATTATTTAGAGCGTACAGTACCGATAAAAGCATTGATAAAATGAACCTGCTACGTGAAAAATATACTGAATTAGCGCAACAAGCCTTAGGGCCTGTTGACCTTTCAGGATTAAAATTTGTTCAATCTAGGGGCGATTAAATCGCGACGCGAGGTTTGTAACCTAGTGGGCTAAGTAAAAACCGAGCAACAAAGAGTTAATCGCCCCTAGGCTGAACCCTTTGGGCAGCGCTTGTTTGGTATTTATGCTACGTTATCGCCTATTTATGGGGAATAACCACACTACATAGGCTCTGCCTTGCCTAAATACCAAACACACTGCTGCAAATTTAACCTCGAAAGATAAACAGGCCCTAGCTGTAGTTTAATCGATAGTAATAGGCTGTTTCCTAGGCGCTGAATTTTTTGCTATAATCCCGCGCCAAATGCCTGGGAGCGCGAATTCCCGCAGTCTAAGAGTGAACTATGCTTAAATTTATCGTCAAACTACATCCTGAAATAGCCATTAAAAGCCGTTCAGTCCGTAAACGCTTTACTAAAGTGTTAGAAAATAACATTAAAATTGTATTGCGCCGTGTTGACGAAAAAGTACAAGTAAGAAATAACTGGGATAACATTTCAGTTGTTACAAAACTTGAAGACGCGCAAGTTCGCCTTGATTTTATCGATAGCCTTAAACGCATCCCTGGCATTGTTCAATTTATTGAAGTAACCGAAACACAATTCGAAACTCTTGATGATATTTATCAAAAAACCATCGCTTTAGTTGGTCATACTATTGTAGGTAAAACCTTTTGTGTTCGTGCTAAGCGCATAGGGCAACACGATTTTACCTCAACTGATTTAGAGCGTTATGTTGGTGGTGGATTAAATCAACATATCGAAGGCGCAAGCGTAAAGCTTAGCCGCCCAGAAGTAACAATACGCCTAGAAGTAAAAGACGATAAAGCTTACATTGTTTCTCATACGCATTTTGGTATGGCTGGTTTTCCTCTGCCAACTCAAGAAGACGTGCTTTCGCTTATGTCTGGTGGTTTTGACTCTGGCGTAGCAAGTTACCAAATGATTCGTAAAGGCGCACGCACACACTTTTTATTCTTTAATCTAGGTGGCGCAGCGCACGAAATTGGCGTTAAGCAAGCAAGCTACTACTTATGGAAAAAATACAGCTCTACACATAAAGTTAAATTTGTAACGGTTGATTTTGAACCTGTTGTTGCTGAAATTTTAGAAAACGTTGAAAACAGCCAAATGGGTGTTGTACTTAAACGTATGATGATGCGCGCGGGTAGTGTAGTTGCGCAAAAGTTAAACATTCAGGCACTTGTCACTGGTGAAAGTATTGGCCAAGTATCTAGTCAAACATTAGCGAATTTAAGCGTGATTGACCGTGTTACTGAAACGCTTATTTTACGCCCGCTTATTCAACACGATAAGCAAGAAATTATTAATATTGCTCGCCAAATTGGTACGGCTGAAATGGCAGAAACAATGCCTGAATACTGTGGTGTTATTTCTAAAAAGCCAACGGTTAAAGCCAAAATAGACGTTATTCTTGGTGAAGAAGAAAAGTTCGACTTTGATGTACTTGATACCGTTGTAAATAACGCACGTATAATGGACGTGCGTGATATTGACGTTGAAGCCAAACAAGAACTTAAAGAAGCTGAATCGGTTGCTGATTTACCTGTAGGCTCTGTGGTAGTTGATATTCGCTCACCAGAGGAAGAAGAAGCTGCACCGCTTGCAATCGACGGTGTTGAAGTCGTTCATTTACCGTTCTTCCGTCTGGCGACTAAGTTTGGTGATTTACCAAAAGACACCGACTACTATTTATATTGTGATAGAGGCGTAATGAGCCAACTACAGGCACTTATGCTGCACGAACAAGGCTTTGAAACGGTAAAAGTTTACCGCCCATAAGGTTTGTCGTCTTAAAGTTAAGAATTTATATAAGCGTGGTTTATACCACGCTTTTTTTTGCCTGAATTTTGATAAACAACTCATCGTTGTAAGGTGTAGGAATACCGTGAAGTTTGCCTTGTTGGCTAATATAGCCACATATAGCTGATATTTCAGTTTCTCTGCAATGCGCGACGTCTTGCTGCATTGAAGAGTAATTGTCAGACGTTAATTCCATTATTTTATAAGCGGTATTAAGTGCTTTAATCAATGGGATATTAAGCCCTTGTACCTTTGCTATATTGCATGCTTCAGTGAGTGCATTAAAAATTATAGCATTGTACTTAGGTGCGCGTAACTCACCATTTTTTACATTACTTAAAGCGCTTAATGGGTTAATGGCAATATTTACGAGTAGTTTTTCAAAACGAAGCTGCTGAATGTTATTAGTAAACTTGAGGCTGGGTATTACTTTAAAAATATCAGCTATTGGCGCGCTATTTTGAAAAGCTAATTCATTACAAGCACCAATAACACTTTGTCCCTCACCAGTGTGCTGCACAATGTATTGGTTTGATTTAAAGCCCGCTATGCTTGTCGTTAAAAAGTAGAGTGCTTGGTGAGTGCTTAGCTGGCTATTTACCTCATCAACATTACCCATTCCGTTATGCGAAAGTACAACAGAGCAATGATTTGGTAAAAACGGCTTTATTTGCGTAAATGCATCAAGTACTTGAAAGACTTTAACGGTAAATAAAACAACATCAAATTCAGCCGCTTTATTTAGCTGATTTAATGCAATAAATTGTGCGTCAATTTTTTTAGATGTACCCTTACCTCGACTATAAAAGCGGGTATTTGTTGGGCTTTTGCGAGTTAAAACACTGACATTATGCGACGCACTTAGAAAATGACTAAGTAACAAGCCAATAGCACCATCGCCGACAATTAAAATATTAGCCATATGGGTTCTTTTTTCGAGGTGTAAAAATTACTCTAAGTAAAAAGTAGCTTGCGGCACCTGCAAAATCAGCAAAAAAATCACCGAGTGATGCTTGCCTATATGGAAGTGCATCTTGCATTATTTCTATAGAGGCGCCATAACCTGCCAATAAAAGTATTTGCGCATATAAAGGAAGCTTAAACGCTTTATCCATTATTATGGCTAGTATAAAAAAAATCCCAAAATGGGCCACTTTATCAACATGAGGAAATAAATTTACAACGCCACCTTTTATTTCTTTGGCAAATAAAAAGGTAAAAGCTACTATGCTGATTAAAAAAATTGCTTGATAAACACGCCTTGTCACGACAAATCCTAAAATCGCTTAAAAAAGAGGCGCAAGTATATCAAACTAATTTAATATCGCACCTGAACAAGATGCAGAAAAATGTAAAGATTTATAATTTTAGCGTTATAATTACCACATAAAATTAAGATTAAATAGTTAGGAGCAAACCAATGCCTTCATTTGATATTGTATCTGAAGTAGAAATGAACGAAGCTAAAAACGCAGTTGATAATGCAAATCGTGAGCTAGAGACTCGCTTTGACTTTAGAGGCGTTGATGCATCTATTGAGCTAAATGACAAAACAATTAAGCTTAAAGCTGAAGCAGACTCTCAGGTTATGCAATTATTTGATATTTTAGCTAACAAAATATCTAAGCGTGGTATGGATGTATCAAGCTTAGAGCTTCAAGATATTACCCGTGCAGGTAAAAATGTATTTCGTAACGTTGACTTAAAGCAAGGTATCGAAAAGGACATGGCTAAAAAAGTAGTTAAAGCTATTAAAGACTCTAAAGTTAAGGTTCAAGCAGCTATTCAAGGCGAAGAAGTACGTGTAACGGGTAAAAAACGTGACGATCTTCAAGAGGCTATGCAAGTAGTGCGCAGTGCTGAGCTAGGTCAACCTTTTCAGTTTAAAAATTTCCGCGATTAATTAATAAATAGTTTTAAATTAAGCATGCTTTAATCTGTTTATACTTACAGACAGATTGAAGCTACTTACTCTTTTTAAATATCTCACTATTATCCCTCTTTACTGCCTAGATACTCCCGTATGTATTAATCTCCTTTTTGATATTTAAGCTATTATATTTAATCACATGCAATTAAGTACTTCACACTAGAAGGTATTAAAATGAAACGTCATCAATTATTTTTGTTATTTGTTTTGCTTACATTTACCAAACCAAGCTTATCAAAAACAGTTGATATTGATGTACTGGTTGAAGATGGCTACTTTCCCATTATTATTAATGCGCAAAAAAAACAGGGTTTTGCTCCTGAGTTTATTAAGATTTTAAACGGAGCACAGCAGGAGTTTAATTTCGTACTTAATTCTCTACCTGTAAAAAGGCTTGCTTTGTCAGTTGAAAAAAATAATTTTGATGTTTTATTTTTAATGGCACTGCAATGGATCCCACTATCAGCGCAAGAAAACATTGAAAAAACCGAATTTTATACCATTACTAAAAATGAGCTTTATACGCTTAAAGAAAATACAAATGAGCAAGCTTACTTTGACGACATTACGTCATTAACAAAGGTTGGGGTTCTGGGGTACTCGTATCAATTTGCTGGATTTAATACAGATGCTGAATTTTTAAGTGAGGCACATCAAGTAAGTTTAACCATTGATGAATTCAATGTTGTTAAAATGCTGCTATTAAAGCGCGCGGAAGTAGGCGTTTTAAATAATATTGCTTACCAATATTTTAAAAATCAAAATACTTTTAATATGGATTTACTCTATAAAAGTAACGTACCAGATGCCGTTTATAAAACGCACTTTTTAGTTAACTCTAAATCAAATAAGATCACTAGTAATAAAATGGATGAAATACTAAGCTTACCTACTGCACAAATACAACTTCAGAAGCTACTTGATAAATATGGCGTTTCTTCAAACTATACTAGCCCTTAACTGCATTTTAAAGGTTTTTAGCTGTATAGACGTCCATTGACATTTGTAAACAAAATACTCACAATAGCGACATATTTTCAAGGTGCTTGCTAGCCACTTCATGTAATGATTTTTTTAGCAGGATAATCGGGAAGTTGGTGCGTTTTCATGATGACTACAAGCCCAACACTGCCCCCGCAACGGTAAAGTATTGCATATTTTGATGTGCTTACTGAGTCCGGAGACCGGCCTTGATGCAATCTTACTTACTTAAATCTTTGCGGTGGGCAAAGGTAGGGGACATCATGTTAAACAAAACAACTTTAGGCGTTGCTATTTCTGCTGCGCTTTCATTTTCTGTGTCTGGCGCAGAGCAATCAATTGAAAAAATAACCGTTACAGCTAATAAATTTGAGCAATCAATCAATGACGTTTTAGCAAGTGTAAATGTTATTGAGCGCGCAGAAATAGAAGCAAGCAACGTACGCGATTTACCAACCTTATTAAGCACGCGAGTTGGTTTTCAGGTTAATCCAAACGGTGGTTTTGGCCAAAATACAGGTGTGTCACTTCGTGGTACTGGCTCTGGCGATACGCTAATTTTGATTGACGGTGTACGTACAGGCTCAGCAACACTTGGTCAAAAAGCATTAAATAATGTCCCTTTAAATAGTATTGAACGCATTGAAATTATTAAGGGTTCTCGCGCAGCTGTTTACGGCTCTGATGCACTTGCTGGCGTAATTAACATTATAACGCGTGAATCAGATAACTTATCTGTGAGTGCTACGTTTGGTTCTGATTCTTACCAAAATTATCAAGTGGCAGGCTCTGTAAAATCAGGCGATATAACAACAGCATTTAATGCAGGCTTTGAAAAAACAGATAACTTTGATGTACTGCAAGGCGTAGCACCAGATGAAGATGGCTATGAAAATAAAAATCTTGGTTTTAAAGTAAATTATACTGATGCACACTACGGCGACTTTAAGTTATTAGGTCAATACAGTGAAGGTTTCGCAGATTACGACAGCCGCTTTAGCCCAGCCGACAGTACGATTGAACGAGATGATTTTAAAAACTATCAGCTTTCTGCAGGTTGGAGTAAAAACTACACTAACCAAACGCACAGTATTGATTTAGCGCTAGCAACGGATGATTCAGACAATACATATGTCGATTTTTCAGTTGGACCAACAACAAGTACTTTTATAACTAAACGCACACAAATTGATTATAACGGCCAATACCTATTATCTGATGAGCTTAACATTAGTGGTGGTATCAATTGGTACAACGATGATGTATCTCATAGTTCGCAACTATTTGTTGAAGACAGCCGAGATGTACTTGCTGTGTTTGTAGGTGCTTACTACGATGCAGATAAAGTATTAGCTAATTTAACTGTTCGCCAAGATGACGACGAGCAATTTGGCGACGAAACAACGTATACCGCAGCTGCAGGTTATCATTTATCTGAAGATGCAACATTTCGTATAAGCCAAAGTACTGGCTTTAAAGCCCCTACATTTAACGATTTATATTTCCCACTTTATGGTAACCCTGATTTACAGCCTGAAAAATCAGTAAACCGTGAGTTAGGTTTGAGTGTGGACTTTGATATTGCGCAAGTTGATGTTGCAATTTTTAGAAACGATATAGAAGATAAAATTGATTACGATGCAAACTTTGCATTAGCTAATATCGATGAAGCACGTTATGAGGGGGTTGAATTTAGCTTATCTCAGCAGTTTTTTGGTTTTGATAGCAACCTTAACTTTACTTATTTAAGTGCAGAAGACGAAGAAACGGGCGCAGAGTTACGTAATGTTGCTAAACGTACTTTTAACTGGGAACTTGCAAAACAGTTTGGTGCTTTTGATGCAAGCTTAGACATGCAATATCGTAGTGACCGACAAGGTGCTGTGACGCGTTTAGGATCATACACGCTTTGGAACTTAGCGGGTAATTATCAAGTAAATGAGCATATTGAAGTTTCGCTTCGTGTAGAAAACTTATTTGATAAAGAGTATAACGCTGTTGATTCAAATACTGATTTTACAACGGGTCAAGTGTATTACTACAACACTCCAGAACGTCGCTTTTTTGCAGGCGCAAGCTACCAGTTTTAACGGTATTTATTAATATTAAAAAGCCCGACTTACGTCGGGCTTTTTAATGTGTAGCTAAGTTTAACTAATCAATTTAACTGCTCAAATTAGCTAATCAGCTAAGAACTCTTTAAATACGGTTTCAAACTTATGTAATTTAGGTGCTATTAAAATACTACAGTAACCCTGCTGTGGGTTTTCGTTATAGTAATCTTGATGATAATGCTCTGCTGGATAATACGTAGTGGCAGGGCTGACTTCTGTCACAATTGGCTCACTCACATGGCTTTGCAGTTGAGCTATCATTTCATTGGTTTGCTTTAGTTGAGCTTCGTCGTGATAGTAAACAACGCTTCTATATTGTGTGCCTATATCGTTACCTTGGCGATTCAATTGTGTAGCATCATGCAAAGTGAAAAACATTGCTAAAAGTGTTTTAAAGCTAACTACAGTGGTATCAAATTCAATTTTAACAACCTCAGCGTGCCCGGTTGTGCCAGAGCATACAGAATTATAGGTTGGGGTGTCGGTTTCGCCACCGGTATAGCCAGAACTCACATCTAATACGCCATTTACACGTCTAAATGCTGCATCTATACACCAAAAACAGCCGCCACCAAATGTTGCTACTTGCGTTGTTGAGCTCATAAGTATTCCTAAAATGTATATGGAGTTTAAAGGCGAGCATAAATTGTATGCGCCGCAACAACAAGGTTACGGCGCAATAAAGAGATTAGATCTCTTCGAAAGGCTTTTCAGCAGCTTGTTTATTCAGCTTTTGTTGTAAAAACTCAGGTGACTGTGTATTTTTCGATAGAGCATAATACGCAGCAGGTACAACAAAAAGAGTCAGCAGGGTAGATACAATAACCCCTGTAAACACAACTACACCAATTACCATACGGCTTTCGGCGCCGGGGCCTGAAGCAAAAACCAAGGGAACAGAGCTCATAACGGTTGTAAGTGAGGTCATTATTATTGGGCGAAGGCGCTGGGTAGCCGCTTGTAGTATTGCTTCACTAAACTCAACGCCTTTGTCGCGTAATTGGTTAGTAAATTCCACAATCAAAATACCATTTTTAGCACTTAAGCCTATGAGCATGACAATACCTATTTGGCTGTAAATATTTAAGGTCAGTCCTGTAGCCCAAAGCCCAAACATAGCGCCCATTAAACCAAGCGGTACGGTAAGCATAATTACAAATGGGTGCATAAAGCTTTCAAACTGCGCAGCAAGCACTAAAAAGGTAACGGTGAGTGCAAGTATAAATACGTAGGTCATCGCTGATGCACCTTCGTAATAAAGCTGCGACTCACCTTTGTAATCTACTGCGCCATCTATATCGTTTTCTTGCGCGGCTACTTCGTTTAAAAAGTTAAGCGCTTGCTCAAGGGTATAACCGTCGGCTAAGTTGGCGCTTAATGTAATTGCGCGCATACGGTTGTAGCGGTTTAAGCGCGATGCTGTTGCTTCTTCTTTTAAGCTGATAAGGCTATCAAGTGGAACTAGTTCACCGCTTCGTGATTTAAGGTATATATTTGAAATATCAGTAGGATTGGTAAAATCTTCTTTTGTCCCTTTTAAAATCACATCGTATTCTTCACCGCGGTCAATAAAGGTCGTAACACGGCGCTGGCCAAGCATTGTTTCTAGTGTACGGCCTACATCAGATACCGAAACGCCTAAATCGGCAGCTTTGTTTTTATCTATGCTAACTAAAAACTGTGGGAAGGTTTCTTTGTAATCATGATCGATTCTTACTAAACCAGGGTTTTGCTCAGCACGCTTTATTATACGGTCACGCCAATCGGCCAGTTGAGCGTAATCATTACCTTGCAGTACAAACTCAATTGGGCGAGATGAGCCACCACCACCAATACCACGGCGCATAATGGCAAATGCACGAACATCGGTAACTTCTTGCATTTTACCGCTTATTTCGTCCATTACTTCCCAGGTTGAGCGTTTGCGTTTATCCCAATCGGCCATACCAACAATCGCAACACCGCCGCTGCCACCCCAGCCAGGCACTCGAACAAGTACACGACTTAGCTCACCCGCTTGCGAGTAAGGCATTAAGCGTTCTTCAATTTTAGCCATATTAGCGGCGTTATTTTCGTAACTTGCGCCTTCTGGGCCGCTCATCATAATAAAGAACGTGCCACGGTCTTCTTTTGGCGTCAGCTCAGAAGGAACTTGTAAAAACAACGAGTAACTAACAAAGCCAGCTAATAATAGGCTCACCATTAAACCCCATTTACGGGTTATGTTAGTGGAGAGTGAATTACGGTAACTTACTTCAATTTTAGTAAACTGGCGGTCCATCCATTGGCTAAATTTATTTGGTTTGTCTGATACTTTAAGTACTTTAGAGCACAAGGCTGGTGCGAGAGTCAGTGCTGTAACACTTGAGAAAAATACGGCAGCACTAACCGCCATAGCAAACTCAGTAAATAATGCACCTATACGGCCATCCATAAATACTAATGGCACAAACACCGATATTAGTACAAGCGTGGTTGCTACTATGGCAAAACCTACTTCACGCGCGCCTCTAAATGCAGCTAGTAACGGCGGCTCACCCAGTTCAATACGACGGTGAATGTTTTCAAGCATTACAATGGCATCATCTACTACTAAACCAATGGCCAGTACTAAGGCAAGTAAAGTGAGTAAGTTAATTGAGTAGCCCATTGCCAATAAAAACATAAAGCTACCAACAAGTGCGACCGGTACGGTGACCGCAGGGATAAGCGTTGCTCGTATATTGCCTAAAAACAAAAATATAACGAGTACGACTAAACCCATAGAGATGGCAAGTGTACTGTAAACTTCATTAATAGACTCTTTAATAAATACAGACGAATCGTAGCTGTCTTGAATTGTAGTGCCTTCAGGTAGGTTGCGTTTGATTTTTTCAAGTTCACTGCGTGCGTTATCTACTACGGTAAGTGTGTTTGCTTTAGCTTGTTTTACAATACCTAAGCCAATCATATTACGCCCGTTACCACGAAATAAGCTTTCGTCATCGGCAGCTTCTAAACGTACATCGGCAACTTCACCTAAACGTACTAAGTAACCTTCATCACCACGTTTAATTACCAGGTTTTTAAAATCGCGCTGATCTTTATAACTACGGGCAGTACGCACGGTAAAGTCACGATCTATAGATTCTATTTCGCCAGCCGGTAACTCAACGTTTTCTGTACGAAGTGTGTTTTCTATATCGCTTGAGGTAATACCCCGTGCGGCCATTGCTTGGCGGTTAAGCCAAATTTTCATGGCGTATTGGCGCTCACCACCAATACGTACGTTAGATACACCATCTACTACGGCTAAGCGGTCAACAATAAAACGCTGCGCGTAATCAGAGAGCTGTAACGAGTCCATTGTTTCGCTGTTTAATACAAACCAGGCGATTGGGCTTTCATCACTATTTGATTTAGATACTTCTGGCGGGCGTACCTGATCGGGCAAACTATCAAGTGCACGTGCTACACGTTCGCGTACATCGTTAGATGCTGCATCTATGTCGCGGTTAATATCAAACTCAATGGTAATGTTTGAACGTCCATTACGACTCGATGAGTTAATACTTTTAATACCTTCAATACCTGAAATTCGATTTTCTATTATTTGCGTTATTTTGGTTTCTATAATTTCGGCAGAAGCACCTGTGTATTCAGTGCTGATATTTACAATCGGCGTTTCAATATCCGGATATTCACGAAGTGGCAGCATAGTAAACGCAACCAGTCCAAAAGTAAGAAGCAGTAAATTAATTACAATGGCAAAAACGGGGCGCTTGACGCTAGTATCTGTAATTTTCACGTATTACCCCTTTACGCTTACTTTACTTCCAGAGCGAATTTTTATTAGCCCCTCAGTAACAATTTGCTCGCCATCAGTTAGGCCTTCGTCGATAGCAACCCAGCCATTATTTCTGCTAGCAACATGCACTTCAATTTTATTAGCTATCCCATCTTGAATTTGAAAAACAAAGTGTTTGTCTTGCAAAGGTATAACCGCTTTTTCTGGCACCATTAAAGCTTGGTTGCTGCTTAGCTCAAGTGCTGTATTTAGTAACATACCAGGGCGAAGTAATCCTGATTTATTGGCAAAACTTGCTGTTACTTCAACACTGCGAGTAACCGAATCAATACGCGAGCTAATATGCGTTACCTTGCCGTTAAATGTTTGTCCTGGGTAGGCATCGTTTTGCGTAAGCACTTTCATGCCCATATTTAATTGTGCTAAATATTTTTCAGGTACTTTAAAGTCAACTTTAATAATACTAATATCATCAAGTGTTGTGATTATTGTTGTATTACTTACGTAAGCACCTATTGATATTTCACGCTTACCTAACAGGCCTGAAAAGGGCGCACTAATAGTCATTTCGTTTAATTTAGTTTTAGCGCTTTCTAGTTGGGCCTCTGTTGCATCAACACGAGATAACTGCTCCTCAAGTAACGACTTTGCCGTTGATTGCGAGCGTGAAAGTTCGGTTAGGCGATCTAACTGACGTTGTTCTTCACGTAAGTTAATGCCAAGCTCTTTAACGGCAAGCTGTTCTTGTTGGCTCTGTAACTGTACTAACTTTTGTCCTTTACTGACTAAGTCGCCGTCTTTAAAATATATATCTGTGACATAATCGTTTTGCGCACTTTTTATATAGATTGCTTGGTTTGCACGCGCGCTACCGATCGCTTCTATCATCACTGCGTTTTCCTGAGAAGTAACAGTATGAGCTGTTACTTGAGTAGACATTTGTGATAAATCGGCCTGTTCGCCGTGGCTAGCGGGTAGATATAAATAAACGCTAAATATTAGAAGTAACGTAATAATAAATGGAAAAAGTGCTTTACCTGATTGTCTTGAGTACATTGATTTCATACCTGAAAATGAATTGTAAGTATTGTACGAAATAAGACCGGGAAAAGACGGTTATGTGTCTCATAAATTTGTGCGTTAAGCGTAAAAGTAAATAAGATTTATTCATTGTTCCTATTTTGTTGAGGAAAAAGCGGTAATGTATGAAATTTAAAACCACCTGTAACTTATGTATAACAACAAGAAAGGTCATCATTTGGGCTGTTATTATGTTTGTTTTTTATATGGTGTTTTACCAATATGGATAAATCTAACAATGTCATTAAGTTTCGGGCACAAGGTGCGCGAAACGCAATTGAGGTGCTTGTTGCAGGTGCAATTGGTTTAGTTTTTATTATGTTGTTTAATTTACTGAGGCCGGGTGAGATTAGCATACTTGAAATATTTTTAGTAAGCTTGTGTATTGCCGCTATTTTTATTGGATATTTAAAAACTCAAGAGCCATATCATAGCCTTATATTAAATGAGTCTGAGCTCGTTTATTGCCATAAATACGGAGCTTGGTGTATGCCTCATAGTAACTTTCATCACAGTGGTATACCCAAAGTAGAAGATGGCTTTGATTATTTAGAATTAAATGCGGTTGGTATAAAGGTAAACGACATAGATGACTTTTTAACAAGCATAACGCCTCGAATTGCAGGGAAATTATTAATAGAGCAGCGTAATTTATTTATGCAAGTTGTTCAAAAACATTGCAAAAATGGCAATTGCCCATCAGAATGGCTAATAGAAGATACACATTACACATCCCATAAAGGGATAAGCTATACTGGTCTTATAGCTATGTTTGCTAACAGGACTAAGCACCTTCAACTGTTAACCGGTTACGATTTATTATTACCAGCCAGTGTGTTAGATAGAGATATCTGGGCATTTAGTGCTAACTTAAATAAGTGGAAGCGCGAGCCTAGTCAGTTTATAGCGTCGCAAATTAATAATTAAGCTGCGACTGTAGGAAAGAAAAATGAGTCAAGAGAGAGCCTTTTTAAAAAGTGGTCGAAACACCATAATACATAAAGATAAAAAGCATGATTTAGTGATTGTAAACTCTGAAATTCATCCTAAAATTAAAGTGACTCAACATGGCTTAGAGCCATTTAAAGAAGAGTTACCTAAAAACCGCCGTGATGCAAAAGATCGCTATTTAGAAATAGTCTATGTTGGAAGCCCTGATGTATTTGGCGAAGAAAAACAATTACTATTTATTCAAGCTTTAGATGGGCGTGAATACAAAGTAGATTACAGTAAAATCGGTACGAAGTTGTTTGTACGCATTCATCAAGATACATATATGTAGTACTTTAATGGCATCTTTATTGCTAGTAATTACACTATAGTAATTATTTGACATAATAAGGTGCTGCGTATGAAAGCGTTTGCTTTAATCCCCCTCATTTCTTGCGGTTTGCTGAGTGCGTGTGGAGGAGGTGGCGGTGATAGCGATAATACAGTTGTAGAAACATCTGTTAATGCTGGAACCGATTTACAAATTATCGAAAAAACTGAATTTACCATCACAGCACAAGGTTCCCCCGCTGATGGTACGTTTTCATGGCAACAAGTTAGCGGCCCAAGCTTAGAAGGTTTTCCGCTTGATGGCGCAGATCAAACATTGACAGCCCCTGACGTAAAAACTGATAGTGAAATAATCTTAAGAGTAAGCTATCAAAGCACCGGTAGTAGCGCTGTTAGTGACGACATTTCTATTTCAGTGAGCTCTAATAATCAACTTCCTCTCGCTGTTGTTACCCAAACATCTCCTGAAACACTTCCTTCTGTATACAAAGACACAGTGACTTTGAGCGCCCTTGAGTCGAGCGATCCTGATGATAATGGCCAAATTGATAGTTATTTGTGGCAACTGCTATCAGGTCCTGATTTAGATATTGCTAGCTTTAATGAGTCAACTCTTAGCTTTTCTCATCCTTTACTAGAAAGTAACGTAAATTTGTCTTGGCAGCTAACAGTCACTGATGATGAAGGCGGTGAGGCGAGTACTCAATATTCAATGACGCTTAATAAAACAAATGAACTAGTGGATGCAAATGCAGGCGCTGATCAAAATGTCGAAGAGTTTGAAGAAGTAACGCTTGATGCAACGAATAGCGAAACTGTCACCGATACCTATCAGTGTAAGTGGCAACAACTTACCGGTAATAGCGAAACATTAAGTAATAGCGACCAATGTACAACGACATTTTTTGCCTCTGATGTAGATACTGAATCCACGTTGAGCTTTGAAGTAACGGTAACCGACTCAAAAGGACGCACCGATACAGATTCTTTATTTGTTGATGTATCACCAAAAGCGCTTGGGCTTATAAACGATAGTGGTGTTGGTGAGTGCTATAACAACACCCAACGCATTAACTGTGAAAGCGATGACTTTCCAGCGCAAGATGCTGAACTTGGACGCGATAGCTATGCAAACCGCTTAGATAAGGTTGGTAAAGGTAATTTAGCGTTTGATTACACTAAACTTAATCAGTTTGCGGATGAAGTTGGTGATGATAGTAGTGACTTTACCTGTATACGCGATAATGTTACTGGACTTGTATGGGAAGTAAAAAGTGAATCCTCAGGAGTATTGCCAAATACAAGCTTGCGTGAGGGGCAAAATCATTACTTTTGGGATTTAGGCGACACTACTTTTACCGATACTAGTACAGCCAATTCAACTTGTCCGGATGATACCAGTTGCGGCGTGCAAAGCTATATAAACGAAGTGAATAGCTTAGATTTCTGTGGTGGTACAAACTGGCGCTTACCAACTTATAACGAGCTTTTAGGTTTAATTGATTACGGGAAACAAGGGCAAAGCATATTAATTGATGAGGTGTTTTTCCCCAATATGCCAAGTGAAAGTGCATTAAGTCACTTACGTTATTGGACTTCACAAACTGCAGCCGATGGTACAAGTTTATCGCAAGCGTACATTATTGATATGAGTGATGGTAACGATCTTGCTTATCCAAAAGAAAATACTGCGTATGTTCGTTTAGTTAGAAGCCGTTAGGAGAAAATAATGAGATTAAAATTACTCTATGCACTAGCAACTATAAGCTTGAGCTTTAATATTGCAGCGGCGCAAACGTGCTACGACGGTGCAGATACCACAACGCCGACAGATAGATTTACCATAAATACAGATGGCACAGTGTCTGATACCGAAACAGGCCTTATGTGGCAACGTTGTAGTTATGGGCAAATTTATAATACAGAGACGCAGCTTTGCGAAGGCTCTACACCTTCTCTTACTTGGCAAGAAGCACTACGCGGTGCTAAAAATGATACAACCGCAGATTACGATGATTGGCAAATGCCTAACATTAAAGAGTTGGCAAGTATTTTAGAGCACAGTTGCACCGAGCCGAGCATTAATGAAGAGGTGTTTTTTGGTACTAAGCTTCAAAACTATTGGTCAAATACATCGGGTGTGAGCACGATGAGCTCTGCATGGGTTTATCAATTTGATAGTGGGCTGAATAGCTTGCACGCCAAAACTAGTAATGTGTATTTACGGTTAGTTCGCTACGAAGAATAAAGTACTTACTAAGATTAGACAGATGAAAGTGCAGCCTTAAAACCGCTGCATTTTTTTGTTTTACATAAATTTACGTTATTTCAATAATAAAGCGCTTACAACGTTGTCACTTAGTGCGTTTTTTTGCCATTATAGGCCGTGATTTAATTACGAAGGAACATCACGGTGTATTTAAGCTATTTTGGCCTGAATGAAAAACCTTTTTCAATTTCGCCCAACCCTCATTACTTATTTTTAAGTGAACGACATAAAGAAGCCTTAGCACACCTTACCTATGGATTAGGTGAAGATGGTGGTTTTGTATTATTAACAGGCGAAGTGGGTACTGGTAAAACTACAATTACCCGCAGTATGTTAGAGCAGTTACCTGAAAACACGCAAGTAGCGATGATCCATAACCCAGCACTTTCAGAGCTAGAGTTATTGGCTAGTATTTGTGATGAGCTCAACATTAGTTACGATGCTAATAATGCGACGCTTAAAAGTCTTACCGATATTATAAAAAAGCACTTAGAGACCAATAATAAATCGGGCGGGCACACCATACTTATAATTGATGAAGCGCAGTTACTTGCCCCTAATGTGCTTGAACAATTACGCTTGCTGACAAATATAGAAACCGATCATAAAAAATTATTACAAATAGTATTGGTTGGTCAACCTGAGCTACAAGAGCTTTTAAAGCGCAATGAATTAAGGCAACTCGCCCAGAGAATAACAGCTCGTTACCATTTATTACCACTTACACAAGGCCAAACAGTTGCTTACATAAAGCATCGGTTACATGTTGCAGGATGTGATAAAGGAATTTTTTCGATGGATGCCATGCAAGCTGTTCATCAATTAACCGGTGGTGTGCCACGATTAATGAACTTGGTATGTGAGCGAGCTTTGGTAGGCACTTTTGCAAAGCAGCAGTTGATAGTTGATAGCGATATAATAAAAAAATCAGCACATGAGTCATTACCCATGGATTTTGTAGCGCCAGTTAATGAGTCCAACAAAGCAACGTCATTTGTACCATATAGCCTTGCATTCGCTGCTTTATTTGCCGTAGGCATTGGGCTTTCATTTATTTTATAGTTAGGTAAGTTATGTCTTATTTATTAGATGCGCTAAAGCAGTCGCAGCAATCAGATATGAGTGCTGAGCAATACGACTTACAATCAGAGCAGTTAAAGCAACAGCAAGCACTAAAGCGTTATAGACGATTAGCGTTAGTATTTGGTACAAGCTTAGCTGCTTTTATTGCTGTAGCTGGTGGGTTTACTACTGGTAAGTGGTTTCAAGGTACTACTTTATTAAACACATCGGAACCCGCTGTAATTAAGGTGGTTGAAAGCGAAAAATCGTCACCTAAAGAACAAGTTAAAGAGGTAGATGCCGCAGTTGAAAAACAGCAAATAGCTAAGTTAGAACCCGCTAAAGTAGCTCCAACAAATACTGCAACGATTGAAGGGCAACTTGTACATGTGCAAACACCTAACGGTGTACAGCAAATGTTATTAACGCCTAATGGGCAATATATTCCTATGCCATCGAGTCCGGTCACGAGCGCAACGGGTTATAATCAGCAGAACGTGCAACAAGTAATGCCAGTTCAAAATTATAATCAGCCAGTATTTAATCCACAAAATAATTACAATCCAAGTAATACACAGAACGCTTCGGTATTTGGGCAAAGTCAAAATACAGCATCAGCTCAACTAGATATGAGTAAATATAAAGTACTAGGTAAGCCAATTAATGGTAACAACCAATCTCAACAGATGAGCGATCCTGAGCTTGATGAGGTGCCTACAACACTTAAAAATGCGTTTGCGCAAGCTATACAAGACGTCGAAAAAAATCAGGATTATGAAGTTACCCACGCATCAAAAACGTCATCACGTGTTGAGCCTGTAGAATTACTACCAGATGGTTTGCAATCAATGTTGCCTAGTATTAAATATCAAGCGCATATTTATTCATCGAGTGCTGACAAGCGTTGGATCAAGCTAAATGGCCGAGAGCTACATGAAGGAGAGAGCATAGGCGCTTTAACTGTAAGAGAGATTACACCTGAGCAAAGTGTACTTGATTTTGATGGTTATGAGTTTAGCTTAAAGGCTTTGCAAGACTGGCCGCAGTAAACGCTTAGCTATTATGTTGAGAGCTCGGTAGAATGTTGAGCTCTCAATATTGCTTAGGATAATATTGAGTTTTTATAAAAGCGTTCTAAATCAATATTATATTCTTTAGGTTTCACCGCTGATTCAAGGGTGTCTAAGGTTTTTTTATTAGATAAATCGATATCTTTTATCTCTGTATAGCGACTATGTTTGGCGCTGTAAAATGTTTTAACGATAGGCTTTAGTGGTGTACTGGGATTACTCTCGGTCACTAAACCAACTTTTTGACTCGATAATCTAACGAGCGTTCCTACCGGATGAATACCAATACATTGAATAAACTTATTAAGCAGCACGGGATCGAAGCTATCTGGGCATCCGTCTTTTAGTATTTTAAAGGCTTTTATTGGCTCCATGCCTGCTTTGTAAACACGTTCTGCGGTAAGTGCATCATACACATCTACAATTGATGCCATACGTACGTACTGGCTTATTTCATCGCCCTTTTTACCAAACGGGTAGCCTTTACCATCAAGCCTTTCATGATGCATACCTGCAATATCAACCGCAACACCAGTTAAGCCAGACTCTTCTAATATTTCTTTACTGAAAAGCGAGTGCATTTTCATTATTTTAAATTCATCATCGGTAAAGCGACCCGGCTTATTGAGTATTTCATCAGGGATTTTTATCTTACCAATGTCGTGTAAAAGTGCGCCGGTAGTCAGTTCAACGATAATGTTTTTTTCTATACCTAAATGCTTAGCGAAAATCCCCATTAATATCGATACATTAATAGAGTGCTCAAGTAGGTAAGCATCTTTTTGGCGCATTTGGGTAAGGCAGGCTAGGGCATCTTGGTTTCTAAAAACAGAGTCCATAAAGCCACTTGCCAGCTCTTTGAACGGTGCAATATCTATATCGCGGCCTGCTTTAATATCTTTAAATGCTTTTATTTGCAGTGTTTTAGCTTCGTCATACAGTTTTTTTGCCTTTCCCATTTCTTGTTCGGCACTGTGTGTTTTTTGCCAAGGGTCACGCTTTATTTTTGTTGCAGGTACAGCAATAGGAGCTTTTTCAGGGACTGATTCAATGAGGGTTTTATCAGGGTCGATTTCTACTTCTAAAATGCCTGCTTTTATTAGGTTATTAATACCAGCCTGAGTTTTAACCCAGCCTTGATTTTTAATTTTAATACTGCCAGTTTGTCTAGTAACGCTTTGCACAAACATACCAGGCAGTAACTGACCTACAGGAATTATTTTCAAATTTATTACTTCTATTGTTAATCTTTCATTAAGCTAACAAATATATACGTTACTACCTAATAAAAAAGGCACTTTTCAGTGCCTTTTTTATTTTTTAGTTAAAAAGCATTAGCTTAATTATTCATCATCTTCAACAAGCGTCATTAGTGATGTGTTACCACCTGATGCTGTTGTATCAATACTGATTGTTTTTTCAGTAATAAGACGTTTGATTAATGTATCGTAATACTCAGAGCTAATTACTGGTAAAATAGCACCTTTACGCTGTGCAAGCTGTTGACTAAAGTAGCCCAAGCGAGACGAGCGAGCAGCAACTACCGCACCGGCTAAATGAGGGTGCGCCAAAATAGCTTGTAACTGGTTAGGTTTAGCTACTTGGAAAACACCTTCTGCAACACCTGTAGAGATAAATTTATCTTTAAAGGCAACTGCTTCATCATAAAACAGCTCAGACGCTACAGTAATTACCGTATTACCTGCGGCAATAGCAGTGATGATAGACAATGCCCAGAAGTTAAATGATGTGCTCTTATCTGCATAACACACTACACAACCACGTGCTTCTAGATGAAGTGTATTAGACTCACCCGTTGGCCCAGGCAGGGTAGTAAACTTACGCATGTGCTTTTCAAGGCGGTTAAGCTGTGCACGTGCTTCTGATAATGTTAATGCTAAGTCGTCTGCTAAATCGTCGATAATTTCTACCGTCGCGATTTTAGCAAGCAACTGACGTACAGCCGAAACACGGTCGTTTAGTGGTGTTGCACGCCAGATTTTCTCATCGCGCATTGAGTTAGCCATTAGCTTTTTAACTTGCTCATTCGCACCGCTGTAGTGGTGTAAATCAAGTTCGTCAGGCGTTAGGTTAGTCATTTGTACGTTATCTGGTGATGCTTTTTCTTTTACTAAACGTTGTAGGTAGTTAGGGCCACCGGCTTTAGGGCCAGTACCTGATAAACCACGGCCACCAAACGGTTGCACACCAACAATGGCACCAATCATGTTTCGGTTAATGTAAACATTACCCGCACGTGACATTTTAGCAAGGTACTCACAGCGCTCTTCGATACGTGAGTGAACACCCATTGTCAGACCATAGCCCGTGTTATTTATTTGATCCATCACATCATCAAGTTCATTCGATTTAAAGCGAACAATATGAACACATGGGCCAAATACTTCACGTTTAAGTACTGATAAGTCTTTAATTTCGTATAAACGAGGAGCAAAAAAGTATGCGCCATTTTGAGTATTATCAGGAATTTTACATTCGTAATGAAGTATAGAATTACCTTTTAAGTACTCAACGTGTTCATTTAAGTTTTTAAGTGCTTTTTCATCAATTACCGGACCAACATCAGTTGATAGTAACGATGGGTCGCCAATGTGTAACTCAGCTAGAGCGCCTTTAAGCATTTCGATAATGCCATCTGCTACGTCATCTTGAATGAATAAAACACGAAGAGCAGAACAACGTTGGCCAGCACTTTGAAAACCAGAACTGATCACATCGTCAACTACTTGCTCAGGAAGCGCCGTTGAGTCAACAATCATACAGTTTTGGCCACCTGTTTCTGCAATTAACGGTACTTGAATATCGTTACGTGCAGCAAGTGTTTGAGAAATTAATGTGCCTGTTTCAGTAGAACCTGTAAACATAACCGCTTGAATGCGCTCATCTGGAACAATTGTTTTACCTACTTCTGAGCCGCGAGCGATAACAGGTTGAACAACGTGCTCAGGTAAACCAACAGATAGCATTAGTTCAATTGCACGAAGGGCGATTAAACTTGTTTGCTCAGCAGGCTTAGCAATTACAGTGTTACCTGTAACAATCGCAGCAGCAACTTGACCTAAAAATATTGCAAGCGGGAAGTTCCACGGGCTAATACATAAAATAACGCCACGGGCTTCAAAACGCTCATCTTTAGATAACTCTTCAGCGCGCGCTGCGTAGTAACGACAAAAATCAACCGCTTCACGTACTTCATCAATACCATCTTGCGCTACTTTACCCGCTTCTTTAATACAGATAGCGACTAGTTCATCATGATGACGCTCTAAAATGTCAGCAACGCGGCGCAGTAAATTAGCACGCTCTTTTACTGGTGTTTGTGACCATGATTCAAGTGCCGCTTCAGCGTTAGCCAGTAATACTTTCATCTCTTCGCCAGTTTGTAACTTAACGTGGCCGATGATTTCTTTGTGATTTGCTGGGTTTTTAACAGCCAATGAGCCTTCTGGTACTTGGCTCTGCTCAATTAAGTGCTCATTAAACCATGTTTCAAGATTCTCTTTGAAAGGGGTAATAACGTTAATATCGGTTAAATCCATGCCTTTAGAGTTAGCACGTTCTTCACCGTATAAATCAATTGGCATTTTGATTTGCGTATTGTACTTGTTACGCAGGCCTTGCAGTGTTTCTACAGGGTCTGGTAGTAATGATTCAACAGGTTTTGTTGTATCTACAATCGCGTTTACAAATGATGAGTTAGCACCATTTTCTAACAAACGACGAACAAGGTAAGCAAGTAGGTCTTCGTGTTGACCAACCGGTGCATATACACGACATTGAATTTTTTCTTCGTTAACGATTTGGTCGAATAATGATTCACCCATACCGTGCAAACGTTGAAATTCAAAACCGGTGTTGTCGCCTTTCGCTACTTCTAAAATAGTCGCGGCAGTGTAAGCGTTATGTGTAGCAAATTGTGGATAAAGTACGTCGCGCGCTTCAAGCATTTTAATTGCACATGCTTTGTAAGAAACATCGGTTGTTGCTTTACGAGTAAATACAGGGAAATGCTCTAAACCATCTTGTTGTGTGGTTTTGATTTCAGTATCCCAGTACGCGCCCTTAACTAAACGTACCATCATTTTACGACCAACACGGGTTGCAAGGTCTGTTAGCCATTCAATTACAAAAATAGCGCGTTTTTGATACGCTTGAACCGCTAAGCCAAATCCTTGCCAATCACCAAGATCTTCATCACTAAATACCGCTTCAATGACATCTAATGAAATATCTAAACGGTCAGCTTCTTCAGCATCAACGGTAAAGCCGATATCGTATTTCTTAGCAGCAAGCGCAAGTTCTTTTAACTTAGGGACTATTTCTTCCATCACACGGTCTTTATGAGTGAACTCATAGCGCGGATGAATAGCAGAAAGCTTAACTGAAATACCAGGGCTCTTAATTGGACCACGACCATTTGCCGCTTTACCAATCGAGTGTATAGCATTCATGTAGCTGTCAAAGTAACGCTTCGCATCTTTCATTGTGCGCGCGCCTTCGCCTAGCATATCGTAAGAATATACATAACCTTTTTGCTCTGTATCGGCAGCACGTTCAATTGCTTCGTCAATGGTACGACCCATAACGAATTGCTTACCCATAATTTTCATAGCAAAATTTACAGACTTACGAATAACTGGCTCACCTAAACGACCAATGGTCTTTTTAAGCATGCCGAACTGTTGTTCTTTCGTTTTGTCTGTGTAGTTAACCATTTTACCGGTAACTAATAATCCCCAAGAAGACGCGTTTACGAATAAAGAATCGCTGCTGCCCAAATGAGAGCTCCAATCACCTTTCGCTAACTTGTCACGAATCAGTACATCTTGAGTTGCTTTGTCTGGTACGCGAAGCAGCGCTTCGGCCAAACACATTAATACAACGCCTTCTTCACTAGAGAGTGAAAATTCATTTAAAAGCGCATCAACACCGCCTTGCCCATCTTGCTCTTTACGAATGTTTAAAACAATCTGGCGGGCTCTTTCCCAGGCACGACTTCGTGCTTTTACGCCTACTTCTGCAAGCGGTAAAATATGATCAATAACCGCATTTTCATCTATGCGGTAGAAGTCACGGATTCTTTGTCTAATAGGACAAATCGTTGTTAAATCGCCGTTGAATAACATAAGCAACCCTCAGGAGTGTTAAGAATTAAAGTAAAATTAATTACCAATAAATTACCAGTGATATTGTGAGTGCATTCTAATTAAATTTCAGCAGAATATGCTGGTTAAATTTCGCGTTTTACGATAATTTACAGGGCATAAATTTAACTTATCCGCATAAAATTCTGTTATGACAATTCCAAATAGATTACGCATGCTAGATCGTATTGATTTAGCCATACTAGACGTTCTACAAAAGAACGGCAGAATTTCAAATGTTAACCTCGCAAAACAGGTTAATTTGAGTGCAAGCCCGTGCCTAGATCGTGTAAAACGATTAGAGCAAGAAGGCTATATCGAAGGCTACTACGCTAAGCTTAGCGAAGCAAAGCTTAATCAAAGCTTAGTAGCACATGTTCAAGTGTCGCTTGTTGCTTCAAATACAGCAGTATTTAAGGTATTTAGAGAGCATATACTAAGAATACAACAAGTCGTTGAATGCGACATGGTGGCAGGCGGTTATGATTATTTATTAAAAATTCGCGTTTCTAATATGGAAGAATATAGACAAGTTCTTGGCGACTTAGTCGATATTCCCGGCGTGGGCACTCATCATACTTATATGGTGATCGAAAAGATTAAAAAAGACGAAGGGCTGCTAATCGACATTTAAGCTTTTCTCAAGTAATAAAAAACCGCAATTGCGGTTTTTTATTTTAGTAGATAAAGGCTATACCAAATAGTTAGTACATCACCTTATACATAATTTATTACGACCTTCCGACTTCGCTCTATATAAAGCCGTATCAGCCGCGCATATTAATGCCTCAGATGTTCTGTACTGATTATCGTATTCACACGCTAAACCCTGGCTTACACTTATCTTTACATTCGCTGGCAAACCAATATCTCTAAAATTAATGTTGAGTATTTTTTCTTGAATACGTTTTGCGATCATTTCTGCATTTGAGACATGTGAGCGGGGTAATACAACAGCAAACTCCTCACCACCATAGCGTGCTACTAAACTATCTTTTGAGGGGAGGCAGTCTTCAATTGTTTGAGCTACTTTTTGCAAACATTTATCACCCTTTACATGACCAAAATTATCATTAAACAGTTTAAAAAAATCAATATCGATCAAGATAAAACTCAAAGGCTGTTTGTCTACTATGCATTCTTGCCAATTTTTAATAATCGCCTTTTCTAAAGTGCAGCGATTAGCGACGCCTGTAAGGTGATCTATTTTGGCTATGTTTTCGAGTACTTTATACTTTTTAACATGCCTAGAAATATCATGCATAATACAAATAAATAGAGGGATATTGTTTGTAGTTGATGCGGGTATACAAGAAATTGAGAGCTCTATATCTAAACAGTTACCATTGTTTTTTATTATTTTAACTTCTTTCGGGCCATGATTGAGTGGTGTTTGATAGTTGTTTTTCCAACTTTCAAACATGTATTGATAGTCATCGCGATACTGTTCTTGTAAACAATCTTGCCATTTTTTACCTATTAACGAGTCAGACGTAACATTAAAAAAACGAGCTGCAACGGGATTTACTGATTCAAACACTCCATCTGCATTAACAATAAAAATAGCATCGGCCATCACATTAGTGACATTAATAATTGCGCTTATTTTTTCATTGTTAACGGTATTAGAAATGCTGCTCATTAATGCAGATACAGCGTTGTCGGTGTTGTTTGCTCTGCTATTTTCATTATTGTTAGACATGGTGTTGCTCATTTTTATTGTTAATGAAACTTTATGTCTAGGAGTTTATTTAATTTATGGTTTTTAAACCTTTCGGTAACCTTCTTTTTTAATTTGTTGATTTTATTTGTTTTTATTGAAGTGTGTCAGTGCTTAGCTAAAAGGTAGTTAGGTTATAAATAAATTGCACTGGGGAAATTATGCTTGTGCAATTTAAAATCAATAATTAATTTTTGTCTTTATTTATAACTTGTGGGTCAGGGCTTGAATAAGGTTTATCATTACACTCAACGTTAAATATTAAACATGCAGTGCCTGAGTTTTTTGCTGTATCGGTGACGGTGATTGCTTGGCGGTTATCACTAAGTTCATAACTGAAATCTTGGGCACATGTTCCGATTTTATTAGTAATTGTAGCCCCCGTGAAAAAAAAGCCTAGCCTAACTGTTACAGGAGTTAAAGTGTAAGTACCTGCAGTTTCGGCTCTTACTGTACCGCCGCCGTCAACGGCTTTACCATTTTCTGTATAGCTAAAAACGGCCTCTTTTTTATCGTTAAACTCAATATGTACTTGAAAATCGACTTTTTCTAAGGTGGTATTCATGTTATTTCCTTTGTATTTATAGTTTAAAGTCAGTAATGCCTAGTTTTATCAGACTTGCTGTTATTGCTGGTATTTCGTTTGTTCGGTTTAAGCAGGTATATGCTTGTACCTGCGGGTACTTTACGTGAATACTTTGGTTTATTTTTACTGTTTGAGTAATAGCTTTAAGCGCATTTACGCAAAATTGCTCTCGCTGTTCGCTGGTCGAAGCTAATTTAGCTTTGAGCAGGTTTATATTTATGGGAGCTAAGTTATCTCTATTCTTCATTTTATTGGTTATGTAACGTTTATATTCGCCATCATTCTCAAGGGTTGTTAATAACTCTTGCGCTTTAAGAGGGAAGTTTCTGTCAATAAAATAGCGAGCCAGACTAATTTGTGTATTAATAGAATTGATACTATTAAAACCTTGTGATTTTAAGAAGCTAATAATTTTTCCTATTCTTGAATCTACTTTTTTGTCATAAGACAACATTATTAATTGCGCTAAAGAGCGATAATACATATGTTGAAATTCATTATTTTCTGGATCTTGCTTTAAAGCCTCATTTATATTTTCATTCGCAAAGCGAGCTTTTAAATAGGCCATTTTTTTATCAGGTAAATAGCTTAGTAAATAGCCTTGTTGCATATATATATTTGCTGACATATAAAAAAGACTCGCGTCATCAGGGTAGTGATTAGCCACCTTTTTGACCACAGCAACTGCATTGTCCAATATATACACTGCAGTGTTGAAGTTACCAAGCATACCTTCAGTTTTTGCAAGCCAACTAAGGGTATCTGCTTTATCACGCAATAAGTTTTTATTGTTGGGCTTTAGCACAAGCGCTTCGTTTTTAAGAGTAAGTGATTCGGTAAAGCTCTGTTTTGCCGCTTTATAATTAAATTGTTTTAAATACAAAGATCCCAGCGAATTATGTGAATACGACAACTCCATAATGGAATTAAAATCATTCGCTGCTAATGAATACATGGTTTCGCTATACATATGGTACTTTTTAAATAATGGCTCAGTGGCAGCGTAATCACTTTTATCATAATGAAGCTGGCCTAACCAAAAGGCATTGGCACCCGCAAGCGTTAGTAATTCTATATTGTTAGGCTGTATTTTTAATAATGCCTCAAGGCGGGTGCGGGCGTTTTCAAAGGCGGTAAAGGCTTCATCGGTTTTACCCCGTGAATAAGCTACTTCACCCATTGCTTCGAGGGTTTGTGCGTACTGGAAACGGTTGTTAAATTGTGCTTTATCATCGCTAAAGCTAAAGAGTGAACCTGATTCGTCTGTTTGATTTGTAAAATATTCAAGTGCTTTATTACTAATACCATCAAGTAAGTCCATACGCTTTACGCTACGCAGTTTGTCGGCAAAGTCACCCACCATAAACCCCAGTAAGCTTTCGGCCTCAAGCTGTTTTTTTTGCGCATGTTGCTGGGCCTTAAAACTAGTAAAGCTCATTAATAACGCGGTAAATGTAAGTAAGCACAATAAAGCAACGGTCACTCGTTTTACTCTTATTTTTGCTTTTGTTTTTTTAATAGAGCTTTTGATAAGAGCGTGCTCGTTATCATCTAATTTAAACAGTTTGTCGTTAAGTAATAGCTGCGCTTCTTGTTGCGGTTTACCTGGCGCTAGGAGGTAAGCACTACTTTTACCTTCATCTATCCAATTTTGCGCTTGGTGTTGTAAGCGGCTTTTTATTGCTAAGGCATCTTTATGGTCATTAATCCATCGTTTTGCGCGCGGCCATTGACGTAATAATGCCTCGTGAGCAAGGCTAAAACAGGCTTCTTGATTTTGTAAATGCGATACAAATAAACGGCTATCGACCATAGCTTGCACAAGCTCTTTTTGGCTTGTGTTCGTTAATGTTTGCCAGCGGGCAGCGCGGCTCGTAATGGTTTTACCATCTGGATTTAAAGTGATCAGTTGTGATAACACGCTTTTTAGTTGCTGTTGTTGCTCGTTGCTGAGGTCAATAAATATATCTTCTGCTTTTTTGCCTATGGCTCCCTCAATACCCCCGAGTTTTGTGTAAACACTGTGCAGTAGCTCGTTATTATCACTGCGCTGTAAGTACAGCTCTTGCAATGTGTATTGCAGCATGGGCAGTGCGTCAGGGTTATTGGCTGTATCGGCGCACAATATTTCATCCAGTGGTGTTTGGGTTTGTGGGTCATTGGAGAACGTTAAATTAGCGGTTAGCGCTGGCAGGCGAATAATTTGTTGAAGCTCTTGGCGATTTGGCGGTGTTAAATCGTAGTGCGCGCCATGAGCTTTGCCTGCCATTAGACTTGGTTGTTCAACCACTAAAGGGTAAAAGTCGTTACGACACGCACTAAATACAATCACAGTTTTAGAGGTTGCTAAGCGCTCAATAACTGATAAAAAATGGCTGCGTGTTTCGCTACTAAATAAAGGAGAAGAAAGCAGTACTTCTAAGCGGTCAATAAATAAAAATAACTGGGGTGTTTTAAGTTGTGTAGAGGCTTTGCTAAGTGCAATTTGTATGGCGTTGATTACGCCATCGATTGCCAATTCTAGTTGCTCTGCCAGTGTTTGCGCGCTTAATCCTTCAAACACAGGCTGGGCGTTTATATCCCAATCAAGTAATGCAGAAGCTAAGTCTAGAAAAAGTCTATTTTTATGCACATCTGCAAAGTCGATCTGGGTGTAGGAAATAACCCCGATGCCATTATAGCCTCGCTCATCTAGCAGTTTTGGTAAAATTCCAGCATTAACAAGCGAGGATTTACCTGTACCGCTAGGGCCAAGTATTAAGCAAAAAGCACGACCGTAATTTACCTGGCTAGATATCCTTTCCAGCAGGGTAGCTATGGATTGGGTGCGGCCAAAAAAAACGTGGGTATCATTTGGGTTATATGCACGCAGGCCTAAAAAAGGGGATCCTCCTTGCCATGTACTTTTAGTGCTTGGGATAGGATCAGCTAATGGAAAAGATAATTTTGCAATAATGCGGTAGCCACGTTTACGGATAGTCTCAATATAATGTGGTTCATTGGCTTTATCACCGAGCGCTTTTCTTAACTGAGTGATAGTTTTATGTAAAGGATTATCGCCAATATCAGTATTTTTCCAGCATTTATCGAGCAATTCATCGCTGCTTACAATGTCGCCATTTTGTTGACACAAATGCAATAAAACATCCATCGCTTTAGGCTCTAACTGTTTGGCTTTACCAGTGAGCTGAATTGAGTTAGTTGAAGGTGTTACTTGCCAATCGCCTAGGTAGAAGGGGTTGCGCATCATAATTACTCATTATTGTTTTTTTATTATTAAAATTAAGTGCGTATTGGTATTTATTAACACTATTTATATGGCAAATAAATCTATAACACAACTATTTGAGTTTATTCTGAGGAGAGGGGATAGGAAAGAATGAGCTTGCAGATATGCAAGCTCAATATAAAAATAAATTAGCTTTCTAAATCGGCTTTGTTAATTGTAATGACGCGTTGAGGGAATGGGATTTCAATATCAGCGTTATTAATTGCTTTATAAACACCGCCATTAATAGCCAGCTTGGTTTCAATAATTTTAGTAGTAGGCACCCAATATCGGTAGCTTATTGTAACGCCGCTATCGGCAAAGCGTTCAATACCCACTTGTGATAACGGATTTTGTGCGACTAATTCGTGTGCTTTAAGTACGTCTTCAATAAGGCTAATCGCATTATCAGAGCAAGCACTATAGGCTATGTCTATTTCACCTTTGACCAATGAGTAACTAAATGAGTTATGAAGTATTTCACCTACTATATGCTTATTTGGAATGGTGATTTCTACTTTTTCTTCATTGATTAAAATAGTGTAGCCAAGCTCAATTGTTTTAACTTGGCCGCTTACATTTTTAACTTCAATAGTATCACCAACAACAAAAGGTCGAGTGGCTATAATGGCAAGGCCCGCACCATAGTTAGAAAGCATTCCTTGCAGCGCTAAACCAGCACCTAAAGATGCAGCACCAATGGCTGCTACAAATGGCGTAACGCTGATACCTATTTTGCCAAGTGCAATAATTATAACCATTACAATTAGCAGTACTTTTACCACGCTACTGACAAAGTTAGTAAGCGTAATGTCAACGTTATGACGGGTCATTAACGCGGCTACAAATTTGGCAAGCTTTTGTGCTATCCACAAACCAATGAGGACGATAAAAATAGCGCCAACAATTTGCATACTGTAGGTAACCATATACTCAGTAAGCATGGTGTAATATTTTTCAAACTGTTCGATTTCAGAACTGATCATAAAGCGCTCTATGTTAGGGCTATGTTATATTTTTCCAACTATAGCAAAATGTTGACTAAAAATGGATATAACAGCGGCACTATAATTGCTGTTAATAAAGCACTTAGCGCCATTGCAACTGAGGAGTAAGCGCCTACTTTTGGATGCTCAGCAATAGCAGCAGCAGTCCCAATTGCATGACAAGCTGTGCCCATTGCAACACCTTGAGATTCGTGATTAAAAATATTAATGAGTTTAAAAAGCATAAAGCCAAATAAAGCACCTAGTAAACCAATAAAAATAACTAAAGCCGCAGCAAGAGAGCTAATCCCCCCTAATGAGTCAGTAACAATTAAAGATATTGGGGTTGTGACACTGAGTGCAGCAACAGATGCACTTAGCTGCGCAGGCGCATTAAATAATATGCTTAGCAAAAATGCCACAACGGTTGCGTTAACAATACCTAAGCTACATGTTGCGACTATGAGTAATAGATTTTTTCGTACGTGTGTAAACTGCTGATATAAAGGAAGTGCTAAAGCTACAATCGCGGGCTCTAATAACCAGCTTAGTAATTTGCTGTGCGAGGCAAATTGCGCATAAGGCAGATTTAGGTCAATTAGTAATAAAGCGATAATACTAATACTTAAAAATACGGGGTTAGTGAGCGATTTAAATACGCTGTTTTTTATACTTTGGTTTACGGCCCTTAGTGCTAAAAACAATACAATAATAAAAGGAATACTTAGCCACCATAAATTAGGCTGTAGCTCTGAAATAGCGGAAAAAGTAAAATCAGTCATTATTTTCTCTTCCCTTAAAGTACGCAATTACACTGCTAACAAGCAACAAGGTAGTTATAGGGACTAGCACCACAACTGAGGCTAAAAATGCCCAGTGCGACCTTATAAGGCCGAGATGTTCAATAAATCCCACACCCGCAGGAATGAAAAAGATAGGCATAATATTTAAAATAGGGGAGGCGCATGGTTTTACATGTTGCTCTTTTACAATACCCGACAAGAGTAAAACTAATAAAATAACCATAGCGAGTAACGGTGCAGGAAAGCTTCCACCAATAAAGTGCATAATGAGTTTAGCGCAGGCTAAACATAGTAAAATAATAGCGCTACTGAGCAGATATTTCATCAAAGTGGCCCACAGAAAAGATAAGAGCTTAACTTTAACAAATCAAACTCTTTTATGCATTGTGCAATAGTCTACCAGTGCTTTGTATTTGCGTAGGTTATATTCGCTTTTCCTTTTGCTTTAGCAATTGCTTTTTTAGTGTTTGGGTTTAGCAATAAGCGAATTTGGCTGAAGGTTTCTTTAGCGAGTATTTTTCGTTGGTTTGGTTTATAGCTAAGTTGTGTAATGCGTTTAATTGCAGCGAGCGTATCTGGTGAACGCTCAAGTAATGTATTGAGCATGTTTTGCGTTGCTTGCTGAGTATCATCGGTAAGTTTAGTAACCAAACCTAGCTCATTTGCTTGTTGTGCAGTGATTGGGTTTGCGTGGCTTGCAAGCCAAAGTGCTTGGTCGCGCTTAACTAAACCGCTCATCATTACATTTGCGCCCATATCGGGGCACAATCCCCAACGCGCTTCCATAATGGCAAGTTTGGCATCAATATGAACAACTCTGTAATCTGCCCCCAAAGCTATTTGCAAACCCCCCCCTAAACAGTTGCCATCAATTTGTGCAATAACGGGCACACTCAGTGACTGCCAGCCTAATACTACTTTTTGCGCTAAATTTTGATTGCCAGGTAACCATTTAAGCAATAATTTCACTATGTTCATTGGTGTAGCCATTACTGCAGATATATCAAGGCCTGCACAAAAATGCTCGCCATCGCCTTTTATTACCACAGCACGAATACTGCGATCTCTTTTTATATTTTTAATGACTTTGTTTAGCTCTACAAACATTTCAAAACTTAATGCATTTTGTTTTTTTGCTCTGCTAAGCGTGACGGTTGCAATGCCATTTTGTTTTTCTAGTTTTATCATTACACACTCCTCTGACCTGTTGCTTGAGCTTATGTTGTTATAGGAATTAAGTAAAGTGACGGTATTTTTTAAATAAATGGAATTTATTGCTAAAGCCGTAGTCTTAAAGGATTGGTTTTAGATGAGAAAAGGCTAAACAATTCGGACCTAAGATAATAAAAATATTTTACGTTGTTATTTTAACTTAAATAATAAAAGTAATCTTTATATTCAATAGGTTAGGTGAGTTGTTATTTGTCGTTTTAGTTGTATGCTGAATAAAGCATGACTCGGTTACAAAAAAGTCAGTGTTTTACGCTTTTTTTTATCAAAATGATGATGAGATTTGATAATATAGCGCAACTTAAAAGCTTAAGGTTAAGCACATATGTCGGGTCCACGTTTATATACGGTAGAAGAAGCTACTCACCAAGCTTATGATATTTTTTTAGAGTTAGCGCCAAATAACTTGAGTGAAAAAGATGTTGAAGACTTTAATGAGTTTAGAGAAGACCTAGGCTTTATTGAAGAAGACGAGCCAGATGACCAGTGGCAAGACTTTGTAGCCCTTGAAATAGAGCCAGAGCACTTTATTCAGGTGTTGGTTGGTTTAGAATTTGAAAATGATGATGTTTTGTTTGCTAAAATTTTGATTAGTCGTGATAAAGATGCTCCGTTTTGTCATATTTTATGGAAAGAAACTGAATAAGCAATACTGCTTATTTTTATAATTGTGTGCAGAGAGAGTATTGTGCGTAAGTATTTATTTTTAATTTTTTTAATAATTAGCTGCCCAAGTTGGGCCGTTGATCCATTTGAAGATTTTCATGAATATGGCAAGCTCTCTGATGAAGAAATTCATGAGTTACACAAAGGTGACATGTTCTATGGTGATACTGAATTTGGCTTTATTCTAAGTAAAGGTAACACCAATTCGACCAGTTTTAAGCTCAAAGGTAATTTATACCAAGACTTTGAAAAGTGGCGTAACCAATTTAAAATAGACTCTCTTTATAAGCGTGATGAGAACGATGAAAGCGGTGGCACTGATGTTACAGCTAATCGTGTTTTTGTATCAGCGCAAGGTAACTATAAAGTCGGTGTTAAAAACTCCTCATTTTTTATTTACGGTGATTACGAAGAAGATGAGTTTAGTGGACTTGATTTTAAAAGTACGGTGGCAACAGGCTATGGTGCGCGTGTATACCAAGGCTCTAAAAACAAAGTAGATATTGATATAGGACCTGGTTTATACCGTTCAGTAGCCGATGAAAATTCGGATGTGAGCGAAGATGAAATTAATAAAACTGGTTATTTAGTACGTGTTGCAATGCAGTGGGAACGTTTGGTTTCTAAGCGTACTCGTTTTAATCAAGATGTGAGTATAGAGCAGTCGCTCTCAGGTCTTAATTCTCGCTTAAAATCGGAAACCGCACTAATAAGCCAAGTGATTGGTGCGGTATCACTCAAATTTACCTACATGTATCGTTATAATTCAAAACCCGAAGATGATAAACTCAAGTTCGACTCAGAGCTAAGTGCTACATTGGTGTACAGCTTTTAAGTATTTATTTAATTTAGAGAATATTATGTATCAGCATAAACAGTATGCGGTGTTTATCTTTTTTGTATTAGCGTGGATAGGCGGTTTTGTAGCGCTTGCATGGAACTTATTAGGCGCTGATGGACCTTTAATGATATTTGCTGGGATTTTAGTGCTGGTGGGCTTTTTGTTCCATGGTCTAACAGTAAAAGTAGATGATAAAAAAATTAGCTGGGCGTTTGGCCCAGGCGTTGCAGGGCAAAGCATTGAGCTTGGCGAAGTAGTAGAAGCTAAGGCAGTTCAAAACTCTTACAGACACGGTATTGGTATGCGAATTACTCACGATGGTTGGGTGTATACAGTATCTGGCTTTAGTGCAATACAGCTAACGCTTAAAGATGGCACTTTGTATCGAGTTGGCACAAACGATCAAAAAGGTTTACTAGCCGCTCTAAAAGAAAAGAATGTATCAATCGCGCTGCCTAGTAAGGCAAAAACTGAAACGGTTAAGCGCAACAATATGATATAAAAAAAGCGCCCTAGGCGCTTTTTTCTTGGTTTAACAGTGTATTAGTGGTCGTGACCACACCCACCTTCACCATGTACATGACCATGAGTGAGTTCTTCTTCGGTTGCATCACGTACTTCTAGTATCTCTACATCAAAGTTAAGTGTTATGCCTGCAAGTGGGTTATTACCATCTACAATAACTTCTTCATCTTGGATATCGATGATCATTACTGATTGGTCACCATCATCTGTTGATGCACGAAATTGCATGCCGACTTCAATTTCCATACCTTCAAACATCGACTTAGGTACAGCTTGCATTAGGTTATCGTGGCGTTCGCCATAACCTTCATCAGGTTCAACTTTTACGCTAAGTGTGTCGCCTGGTTGTTTGCCTTGCAAAGCATTTTCTAGGCCTGAAATTAAGTAGCCTGTGCCAATGATAAAGTGTAGTGGCTCACCACCGAACGAGTTATCAATGCTATTGCCATCATTATCCATTACCGAATAATGCATTTTTACCACTTTGTTTGCCGCAACGATCATAGTCATTCCTATTTATTCATCTTCAAGAGAGTAGGGTAGAGGCAGAATGCTTAGCTCCACCTGAGGTGTGTGTTTTGCACGAAGTACCTGAGTTACATCAGTATCGTTTGGCAACACAACGAGGCCTGTTAATTTATTTGTTTGTTCATTAAAGCTTTGTGCAATAAGTTTACCCGCACGGCGCCAATTTTCGCCTAATTGGGTTTCTAAATCGGGCTCTGAAAGTATCCCTTCGCTTTGACCTGAGACTATATACATTGCACGCTTATTTTTACCTAGGTACTTCATGCGAGCCACAGTTTCTTGACCGGTATAACACCCTTTTTTAAAGCTTATACCGTCAATAGCATGTAGGTTTACCATTTGAGGAACATACTCGCCAATTGCATCTGCACTTAACTGAGGTTCACCTGCAAGCATAGATGCTTGTTGCCAAGGAGCTTCGTTATCAAGTGTAGATACGTCATCAGGCATACTAAACTGGCTATCGACCATCAATAAAACACGGTTATCAGCTAATTTTAGTGCTTTACCGCTTTCAAAGTCACACGCGCTCGCATCACCTTCAAAGTTAATATCAAGTTGTGCGAGTACATCCGATAAATCATCACCAATGAGACCAATTAATCGCTTTGAACATGCACTAATGTCAACTTTTGCAAATACGGCATACTTTTTTAGCTCAGCTAACGATTTTTCTACTTCGTTTTCGCTGCCTGTAAGGTAGTAGCTGTCTTGATAAGAAAATAATTTAAATACGCCCCAAAGTTTACCTTTAGCGCTGCAATGGCCAGCCCACAAATAATTACTGCTGGTTAATTTATTTAGATCTTGAGTGATTTGCCCGTGTAAATAAGATAATTTATCAGCACCGCAGAGGCTAATAAGTTGATGAGATAACGGACATGCATAAACGCTCGACATAAAAACCTTCTTTGCAATATAAATGAAGTGACATAATAACGCAGTTGTTACGTATGGTACAGACAAGCGCTTATTGGTGCGGGTTTATTCTTTAATGAGAGATTAATAGCTGCTAAATAGGCTTGTGTTTGTTAAACTCGAGTCAATTAAGTATGAGGTTTAAAATGGTTGAAATTCATAGTAAAGCACGTATTCGTTGGGCTTGCCGTCGTGGCATGTTAGAGCTTGATGTTTTGTTTATGCCGTTTGTTGAAGAAGCATACGACTCTTTAAGCGCAGAGCAACAGGCTATTTTTCAGCGTTTGCTAACAGAAGAAGACCCTGACTTATTTGCATGGTTTATGGGTCATCAAGAATGTAAAGATGAGCAGTTAAACGGTATGGTTTCGCTGATCTTAGACCGAGTTCGTGTATAGGTTTACAGTTACTAATAATAACGCTGACCACAAACCTATTGTGGTCTTTTTTTGCATGCTCAGTTTAATATTATGTTTATTTTTAGATTCGCTACTAGCTATGCTTTTTTGTCTGATAATTAATATATTAGCTGGCTTTTTAGTGTGGCAAAAAGTGTTGGCAATTCATCCAAACCATGGCGTTATAATTCTAGAACCCAAGCTATTTAGGTTTGAGGGCGAGGGTTTAAAAATTCAGGGTGAAATTAGTAAAAAAAGCCGTTTTTATGGCAATAATATATGGCTACATATTAAAGGTTTTAGTAACAACCATTGGCTTATAATTTCAGCCAATGGTGTTAATGAACAAAGCTATGCGCGTCTAAAACGTGCTACTTTAAGCGCGATTAATTGCGTTTTGGAGTCAAAATAGTCGGTGTTGGATTTTCATTTTGTTCAGGGTAATCAATAGTATAATGCAGGCCTCTGCTTTCTTTTCGTTCCATTGCACTTCTAATAATGAGTTCTGACACCTGTACTAAGTTACGAAGCTCAAGCAAGTTATTACTTACTCTAAAGTTTGCATAATAATCGTGTATTTCTTGCTGCAGCAACTCAACCCTATGCAGTGCACGTTCTAAGCGTTTAGTAGAGCGTACAATACCTACATAATCCCACATAAATAAACGTAGTTCATGCCAATTATGGGTAATAACAATTTCTTCATCAGAGTTACTAACACGGCTTTCATCCCAATGAGGTAGAGCCATTGGCTCTGGTGCATGTTCAATTTTACTTAAAATATCTTTAGCTGCAGCGTGGGCAAATACAATACATTCCAATAATGAATTACTTGCCATACGGTTTGCACCATGTAGGCCTGTGTAAGCGACTTCGCCAACAGCATACAAGTTATCGAGATCTGTTTTACCGTTAAAGTCGGTCATTACGCCACCACAAGTGTAATGCGCAGCAGGTACAACTGGGATTGCTTCTTTTGTTATATCAAGCCCTACACTTAGGCATTTTGCGTAAATAGTAGGAAAGTGCTCAATAATAAAGTCTTTATCTTTGTGGCTAATATCTAAATAAACACAATTAGCACCTAAACGCTTCATTTCAAAATCGATTGCGCGTGCCACTATATCGCGTGGAGCAAGTTCTTCACGGCTGTCAAAGTCTTTCATAAAACGAGTTCCATCAGGTCGTTTTAAATAAGCCCCTTCACCGCGCATAGCTTCTGTAATTAAAAAGTTTTGTAGCTCTGGATGATAAAGGCTCGTTGGATGAAATTGATTAAATTCCATATTGGCAACTTTACAGCCTGCGCGCCATGCCATTGCAATGCCATCACCACTTGATACATCTGGATTAGATGTATACAAATACACTTTGCTTGCGCCACCAGTGGCAAGAGCAACAAATTTAGCTGAAATGGTTTCTACCTTTTTAGCTTTTTTGTTCCACACATACATACCTTCAATGTGTGAGCCTGTTTTTCCGGCGCTTTTATCTGTAATTAAATCAATAGCATTGTATTGCTCTAAGAGAGTTATATTCTTATGAATTTTAACTTGGCTAATAAGCGTGGTTTGCACAGCTTTGCCAGTAGCATCGGCTGCATGCAAAATACGACGATGGCTGTGACCGCCTTCACGTGTTAAATGAAAACGCTCTTTTCCTTTGCTATCAAACTCCATATCAAAGGGAACACCTTGGTCGATTAACCACTGTAGGCAATCGTGAGCATTGCTGGCAGTATAATGAACAGCGTCTCTATCGCATAAACCGCCGCCCGCATCGAGTGTATCTTCAACATGAGATTCTATGCTGTCGTTTTGTTTATCAAATACAGCTGCTATACCACCTTGAGCATATAAAGTAGAACCTTCTGTAAGCGCTCCTTTACTGATCACGGTAACGTTACAATAATTAGCTAGAGATAATGCAAGTGATAAGCCTGCTGCGCCGCTACCTATAATAGCGACATCTGCAATGTGATGTTTATTTTGGTTCATGTCAGAGGTACTTTGCGGTTACAATGCTCATATAGAGCAATATTTGTTTTTAATATCTGTAGTTGTACCATATTTGTCATACTACTACGTAGTGATTTTAAAGGCTTAGCGCCGTTATTTATCATCTATTTTATAAAAAAATAATATTAAGCAGAACTTTTTATTCATAAAGAGGTCAGAGTATTTGTGAACAATGACGACAATATGAATAACAAGCAAAAATCAGACATAGGAGTACCGGCTCGAATGAGCGAGCAGGAATTAGATTTAGTGCTAGTAAAAAGGGTCCAGCAAGGAGATAAAAACGCCTTCAACCTATTAGTAAAGAAGTATCAAAACAAAATTGCAGGTTTGATCTCACGTTATGTATCAAACCAAGGCGATATTGCTGATGTAGCACAAGAGGCTTTTATTAAAGCTTACCGTGCACTTCCAAACTTTAGAGGTGACAGCGCCTTTTACACGTGGTTATACCGTATTGCCGTTAATTGTGCTAAAAATTACTTAGTAGCCCAGGGGCGTAAGCCGCCAGCAAATGATATAGACGCTGAAGATGCCGAGTTTTATGATTGTGCAGATTCAATGCGATCTAATGCATCTCCTGAAAACCTACTTTTAAGCGAAGAAGTACGCGCTGTTATTTTTAATACGATTGATAGTTTGCCTGAAGATCTTAAAACCGCAATCACCCTTAGAGAAATCGAAGGGATGAGCTATGAAGAAATAGCAGTGGTAATGGATTGCCCGGTCGGGACTGTGCGTTCGCGTATATTTCGTGCCCGTGAAGCAATAGATAACAAATTAAACCCATTAATAGGCGAGTCTTAGTATGACAAAAGCACACCTTAACAAGTTAGATAACGAAGCGTTATCGGCATTACTTGATGGCGAGCAACATCTGACTGATGCAAAAATTGCAGAGCAAGATGTAACTACGTTTGGCCGTTATGCGTTAATTGGTGATGCGATGCGTGCTCAAAAAAATAATAACGACATACATATTGATATTAGCGATCGCGTTGCATTAGCACTTGAAAGCGAGCCTGTTTATGCTAACTTTAGTCAGTCAAAAACACAGCCTCAAGCAATCACTGAGACGGTACAAGATAATAAAGTAGTGGCTTTTAATTGGCGCAAGCCAGTTGCTCAACTAGCAATTGCAGCCAGTGTGGCAATGTTTGCTATTGTGGGAGTTAATACGCTTCCTCAAAGTAACAACGAGCAACAAAGCGAAATTCCATTACTACAAACCACACCGCTGACAGGTATGGCGTCGCCAGTAAGTTACTCATCTGAGCCTGCGCTTGAAAATGCAGAGCAAGGTTTACGTGAATTACAGCAACAACGTATTGGCGCATTAGTTCTTGAGCATCAACGCCAAGCACGAGTTGCGAATTCTTTAGAAACAGCGCAAACTAATACCAAAGCGTCTGAGGAAAAAAACTAATTAAATGAAAGTAATCACTTTTGTTCTGTCGTTGGTAGTAAGCTTTAATGCATTTGCCAACGACACAAATCCTGCCAAAGATTTATTACTAAAAATGGCTAATGCCGTTCACACCCGTAATTTTGACGCTTCGTTTGTGGTTGTCAAAGGTAAAACAATGGAGCCCTACCGATGGGTGCATGCTTTACAAGGTGACACAGAACTTGAGCATTTAAGTTTACTTAACGGTGCTGGGCTTGAAATGGTCCGTATTGACAACCAAGTTACTTATTTTGAACCTCAGTCTGAACCATACTCCCTAAAAACAGATTCAATAGCGGGTCCAATCCCTGAAGTGCTTTTTAAAGATATAGATCGCTTAAGCGCGCACTATGATTTTGTATTAGGCGGGAAAGGTCGTATTGCAGGGCGTGCTGCACAACTAGTTCGCATAGAATCTAAAGACGAGTATAAATATAATTATTGGATTTGGCTGGATATGGAATCGTCGTTGTTACTAAAAGCCGCGTACGTTAACCATGAAGGTGAGGCCTTAGAGCAGTTACAGCTTACTCACATTAGTGTGACAGAGCAGCCAGCAGGTATGTTACTTGAAGTGCTCAATCGAAACTTTCCAACGCCTTTACCAAACGATGCACTTATAAACGAAGACAGTACAGCGACTAACTGGCAAATTAGTTGGTTACCGGATGGCTTTGAATTACTAAAATCAGACAGACATAAGCTCGATTTAAATAACGAATTAACAGACTATTACTTGTTCTCTGATGGTTTTGTTGAAATTTCGGTATTTATTCAGCGTCCATTACCAGGTAAGCGTTTAAGTGGTGCACTAACCTCTGGTGCAACGACAGTATATGTGCATAATGGCGGTAATTTTGATGTATCGGTTGTTGGTAATGTACCGAGTATGACCGCAAAAGCGATTGCTGAGTCAGTTACCCGCGCATTATAAACGATTCGTAAGGATTGTTATGATTGAACAAACCCTCACTGTTGTGGCCCTCGATGGCCACATTGCTCATTTAGAAGCACAACAAAAACAAGCTTGTGAAGGCTGCAATGGTCGTTGCGGCTCACAAGTGTTTGGTAAGCTGTTTGGCACTGCAAAAAAAACCTTCCCTTATAAATTTGAATCCTCTGTTGAAGTAGGACAAAAGGTAACCTTGTCACTTGATGATAGTCACGTCGTTAAGCATGCATTTGCGGTATACATGCTACCACTGCTTTTAAGTCTGGTTTTTGCACTGATTGCAGCGCAATTATTTATGGCTTGTGAAGGTTGGCAAATTTTAGCTGCAGCTTTAGGTGGTGTTGCTGGTTTCTTTATAGCTAAAACTCGCGTGAAATCGCTAAAGCACGATATAAAAGTTATAAAAATTCACCCAATTAGTATCCCTTTAACTCAAATAGATGGTGATTGACGCCAATTAAATGTAAAATTGCCGTTTTATACCAAAGTAACTTGGAAATACAGGGAATAGTGGTTTTTTAAATTATTTTATCTAGCTGAATTATGTAAGTTAAATAAATTTAACTTATTGTTATTCAATAAATAAAATGGTTTTAATCAATATTAAAAAGCATTCGTGATGTTTGTAATTTACAAACTGAGCTTATGGCATCCTACAGCAAGTATTTTCAAGTCACTTAGGTATTCATATTTAGTCCATTAAAATAGAAGTATAGAATCCAGTTTATGAAGCATATCCGTAATTTTTCGATCATCGCCCATATTGACCATGGTAAATCGACCCTTTCAGATCGTTTGATCCAAGTTTGTGGCGGTTTAACCGACCGTGAAATGCAAAAACAAGTTTTGGATTCAATGGATATTGAGCGCGAACGTGGTATTACCATTAAAGCGCAAAGTGTAACGTTGAATTACAAAGCGAACGATGGCGAAACTTATCAACTTAATTTCATTGATACTCCAGGACACGTTGATTTTACATATGAAGTATCGCGTTCTTTAGCTGCATGTGAAGGTGCACTACTCGTTGTCGATGCAGGCCAAGGCGTTGAAGCACAAACATTAGCTAACTGTTACACCGCTATTGAAATGGAATTAGAAGTAATTCCAGTACTTAATAAAATCGATTTACCGCAAGCGGATCCTTTGCGCGTTGCAGAAGAAATTGAAGAAATTATTGGTATTGATGCCCTTGATGCAGTGCAATGTAGCGCTAAAACGGGTGTAGGTATTGCCGAAGTTCTTGAAGTGATTGTTAGAGATGTTCCGCCGCCAGTAGGCGATACAGATGGACCTCTACAAGCACTTATTATCGATTCTTGGTTTGACCCATACCAAGGCGTTGTATCATTAGTGCGTATTAAGCACGGTGAATTACGCACTGGCGACAAAATAAAAATAATGTCGAATGAGCATATACATACAGCCGACCAAGTGGGTGTGTTTACACCTAAGCAAACTAACACCGGTATTTTAAGAACAGGTGAAGTAGGGTTTGTTATTGCTGGCATCAAAGAGATACATGGTGCACCAGTAGGCGATACTATAACTCATCAAAAAAATGCGGCTCCACTTCGTTTACCTGGTTTTCAAAAAATTAAGCCTCAGGTTTATGCAGGTATGTTCCCAATTGCATCTGATGAGTATGAATCATTCCGTGATGCGCTTAATAAATTAAGCTTAAACGATGCGTCGTTATTCTTTGAACCAGAGAATTCAACTGCATTAGGTTTTGGTTTCCGCTGTGGCTTTTTAGGTATGCTACACATGGAAATCATTCAAGAGCGTTTAGAGCGTGAATACGATATTGATTTAATTACAACGGCACCTACGGTAATCTATGAGATAGTTACTAAAGAAGGTACATTCCAGATTGATAACCCGTCTGATTTACCTGCAGTAAACGATATTTTAGAAATTCGTGAGCCGATTGTTGAAGCTAATATTTTGGTACCACAAGAATACTTAGGTAATGTTATTACTTTGTGTATTGAAAAACGCGGTAGCCAAACAAAAATGACCTATCACGGAAAGCAAGTAGCTGTTACGTATGAGCTACCTATGGCTGAAGTGGTAATGGACTTTTTTGATAAATTAAAATCAACAAGCCGTGGTTTTGCATCGCTTGATTATAACTTTAAACACTTTCAAACATCAGATATGGTGCGTGTTGATATTTTAATCAATAGTGAGCGTGTTGACGCACTTGCGATAATTGTTCACAGAGATGGTGCGCAGTCTCGTGGTCGTCAATTAGCTGATGCATTAAAAGAGCTTATTCCTCGTCAAATGTTTGATATTGCGATTCAAGCAGCGATTGGACAACACGTTATTGCACGTACTACGGTAAAACAGTTACGTAAAAACGTAATTGCTAAGTGTTACGGTGGCGATGTGAGTCGTAAGAAAAAGCTACTTAAAAAGCAAAAAGATGGTAAAAAACGTATGAAGCAAGTAGGTAATGTTGAAGTGCCTCAAGAAGCGTTTTTAGCTATTTTAAAAGTTGGTAAATAAAAACAAAGGATTATAAATGGCTGGTTATTTTTCAGTTTTATTGGTGCTATTAACCTTAGGCTCAGGCTTAATATGGTTAATAGATCACTTAATGTATGCACCTAAAAGACAGGAGCGCTTAGCGATAGCGCAAACGTCTGCTGGAGCTCCGTTAGATGAAGAAACTGCGGCATTAATTGCACCAGAACCAGTACTAACAGAAACAGCAAAGTCGATTTTCCCGATGATTGCAGCAATTACTATTTTTAGATCATTTATTTTTGAACCGTTTCAAATTCCATCTGGTTCAATGATGCCTACACTGTTAGTGGGTGACTTTATTTTAGTACAAAAGTATTCATATGGAATAAAAGACCCAGTTTGGCGCACTCAGTTAGTTGATGTCGGTGAGCCTGAACGTGGTGATATTGTTGTTTTTAAATACCCTTTAGATGAAAGTGTTGACTATATTAAACGTACGATTGGTTTACCTGGCGATAAAATTGTTTATCGTGATAAACGTTTATATATTCAGCCAAACTGTAAAGAAGGCGAAACCCAACAGGGTGAGCTTTTATGTAATGAATTCAATAAAATTGATTTTAAACTAATTAATGATAACGAATTTAAACAAGGCCCAATGCCTCTAGCTCGTGTGAATGAAAATTTAACAACAGTTACGCATGATATATTAATCAACCCACAAGCGCCTGAAAGAAAAGGGCGTTACTATCAGCAACCGGGCACGCCTTCTGATGAATGGACTGTTCCTGCTGATCATTATTTTATGATGGGTGATAACCGCGACAACAGCCAAGATGGTCGCTTTTGGGGCTTTGTACCAAAAGAAAACTTGGTGGGTAAAGCTGTCTTTATATGGATGAGTTTTGAATTTGAGAATGGCCCTGATGATATTTTACCAGGATGGGTTCCAACTGGTGTTCGCTTTGAACGCCTAGGTAATATTCAGTAACGATGAAAAAAAATGTAACAGAATTATATAAAAAAATTGGCTATGAATTCGCTGATCAAGGTTTACTTGAACAAGCAATGACGCACCGCAGCCACAAAGGCCAACATAATGAGCGACTAGAATTTTTAGGCGACTCGATTTTAAGCTTTGTGATTGCCAATGCACTTTATGCCAAATTCCCTAAAGCGCGTGAAGGCGATTTAAGTCGCATGCGCTCAACACTTGTGCGTGGTCAAACACTTGCTGAGTTTGGTCTTGAATTTGGTCTAGGCGATTATTTACGCTTAGGGCCGGGCGAGCTTAAAAGTGGCGGCTTTCGTCGCGAGTCAACGCTTGCTGATGCAGTAGAAGCTATTATAGGCGCTGCATTTCTAGATTCAGGTATCGACAGTTGTGGCGATCTTATATTGGCGTGGTACCAATCACGTTTGGATGCTATTTCACCAGGGCTTAACCAGAAAGATCCTAAAACCCTGCTGCAAGAGTATTTACAAGCCCGTAAATTATCGTTACCGGGCTACACAGTGGTTGATACACAAGGCCAAGCACACAATCAAACATTCACGGTTGAATGTATTGTTGATGGAATGGATAGCATAATTTCTGTTGGTAGCTCGCGCCGTAAGGCCGAACAAAAAGCTGCTGAAAAAGCATTGAAGATACTTAAAAATGAACCTTGATACCTTAATACAGCCTCATGAACGTGATGTAGATACATTTTGTGGAATGGTGGCGATTGTCGGTCGACCAAACGTAGGTAAATCGACTTTGCTTAATGAAATCATTGAGCAAAAAGTGAGTATTACCTCACGTAAACCACAAACTACACGTCATCGTATTATGGGTATTCATACCGTAGATAAACACCAAGCGGTATACATAGATACACCGGGTCTACACGTTGAAGAAAAGCGTGCTATTAACCGTTTAATGAATCGAGCAGCGTCTAGTTCTATCGGCGATGTAGAGCTTATTATTTTTGTCGTTGAAGGCACTCATTGGAATGCAGATGACGATATGGTACTTAATAAAGTATCGCAAAGTGGTAAGCCTGTATTATTGGTTATTAATAAAATTGACCAAGTTAAAGACCGTGATCTTGTATTGCCTCATATGAAGTGGTTAAGTGACAAGTTTGATTTTGTTGGAATTATGCCAGTATCAGCAACGCAAGGTAAAAACGTTGATTTAATCAAAGCAGAAGTAACTAAACGCTTACCTCCTTGCGAATTTTACTTTCCTGAAGATTATGTAACTGACCGTTCGATGCGCTTTATGGCAGCTGAAGTTATCCGTGAAAAGCTAATGCGTTTTATGGGTGAAGAACTACCATATTCTGTGACTGTTGAAATTGAGCAGTTTAAATGGCAAGACAACGGTATTTGGCACATCAATGGGTTAATTCTTGTTGAGCGCGAAACACAAAAACGCATGGTTATTGGTAATAAAGGCGAAAAGCTAAAAACCATTGGCCGTGAAGCTCGTAAAGACATAGAAGAAATGCTTGATAACAAAGTCTTTTTAGAGCTTTGGGTTAAAGTTAAGTCGGGTTGGGCTGATGATGAACGTGCACTAAGAAGCTTAGGTTACAGTGAAGACTAAACCAAGCAGTAGCTTAGTGAATGGATAGCGACTTCTACACCGCGTATTTATTACATCGGCGTCCTTATAGTGACTCCCAAGTAATGTTAGATATGCTTGTAGAAGGCGTTGGCCAGTTACGAATGCTGGCTCGAATTAGTGGTCGCCAGGCCACTAAACATAAAGCACAACTTCAGCCGTTCCAGGCACTCCTTGTTAATTACAGTGGCAAGTACGATTTAAAATATATCAATAAGTTTGAACTGCATGGCAACTCGCACTTTTTAAAAGGTGATGAGCTTTATTGTGGTTTTTATTTGAATGAGCTAACTAATCGCATCGTTCCTGTTAATGAGCCAATTGAGCAAGTATTTGAGCTATATAAATCCCACCTAGGAAACCTAAACAGCGGAGCCAATTTACAAGAAGTGCTTCGCTCGTACGAATTTCAATTATTGGAATTACTCGGTTATGGCGTTGATTTTAGTTTTGATGCCAGTGGTGAACCAATAGATGAAAAGCAGACGTATAGTTATTTCCCCGAACTTGGTTTTTTAATACAAGAAGATACGCGTTCTGGATTTAGTGGCAAACAACTCAACGCCATAGCAAATCATGACTTTAGCCAAAGTGATGTGCTATATATGGCAAAGCAATTAAGTCGCTATTTATTAAAACCCTTATTAGGTAGTAAACCATTAAAAAGCCGTGAGCTATTTATGGCCTCTCAATAAACGTAATTTTACAGGTAAGAAAATGAAAGATATTCTTTTGGGTGTAAACGTAGATCATATTGGAACACTTCGTCAAGCGCGTGGAACAAGTTACCCAGATCCAGCCCATGCAGCCAGTGTAGCAGAGCATGCAGGCGCAGACGGTATTACGATTCACTTACGTGAAGACAGACGCCATATTCAAGATCGCGACGTTTATGTGATGGCTAAAACTATCCAAACTCGCATGAATCTTGAAACCGCTGTTACCGATGAAATGATACAAATAGCGCTTGAAGTAAAACCCGAGTACGTGTGTTTAGTACCTGAAAAGCGCGAAGAGTTAACCACCGAGGGCGGCTTAGATGTAGCGGGTAATATAGATAAAATTAAAGCCGCAACAAAAACGCTTACCGACGCGGGTATTAAAGTATCGCTATTTATTGATGCAGATAAAGCACAACTAGATGCAGCCAAAGAATGTGGTGCTCCTTATGTAGAAATACACACAGGCGCGTATGCTGATGCAACAAATGATACTGATTTACACAAAGAGTTAGAGCATATTCGTGAAGGTGTTAAATACGCAGCAAGCTTAGGTTTGATTGTTAACGCTGGCCATGGTCTTCATTACCATAACGTTAAACCCATTGCCGCGATGCCTGAGATTTATGAGCTAAATATTGGCCACGCTATTATTGCTCGTGCAGCGATAGATGGACTCGATAAAGCCGTACGCGATATGAAACGATTAATGATTGAAGCAAGAATGTAATACGAATCTACATAAGTATTTAAAAAGCTTAATTAAAAAAACGCGGTTAATGCCGCGTTTTTTTGTATCTAAAATTCAAAGCTTATCTTTGTAACTCAGTTACGCTTGCATCAGCAAGTAAGTTTTCAAGCTCGTCCTGTAACTCAAATAATTCAGGTTCAATATTCTCTAATAAGCATTTATTTTTAAGTGATGTTTCAATTGTTTCTGCGAGTAATTTAAGTTTAGGTACACCAGTGTAGCAACATGCGCCATGAAACTTGTGGACAATACTTAAGACTTGCTGACAATCATTGCTCTCTATCGCTTTTGCAAGCAATGTAAGAGTTTCAGGGACGCTTAGAAGTAGCATATTAAGCATCTCTAGCGCTAACTCGCTCTTTCCGCCAGCACGCTGCAGGGCTTGTGCCCAATCAATTCGACTACTTTGAAATGGAGCCGGGCTTTGTGGTGTATCTGTTTTAGCTTTATCGCGATTAACCGGGGTCTGTGGACTATGATCGCTAATAATTTGTTTAAGCATATCTTCATCAATAGGCTTAGTTAAATAGCCTTTAAAGCCATCTTTTAGTAGTTGCTCTTTTTCGCTTTGAAGGGCGTGTGCCGTTACAGCTATAATTGGTGTATCTTCATTAAGTGATGATTCTTGTATAAGCTTGCATGCGGTTATACCGTCCATAATTGGCATCTGAATATCCATAAAAATTATGTCGTATTTATGACTTTTACTTAAGCTGTATGCTTGTGAACCATTATGTGCCGTTTCTATTACTTCAATCTGTTCACTTAATAAAGTATGGAGAAGTTTTAAGTTGGCATCGTTATCATCAACAACTAATACTTTTAACGGCAGCAAAGCTTGATCGTTTTGTTCAATATTATGAGTAGGGTGGTCAAGCCTGTAAGGTGCAGCAAGTACTTCACATAACTTACGGTGATTAAGTGGTTTACTTAAACACGCATCAGCACCGCTGCCTATAAAGGCTTCTCGCATATTGTGCGATACAGTATTAAGCATTAAATATAAGTAATCAGTAGATTCACGCACGGCTTTTACATAGCTTTTTAGTTGCTGCATATCATCAACTGATGCCATATGGCCAATTAAGCAAACATCATATTTATGTTCAGTATTTTTTATAGCGTCTAAAAAGCTAGTCTCATTAAAACATGCCGTTACGCTTGATTCCCACTGAGTCAATAACGAAAGTACAGCGTGATGTGTATGCTCGTGTGGCTCTAAATACAAAATACGTTTACCAATGAGCGATTTAGTCGGTAAGTCGTTAGTAAATACATGATTGGGCAAACTAAACACACTATTGAATGTAAAACAGGTACCGTTACCTGGTGCAGAGTTTAATGTTATGCGGCCATTCATCGCTTCAACAATATGCTTAGTAATAATGAGGCCAAGACCTGTACCACCAAACTTACGTGTAATGCTTGAGTCTGCTTGCCCAAATGGAGTAAATAAAGAGTCTTGCTTATCCATAGGTATACCCACGCCAGTATCTGTTACTGACACAAGTAAAGAGGTGCGTTCGTCGTCGAGTAACCGATGGCTTATGTCGACCTTAATGGAGCCTTTTTCAGTAAATTTAATCGCATTACTTAATAGGTTTATCAGCACTTGTTTAAAGCGAGTGGGATCGCCCGTTAAGTCATCTGGTACTTGTTGGTTAATGTAAATGGATAGCTCTAATTGCTTATCGTGTGCGCTAGGAGCGAGTAGTGTCATCACTTCATTTACAGCATCACGAAGTTGAAACTGAATCGACTCAAGTTCCATTGCACCCGCTTCTAGTTTGGAGAAATCTAGAATGTCGCTAATAATAGTCATTAAACTATTTGCTGATAGCATAATAGTGTCGAGATAGTCTTTTTGATGCTTGTTTAGTGGTGTTTTATAAAGCTGGCGTGTAAATCCAATAACACCATTTAACGGAGTACGAAGTTCGTGGCTCATTTTAGCTAAAAAGTCTGATTTTACGCGGTTAGCATCTTGAGCTTCTTTTTTTGCAAATGAGAGCTCTATATTTGACGTTTCGTATTGCTCTAGTGTTTCGCGGTAGTCGCTAGTTGCTTGGTCAATATTTTTTTGCATTTCATCTTTTTGCATCACCATAGTGTGAGCAATGGTATTTAAGCCTTCTCGCAATAGCTCAAATTCACCTATCATGTTGTCGTTAAGGCCAGTACTTCTTTTACCTTCGACTAACTTGTCGGTTGCAAGTACTAACTTATTAAGCGGCGTCATAAACATGCGGCTTAACCTTAAAGCTAAAATTGCTGCAAATACCAATGATAAAATAATTACAATACCGCTAATTAATAAAGCACGTTGCTGCCCTATAACAGCTTGGTCTTTGTTTAGCTGTATAATAACGGTGCCCAAAGATGACTGAAAAGCAGATGGATCCCATTTAGAGTCGTGACTTGTATGGTTAATAATGGGCGTGAAGAATGTAACAAGCTCATCTGACTTTTGCACGTGGGTCGTTTTTAAATTTATGAGCGTCTTTTGATTAATTAACTTTTCAAATGAGCGGTGATAATTACTCGTCATTAATAGCGCATTATTTTTATCAAAAATTGCAATCGACTTAATTGTAGGGGAGTGCTTGTTATGTGTGTAGCTTATAAGGCGATTCAATAGCTGTTTGTTTTTTTCGAGCATGGGTTGCTCAAGCGCAATAGCAAGGGGCTCAGAAATAGTAGTACCTTGCTGATATAAAATTTCATCAAGCTCAATGTAACGATTTATTGTAAAATAGCCACCAAGTAGTAATCCTATGATCACCGTTGGGATCAGGGTCAGTGTTAAAACAGAATCGCGTAAGCCTAATTTGGTCATAATGGGAGCGTTTTATCGTTATTAGTATGATTTGAGTATATACGGTTCAACACGCATTCTAAAGCATCTAAATATAGGTGCTTCATAAATAAACTGAAGGTAATGCCTAATGGCGCAAATTTTTAAAGCGAAAAAAAAACCGCTTAAGCAACAAACATTAGAATTAAATATAACGGGAATGGATCATCAAGGGCGTGGCATTGCTAAGCATAATAATAAAGTATGCTTTGTAAGCGGTGCATTACCAAATGAAACAGTTAAAGCAATGCTCGTCGAAGATAAAGCTAAATACAGCAGTGCAAAAGTAATTAAAGTTATTAAAGCGAGTGAATCAAGAGTAGACGCTTTTTGTGAGCACTATAATCAGTGTGGTGGCTGCCAATTACAGCATTTAGAAGTAAGCCAACAAGTTGTAGAAAAACAAACTGCAGTTACTCAGCTATTTAGTAAGTTTGCTAAATTAAACAGCTTAAACTGGCAAGCTCCATTATTAAGTAAGTCTGTGCATTACAGGCGCAGCGCTCGCATAGCCGTTATGTTTGATAAAGCAGCAAAAAAAATGCGTGTGGGTTACAGAGCCAGTGGTTCAAAAAATATTGTCAGTATTAATAAATGTGCAGTACTTGATGAAGTATTTGCAGATGTTTTTACACTTTTTGATGGTTTAATTAATCAACACAAAGCGCTGCACAGTATAAGCCATTTACAGTTATGCCAAAGTGATGAGAAAAACTTTGTTGTTATTCGTCACACTAAAGCAATTAACGATGATACAAAGGCTTTGGTTGAGCACATAACAAAAAGCCAACAGTTTGAAGTTGTATGGCAAAGCGAGAGCGATGTAATTGAGCATTCACACTTAGCCATGCCGTTTTATTATCTTAAAGAGTTTGATCTAAAATTTGAATTTGGTTTAGGTAATTTTATTCAGGTAAATGCGCAAGTTAACGAAGCTATGTTAAAGCAAGCCGCAAATTGGCTTGATTTAAAAGGTGATGAAAATTTATTGGATTTATTTTGTGGCATTGGTAATTTCTCATTAGTGTTGGCAAAACAAGCAAAATCTGTAATTGGCGTAGAAGGTGTGACTTCAGCGGTTGCAATGGCTGCTCAAAATGCGCAAACTAACTCTATTACCAATGCGCAGTTTCATTGCTTTGATTTAACGCAAAGCATACAGAGCGCCCCATGGTTTAGTAAAAACTTAGATGTGCTTGTACTCGATCCTTCTAGGACTGGTGCAATGGCTGTATTAGAGCAATTATCTTTAAAGCAGTTTAAAACTATTTTATATGTCTCTTGTGACCCTGTTACTTTAGCCCGTGACAGCGCAATTATTTCACAAGCTGGCTTTGATCTTAATAAAATTGGGCTAATGAATATGTTCCCTCATACAGGGCATATTGAAACTATGGCGTTATTTCAACGGAGGTAGAACGCATTATGGTAGCTACACGACAATCACATCAACAAGATGAGACAACAGATTTTAGCACTCGGCTTTCATTTCTTGCCTTGTCTGAAGAAAAAACAGAGCTACTTACTAAAGCGCAAGCGCTCTGCGTAAAATGTGATAATGAAAGCAGGCAAACTACTGCAATCGAAATGGTTGAAATTTTAGCTGAGCTAAATCTCGACCCCGAATCGTTAGCTACTGCGTATTTAACCCCGTATTTTTTAAACGATTTAATATCACTGGAAACCATAGAAGAGCAGCTTGGTAGTAATATAGCCATGCTGTTAACTGGGGTTGCACAAATGGCCACTATTAGTACTTTATCGCATCAAGGTAAAGGAACTATGCAAGTTGATAATATTCGAAAAATGTTATTAACCATGGTTGAAGATGTGCGCGCCGTGGTCATTAAGCTTGCCGAGCAGGTATGTCATTTACGTAATGTAAAAAATGCGGATGAAGAAGACCGCGTCATTGCCGCTAAAGAAACGGCTGATATTTTTGCACCATTGGCAAACAGATTAGGAATAGGGCAATTAAAGTGGGAACTGGAAGATTTATCGTTTAGATATTTGCACCCAGGCACCTATAAAAGCATAGCCAAACAACTTGACGACAAACGTCTTACGCGCGAAGCCTATATGGAAGATATGGTTGAGCAAGTAAAAAACCGTTTAAGTGAAGCGGGCATAGAGGCCCAAGTTTATGGCCGCCCCAAGCACATTTACAGCATTTATAAAAAAATGCAGCAAAAAAACTACGAGTTTGATCAGCTTTTTGATATTCGTGCAATGCGTATCGTTGTTGAACGCCTACAAGATTGTTATGGAGCGCTGGGTATTGTGCACACCAATTGGCGTCATCTTAATAAAGAGTTTGACGACTATGTAGCAACCCCAAAACAAAACGGCTATCAGTCAATTCATACCGTGGTATTTGGGCCTGAAGGTAAAACAGTAGAAATACAAATTCGTACCAGCGATATGCATCAAGATGCTGAGTTGGGTGTGGCTGCACACTGGATGTACAAAGAAGGTGCATTACCAGGACGCGGCTCGGGTTATGAGCAAAAAATTAGCTGGTTGCGTAAGTTACTTCAATGGCAAGAAGAAGTGGTTGATGGTGGCGATTTAGCAGAAGAGCTTAAAAACCAAGTAGTAGAAGACCGCGTATACATATTTACCCCAAGCGGCGATATTATTGATTTACCACTTGGCGCTACACCGCTTGATTTTGCTTACTACATTCACTCAAATGTAGGGCATCGTTGTATTGGCGCAAAAATTTTCGGCAAAATAGTGCCGTTCACGCATCAACTTACAACCGGGGATCAGGTAGAAATACTGACCCAAAAACAACCAAATCCAAGTCGTGATTGGTTAAACCCGTCATTAGGATACATTAAGTCATCGCGCGCTAGAGCCAAAATTCATCACTGGTTTAAACAGCTCGACCGCGACAAAAACTTAAGTGCGGGGAAAGAAATTCTCGACAGTGAATTACAAAAGCTTAATTTAACATACAAAGAATTAGAGCCTGCCATTAAGCGTTTTAACTTTAAAGAACTTGATGACTTGATGGTTGCAATTGGTGCGGGCGATGTACGCCTCAATCAAATGCTTAACTTTGTAAGTGATCGGACAGAAGATGAGCCGGTTATTCGTATTAAAGCGCCTAGCAAAGTAACCGGTGACAAAAACGGCATAGTGGTTGATGGCGTTGGTAGCTTAATGAGCCATGTAGCAAAATGCTGTCGTCCTGTACCTGGCGATGAGATAATAGGTTATATAACGCAAGGTCGAGGAATAGGTGTTCATAAGGAAGACTGTGATTCGTTTAATAACTTAAAAAATCAGCATCCAGAGCGTGTTATTTCGGTAAGTTGGTCTGATGATATCAACGGCTCGTACGCACTAAGTATTAAAATAGAAGCCACCGATCGTTCAGGGCTAATACGCGATATAAGCTCAGTACTTGCTAACGAAAAAGTAAATGTTTTAAACATGAACGTAAATACGGTTGAAGATAATCAGTTAGCTATATTTACGATGCAAATAGAAGTACACGACTTATCGGGTACTAACCGTGTTCTTTCTAAGTTACACCAAATTGAAGGTGTACACGATGCCAAGCGTGGTCATTAATCATGAATGATAATGCAGCGCTTACACAACTTTTTAGCATAATGAAAACACTGCGAGATCCCAAGGGCGGTTGCCCGTGGGATCTTAAACAAGATTTTAAATCTATTGTGCCGCATACACTAGAAGAAGCATACGAAGTTGCCGACTGTATTGAGTCAGGCAACTTAGATGAGCTTAAAGGTGAATTGGGTGATTTGTTATTTCAAATTATTTTTTATGCGCAGCTTGCACAAGAGCAAAATCTATTTGATTTTAATGATGTAGTGGAGCAATTAAACGATAAGCTTACCCGTCGCCACCCGCATGTATTTGGCGATAAAAAAGAGCTAACAGATAAGCAGCTATCGCAGCAGTGGCAAGCAATCAAAGCACAAGAACGCAGTGCTAGAGCGCAAACCGAATCACCTTCTTTTTGGCAAGATATTCCTGCCAATATGCCAAGCTTAAGTAAAGCAAAAAAAATTCAACAACGGGTTGCCGCACTTGGTTTCGATTGGCCAACGTATCATGGTGCACTTGATAAAGTGAGCGAAGAAGTGCTTGAAGTAAAAGAAGCTATTGAGCGAGACCCGTTATCTGATCATACAGCGGAAGAACTCGGCGACTTACTTTTTGCCACTGTTAATGTTGTACGCCATGTTAAACGAGACCCCGAACAGCTGCTTCGTAGCGCTAATGATAAGTTTTCAGCGCGTTTTGAAAAGGTAAACGCCTATTTGCATGCGCAAGGTAAAAGCTTAGATACAGCCACCTTTGAAGAAATGGACAGTGCGTGGGATGCAATTAAAAAAGTAAAATAGGCTTAATGTTAAATAGTGCACATTTTTTGTGCGCGCATTAGCTAATTTTAGCTGGATTGATAAGCAGTGTTTTGGTACAATTTCGCCCCGTCTTGATGATATACCCTTAGGCTCTTCTTTGGGTGTTATATTCCTTTTAATTCCTGATATTCTAGGGTTCGCATGAGTACAAAATTTATCTTCGTTACTGGCGGAGTTGTTTCTTCGTTGGGTAAAGGTATTGCCGCAGCTTCACTGGCCGCTATTTTAGAAGCCCGTGGTTTAAATGTTACCATTTTAAAGCTGGATCCTTACATCAACGTTGACCCAGGCACAATGAGCCCAATTCAACACGGTGAAGTTTACGTTACAGAAGACGGCGCAGAAACTGACCTTGATTTAGGTCACTACGAGCGTTTTATTCGTACCAAAATGACTAGTCGTAATAACTTCACACAAGGCCGTGTATATGAAGACGTATTACGTCGTGAGCGCCGTGGTGAATACCTAGGCGCTACTATTCAGGTTATTCCACATATCACTAACGATATTAAGCAACGTGTATACGACGGTGCTGAAGGTTATGATATTGCTATTGTAGAAATTGGCGGCACTGTAGGTGATATAGAATCACAACCGTTTATTGAAGCAATTCGTCAGATGGGAACTGAAATTGGCCGCGAACGCGCGCTATTTATTCACTTAACGTTAGTGCCATTTTTAGGCCCTGCAGGTGAAGTTAAAACAAAACCAACTCAGCACTCTGTTAAAGAGTTACGCTCAGTAGGTATTCAGCCAGATATTCTTATTTGTCGTTCAGACCGTAAACTACCTAATAATGAGCGTGCAAAAATCTCATTATTCACAAACGTAGAAGAAAAAGCGGTTATTTCATTACCTGACGTAGACAGCATTTATAAAATTCCAGCGCTATTAAAAACGCAAGAATTAGATAACTTCGTATGTCGTCGTTTTCACTTAGATCCACCAGAAGCTGATTTAGCTGAGTGGGAACAAGTACTTTATCAAGAGTCTAACCCAACGGGTGAAGTGACAATTGGTATGGTTGGTAAATACACTGAATTACCAGATGCGTACAAATCGGTTAACGAAGCATTAAAGCATGCGGGCCTTAAAAACCGTTTAACAATTAATATTCAATACGTAGATTCACAAGATTTAGAAAACAAAGGTGTTGAATTACTTTCACACTTAGATGCTATTTTAGTACCAGGTGGATTTGGCGGACGTGGTGTTGAGGGTAAAATCTTAGCGGCTAAATACGCACGTGAAAATAAAGTACCATACCTAGGTATTTGTTTAGGTATGCAAGTAGCATTAATTGAATATGCACGTAATGTTGCAGGTTTAACGGATGCAAACTCTACAGAATTTAATGCAAATTCAGAAGCACCAGTAGTTGGCTTAATTACTGAATGGCTAGATGCTGAAGGTAATGTTGAAACACGTAGCGAGAAATCTGATTTAGGTGGCACTATGCGTTTAGGCGCACAAAAATGTCATTTAACGCCAGGTTCTAAAGTACGCGAAGTATATGGCAGCGACGAAATAGTTGAACGCCATCGTCATCGCTACGAAGTAAATAATAACTTTGTAGAAATACTTGAAAAAGCAGGCTTAAGCTTTACTGGTTTATCAGAAGATAAAAAACTGGTAGAAATTATCGAAAATAAAGATCACCCATGGTTTATTGCCGCGCAGTTCCACCCGGAATTCACGTCAACTCCACGTGATGGTCATCCGTTATTTGAAGGGTTTGTAGCAGCCGCGCATATCCACCAAAAAGCGAATTCGTAATTTTAAAAGCCGTGCATATTGCACGGCTTTTTTGTTTTAAGGGCTGACTAAGCTATATAAAACGTAGTAAAGTTAGCTGAACTCACCATTTTGGGAATATAGAGGAATCAAGATGTCAGAAATCGTAAAAGTAATCGGTCGCGAAATTATGGACTCGCGTGGTAACCCAACTGTTGAAGCAGACGTACATTTAGCAGATGGCTCTTGGGGTCGTGCAGCAGCACCTTCAGGCGCATCTACTGGTACTCGTGAAGCATTAGAGTTACGCGACGGTGATAAATCACGTTACTTAGGTAAAGGTGTATTAAAAGCAGTTGGTTATATCAATAATGAAATTGCTGATGCTTTAAAAGGCCAAAGTGCATTAGATCAAAGCGCTGTAGATAAAGTGATGCTAGATTTAGACGGTACCGAAAATAAAGAAAAATTAGGTGCAAACGCAATCTTAGCTGTATCACTAGCAACTGCGAAAGCAGCTGCACAGTCTAAAAAAGTTGAGCTTTATGAACATATCGCTGACTTAAACGGCACACCAGGTGTTTACTCTATGCCACTTCCAATGATGAACATCATCAATGGTGGTGAGCATGCAGATAACTCTGTAGATATTCAAGAATTCATGATCCAACCTGTTGGCGCTAAAAACTTCCGCGAAGGCCTACGTATGGGTGCTGAAGTATTCCATAGCCTTGCTAAAGTACTTAAAGCTGATGGTCATTCAACAGCGGTTGGCGATGAAGGTGGTTTTGCACCTAACCTTGCATCTAACGAAGCGGCTCTTGCAGCAATTAAAGTCGCTGTTGCAAACGCAGGTTACGAGCTAGGTAAAGATATTACTTTAGCGATGGATTGTGCTGCATCTGAGTTCTACGACAAAAAAGCAAATATCTACGACCTTAAGGGTGAAGGCAAAAAATTCACTTCTGAAGAATTTAACTTCTTCTTACAAGATCTTACTAATCAGTACCCAATCGTTTCTATTGAAGATGGTCTTGATGAGTCTGATTGGGATGGATTTGCACATCAAACTAAACTAATGGGTGATAAAATCCAATTAGTAGGTGATGATTTATTTGTAACAAATACTAAGATTTTAAAACGTGGTATCGACAACGGTATTGCTAACTCAATCTTAATTAAGTTTAACCAAATCGGTTCTTTAACTGAAACTTTAGCTGCAATAAAAATGGCTAAAGACGCTGGTTTTACTGTTGTTATTTCTCACCGTTCTGGTGAAACTGAAGATTCAACAATTGCTGATTTAGCTGTTGGTACTGCTGCAGGTCAAATTAAAACAGGTTCATTGAGCCGTTCTGACCGTGTTGCAAAGTACAACCAATTGCTACGTATTGAAGAGCAATTAGGTGATAAAGCACCGTACAACGGTCTTAAAGAAGTTAAAGGTCAGTAATTCTATTTTATATAGAATCTAATTTTTAATTTTAGATGATAAAATCCTCGCACAAGCGGGGATTTTTTATGCCTGATACTTTTATTCAAAGAGATGAGAATAAGTTGTAGCGTTAAGCTGCTGGCGCGCGCACGTAGTGCGAAAAGAGGGTACCCACAAAAATGGCTCAACAATTAATATTTTATAACACAGTTAAAGCTGAAACTGCTGCTTTAAAATATCACCTGTAAAACTGGTTTTTAAGTAAAAGCCACGGGGTAGGGTTTTAATTATTTGCCCATTTGGACCAATAGCATCAGTTACTATTTTACTATGAGCAGCTTTAGGGCGTATTTGCATCGCATCGCCTAAATGGCCTGATATTTCGTCAACTCTACCTAGCGCAATTAGCTCCATTTGCTCTTCCCAGTCGCGCTGTAATAAAGCGTCTTGTTCAGGTGAGGGTTGCCACAAAAAGCCGCTGCCGATGGTTCTATCAAACGGGGCAATATCACGTTCGCTTAAAATTGGCAGCCATAAAACATGATTTAGTTTTTTACGTACAGAGCTGGTATGCCAAATCATTCCTGTAACGTTCATTAAAGGTGTAACCGATACAAACGTAGTTTCAAGTGGCCTACCTTTATAGGAAATAGGGAGTGTTTTTAGCTCAATTCCTAAATCTTCAAAATCCGGAAGTGGTTTTGAGCCCGCAGTAGCACCTAGTACGTATTCAATTAACTGACCAGTCCAACCTTTTTCGCGCAGTAAATCATCCGGCGTTTTAAAATTATACTTGTTAGCAAGCTGCCCTAGAGTTAATCCGGCAATATTATTAACGCGTTGCATTAAATCGTTAATTGAGTGTGGTTTTGTAGGTCGCATGTCATGCCAATTTTATTAAAATATAAATATTATAGAGGTTTAATAACTCACTAACTACGTTGAAACTACTTATGCGGAGAAACTGCATATGATAGTTTTTTGTTATTGAGCTACTTTTTATTGCGATTATAAATATCAATGCAACGTAATTAGTATTCTTAATTTCGGTTGTATAAATATCATAGCCATGATAGCAAATAGGCTAAGCCGTGGATATCACTAGGGTTGTGTGTTTTTTGCTCGCTTGTTGTTTGGGTTAATTTTGAACATATTGAAATTAAGCTGCTTTACTTTAAGTTACTGACTCAGTTGGTTTTTTTAATGTTGTACATTCAGTTTTGATTAAGCAATTTAAAAGTTGTAAGGATAAATACAACTATATGAACATGTTTATCCACAGAATCTGTGGAGAAGCCAAGTTTTTAGATCTAATATTGTGGATTTGTTTGCAAAATGAGCGTGTTTTACAAAAGTTATGCACAAACTGTGAGTAACTAGAGGAAAACAAGAACCGCAATAGCCTTGTTAAGTTATTTTCCAAATATTTACCCACTCTCCATAATTTATCAATGTACTAAAAGCTCAAACTTAGCTTACTAATCGGGTTGGGTATAATAGTATTTGCCGTATTGCGGCTAATGTGGAACAATCATTAAAAATCGACTTACAAATGAGGCACTAAGGTGATTGATGCCGAAGGTTTTCGTGCCAATGTCGGAATTGTGATTTGCAATAATCAGGGACAGGTTTTTTGGGCCAGACGTTATGGTCAACACTCTTGGCAATTTCCCCAAGGTGGTGTTGATGATGGCGAAACTGCAGAACAAACCATGTACCGTGAATTACACGAAGAAGTAGGGTTGCGACCAGAAGATGTAGAAATAGTCGCAAGCTCAAAACATTGGTTACGCTATAAATTACCCAAACGATTAATCCGCCGAGACTCTAGTCCGGTGTGTATTGGGCAAAAACAAAAATGGTTTTTACTAAAATTACGCTGTAAAGACGAAGATGTAAATTTACTTAAAACCCATCATCCTGAATTTGATGATTGGCGCTGGGTAAGTTATTGGTATCCTGTAAGACAGGTTGTATCGTTTAAACGGGATGTTTATCGACGTGTAATGAAAGAGTTTGCTCCTTTCGCCATGCCTTTTAATAAGAGAGAACAACATAAAGATCATTGGCGAAGTAAAAGGTAGTTAATTCAGAATAAAATAAAGGAGCAGGACATGCTGGCTACACTGAGATCTATTGCGGAGTCTGTATCGCGACAAGCGAATTTAGACAGCGCATTAGTGTGCTTTGTGCAAATGGTTAAAGATGCCATGAAAACCCAGTGCTGCTCCATTTATTTTGCAGATTACAGCCAAGACAATTTTGTACTTATGGCAACCGAAGGGCTAAACCCCGATGCGGTAGGTAAGTTTAGAATTGGTTTTACCGAAGGTTTAGTTGGCCTAGTAGCGCAACGCGAAGAACCTATTAATATTGCATTTGCTAAATCGCATCCTCGTTTTAAGCTCTCCCCCGAAGTAAACGAAGAAGGCTACAACGCTTTTTTATCTGTACCCGTTGTTCATCAAAAAAAAGTACTGGGCGTTATTGTTGTCCAACAAAAAATGGCACGTGTATTTAGCCAAGACGAAGAGTCGTTTTTAATAACACTTTCTGCTCAACTTGCTTCACAGTTAGCGCATGCTGAAATTAAAGAAATACTACGCCAAGATGAATCATCTCATCAAACGTCTGTTTTAAAAGGTGTATCGAGCGCGCCAGGAATAGGTATAGGACAAGCATTTGTTGTATTACCAAAACTTGATTTTAAATCTATTGAGCTTTTAAAAGACAGTGACGTCACTGAGCAGCGTCGTTTGTTTACTCAAGCTGTAGCTGCAACGCGCAAAGAATTTAATACCCTATCGATGACGCTAAGCGATTCTATTCCGCACGAAGCTCTTGCGGTATTTGATGTGTATCAACAACTGCTTGATGCTAAAAGTTTAGGGCATAATGTTGAAATGCAATTACAAGAAGGGTGGTGTGCTAAAAGCGCCCTAAAAATTGTAATAGAGCGTTTAATATCTCAATTTAATGCCATGCAAGACCCTTATATAAAAGAGCGTGCTGTTGACGTTAAAGACATTGGTCTTCGCGTATTACACCACCTTGTAAATACCGAGCACGCTGTTAAAAATTATCCGGCCAACACTATTTTAATTGCTAATACCTTAACACCCGCCATGCTTGCTGAAGTGCCAAAAGGTCATTTAACAGGCGTTGTAAGCGTAAATGGCTCTGCAAATAGCCATGCTTCTATATTAACGCGTGCGATGGGCATTCCTGCTATTTGGGGTATAGAGGATTTACCTCTACTGCAGTTTAATGGCAAACCGATGATTTTAGATGCATTTGCTGGGCGTTTATATATATCGCCTTCACAAATGCTGATGGACGAATACACAGAGTTACAGCATCAAGATAACCTACTTAATAACCGCTTTTTAGCTGAGCAAGACTCAGAATCAATTACGCTTGACGGTGAACATGTTAGCTTATTATTAAACGCAGGCCTTGAGCTTAATACTGAGCAAAGTAGCGCGCATATTTGTGACGGTGTGGGGCTTTATCGAACCGAAGCGTGGTTTATGCAAAAGGGTCAGTTTCCTTCGCAATCAGAGCAAGAAAATTGGTACCGAGAAGTACTAACTAGCTATCATCCTAATCCTGTGGTTATGCGTACATTGGATATTGGGGGCGATAAGGTACTTGATTACTTTAATATTACCGAAGAAAACCCATTTTTAGGTTGGCGTGGTATTCGTATTAGCCTTGATCATCCAGAGTTATTTTTAGATCAACTAAAAGCGATGCTTAAAGCAAATATTGGTTTGGGTAATTTAAAAATAATGCTCCCTATGATCAGTGGCACTGAAGAAGTTGATGAGTCACTTGCGTTATTTGAACAGGCTTATTTTGAGTTAAGTGAAAAATACCCAGAGCAAACCATAGAAAGACCCGACATAGGTATAATGCTAGAGGTACCTTCAAGTGTATTTATGCTTCCAGAGTGGTCAAAAAAAGTCGATTTTTGCTCAGTAGGTAGTAACGATTTAACACAGTATTTATTAGCAGTAGACAGAGCTAACGCACGTGTAGCCGAGCTTTTTAACCCTTATCATCCAGGTGTACTAAGAGTACTAAATAAAGTGGCGCACGAATGTGAGCAATATGAACTGCCATTTAGTTTGTGTGGTGAACTAGGCGGCGATCCTGAAGGTGCTATTTTGCTTATTGCCATGGGTTACAGACGCCTGAGTATGAATTTATCATCGCTTAATAAAGTGAAGTGGGTACTTAGGCGTTTAAATGTCAGTGACATGGAACAACTACTAAGTGAATGTTTAGCGCAATCCACTGCCAAACAAGTACTACGTTTAACGCGAAGCTTTATGCTAGAGCATAAATTAGGTGATTTGTTTTACACCCCCAAATAAGCTTGTACACCTAATTAATTGCAATACACAGATGCTATTAGTTTTATAATCCTTTAATATATAAACCTTAAAAGGGTATTTGAGATTACTATGTATGACTTAGGTTTGTTAGTCGCAAGCTGCGCACTACTAGGCTGTATTGTTGGGTTTTTAGCTGGGTTACTAGGCATTGGCGGCGGTTTAATTATCGTTCCAGTACTAACCACTCTGCTACTCTCATTTAATGTAACGTCGGCTGATCATGTATTAGTAATTGCTATTGCAACCTCACTCGCTTCTATTTTATTTACTTCAACGTCTTCAGCGCTGGCTCATCATAAAAATGATAATGTGCCTTGGGCAATCGCCCCGTGGGTTATGTCGGGTGTGGCTTTAGGTGCACTTATTAGTGGCTTTGCAGCAAGTTTAATCCCTGAACAAATATTACGTACAGTGTTTGCTATAAGTGTTGTATTTATTGCAGCAAGAATGGTGCTCTCCGCGCGTAATAAACCGATGTCAGAAAAACCGTTGCCGGCTGGTCCTATTTTAGGGGGCGTTTCTGCAATAATGGGCGGGTTATCAGGTTTAATAGGGATTGGCGGCGGAGCTTTAATAGTACCGATGCTTAATTATTTTTCGGTTGATATAAAAAAAGCAATTGGCTGCGCGGCAGCGTGCGGAATTGTTATTGCATTATTTGGCTCGATTGGTTACATCAGCGCAGGCTGGCATGTTACCGATTTAGAGCGTGGTTTTGCCGGGTTTGTTTATTTACCTGCATTATTTGGGATTGTTATTACCTCGTGGTTTGTTGCGCCCATTGGCGCCAAAGCAACTCACTATTTACCTGTTAATACAATTAAGAAAGTTTTCGCGGTGCTGCTTGTAGTTATCGCAATTAAAATGGTTTTTAGCTAAAGGTTTATTTTTTATGGCACTTGAGTTTCCTCAAATTGATCCAATTATTTTTTCTGTTGGACCGCTAAGCGTACGTTGGTATGGCTTAATGTACTTAATAGGTTTTGCATTTGCGATGTGGTTTGCTAATCGTCAAGCGTCAAAGCCAAATTCGGGTTGGACTAAAGACCAAGTAAGCGATTTACTGTTTTACGGCATGTTAGGGGTAATACTAGGTGGGCGTATTGGCTACGTATTGTTTTACCAGTTTAGTTATTTTATAGAAAACCCACTGTATTTATTTAGAATAGATCAGGGCGGTATGTCGTTCCATGGTGGAACACTTGGCGTTATAACCGCCGTCGCAATTTTTTCGTGGACGCGTAAAAAGTCACTGCTTCAAGTAGGCGACTTTGTTGCACCACTTGTTCCTGTAGGGCTTTTAGCAGGGCGTATTGGTAACTTTATAAACGGTGAGTTATGGGGCCGAGTTACTGACGTGCCATGGGCAATGGTATTTCCAACGGGCGGTCCGCTTGCGCGTCACCCATCGCAATTATATGAAGCATTTTTTGAAGGCTTAGTACTGTTTTTAATCCTGCAATGGTTTATTAAAAAACCACGTCCAGCAGGCAGCGTAGCTGGTGTATTTTTATTAGGTTACGGCGTGTTTAGATTCTGTATTGAATATTTCCGCCAACCCGATGCACAACTCGGTTTATTTGCCGACTTTATTTCAATGGGACAAATACTTTCACTTCCTATGATAGTGGGTGGTTTAGGTTTATTAATTTGGGCATATAAGCAACCACAACACGTTAAAACAGCTAAGGCATAATAAGAAAAGCATGAAACAATATTTAAAATTATGTCAGCGTATTGTTGACGAAGGTCAGTGGGTCGAAAACAAACGTACCGGTACGCGTTGTTTAACCGTTATTAATGCCGATTTAGAATACGATGTGGCTAATAATAAGTTTCCAATGATCACGACGCGAAAAAGTTACTACAAAGCAGCGATTGCTGAGTTACTAGGATATTTACGTGGTTACGACAGCGCTGAACAGTTTCGTGAAATTGGCTGTAAAACATGGGATGCCAACGCGAACGATAACAACGCATGGCTCAATAACCCTAACCGTAAAGGTGAGGATGACATGGGGCGAGTTTATGGCGTACAAGGCCGTGGTTGGCAACGTCCAGATGGCTCAACGCTTGATCAGCTTTCCAAAGTTATTAATAACTTAAAAAATGGCATTGATGACCGTGGTGAAATAATCACGTTTTATAATCCAGGTGAGTTTGAGCTTGGTTGTTTGCGCCCGTGTATGCATACGCACACTTTTTCACTACTTGGCGATACGCTATACTTAACGTCATACCAGCGAAGCTGTGATGTACCGCTCGGCCTTAATTTCAATCAAATTCAGTGTTTTGTGTTGCTTGCGTTAGTGGCTCAAATTACCGGCCACAAAGCGGGTAAGGCGTATCATAAAATTGCTAATGCACATATTTACGAAAACCAACTTGAACTGATGCGAGACGTGCAGTTAACGCGTGAGCCATTTGAATCACCTCAGTTAAAAATTAATCCAAAAATTAAATCATTAGAAGACATAGAAACGTGGGTAACACGAGACGACTTTGAAGTAACAGGCTATCAATGCCATGAAGTGATTCAATATCCATTTTCAGTATAATAAAAGATTAAGGAAAACATAAAATGAAAGCAGTGATCCCAGTAGCGGGCCTTGGTACTCGTATGTTACCAGCCACTAAAGCAATTCCTAAAGAAATGCTTCCAGTGGTAGACCGTCCTTTAATTCAATATGTAGTAAACGAAGCCGTTGCTGCAGGAATTAAAGAAATAGTGTTAGTAACGCACTCAAGTAAAAATTCAATCGAAAATCACTTCGATACAAGTTTTGAACTAGAAGCTACTTTAGAAAAGCGTGTTAAGCGGCAACTACTTGCCGAAGTGCAAGCAATCTGCCCTAAAGACGTAACCATTATTCACGTACGCCAAGGTGAAGCAAAAGGCTTAGGCCATGCTATTAGTTGTGCAGCGCCTATTATTGGTAACGAACCGTTTGTAGTTATTTTGCCAGATGTAATTATTGATGATGTAGAGAGCGATCTTAAAAAAGATAACTTAGCAGAAATGATCGCTAATTTTGGGAAAACTAAGCACAGCCAAATTATGGTAGAACCAGTACCAATGGCACAAGTGAACCAGTTTGGTGTGGTTGATTTAGGTGATGTTGACTTAAAGCAAGGTGAAAGCTCGCCAATTCTTAATATGGTAGAAAAGCCGCCAGTAGATGAAGCTCCATCAAACTTAGCTGTAGTGGGTCGATACGTATTAAGCGAAAATATCTGGCCGTTACTTGCAAAAACTCCGCAAGGTGCAGGCGACGAAATTCAATTAACTGACGCAATTGCGATGTTAATGGAACACGAAAAAGTAGATGCATACGCTATAAAAGGCCGTAGCCACGATTGTGGAAGTAAAATTGGTTACTTAAAAGCAACGATTGAGTTTGCACTTCGTCGCGATGAATTTGCCGATGAATTAAAATCATTTATTAAAAAACTGATTTAACAGTTAACGTAAAACATGAAAGGCGCCTATATCGGCGCCTTTTTTTATGAGTTTTATCAGGATAGAAGTAAGGAAAGGAATAGCTCTAAAATAAAATTTTTTAAGTCATTACAGACATATTGTTATTTATGTTGTAAAGTTTGTGTTAATTGGCATTGAATTTGTATTAAATAATGCTCTCAAGGAAGGGGTGGAGTATGCAACGTTGTGTTTTACGAAATACTGACAAGCATGCGAAGAGCTAAGTTTTATAGCTCACAGCTTAAATAAAGTTAAACGCTTTCTTGTGAGAATGTTTAACTGAAATGTAGTGTAAAAACACTGCTTTCAGGACAACTAATACATGTTTATATATAAAAAAAATAACATTGGGCTTTTACTTAGCTTGCTAATGCTTTTATTTGGTACAGCATGCAGCGTCTCGCCTGAAATAAAAACCATTGATGAACAACCTCAAAGTAACTCGCCTGACTACGTATCAATTACAGCCCTTGAACTTGCACAGCTAAAAGATGCCGCAATGCAGTGGCAACAAGCTCGTGAAGGTATAGAGCGAATTTTAAGATTAGAAAAAGAAATAACTTACCTCGTAAATCATATCGATATTATAAACAGCAAAGCTATTGCGCAGTCTAATCAAGGGTATAGCAGCAAGTCTGTACGCTCACCACGAAACACACGCAATGTTAAGTCACGCCAACAAGTTAAACAAAATTACAGTAATAAAAAACAAACTGTAAAATTAAATAAACCTAAACATGTATTTGCTTTACAGGTAGCTTCGGTTGACTCAGAGCAAGGTGTGGCTAAAGCATGGCAAGAGCTAAATACTAAAGCAGCGCCGTTGTTTAGAGACAAAATATTGACTAACGTAGAAACCGCCAAAATAAACGACAAAATGTTTTACAGGCTAAAACTTGGCTCTTACCAAAACTTTAAAAATGCAAAAGCAGACTGTGACGTATTCAAGTTATATAAACTCGATTGCATAGTAAGTAACTACACCGATAAGCCAGTAAAGCTGTAGCTCACAGTATGTAATATCAATCTGCAATAATACCTAATCAATTTGAAGGATTAGACCTGACGCTAACTTTGCTAATAATTTTTGATATACGACTGCATGAATGCAGGAGGTAGAGCAATGCAGCAGCAATTAGTGATACCAACTAAATGATGAAATTTTGCCTTGTTATCGATATGGCTTTTCTTACCTCAAAATAGACTACTTAATTAAAAAGTTGCTATAAAGTGGCGCAAAATTTGCTTTGATTTATTATCTTGGTTAGTAGAGTGCATTTTGCAATGCGGTATTTTAAGTCTTGTCATTTAATATCAGTTTTATTCTTATCTTTTTATTTATATGGATGTAGCAGCGCAACTGTAAATAACGAGAGCGTGCAGCATTCTTTAATTACTGATAAACAAGTAAAAGAGTATGTTTCGCAGTGGCACTTACAGCAAGAAAGCATTGGTCGTTTAACTGCTATGGAAGATGATTTACAGCTATTAATTATGGCGTTATCGTCTCAAAGTGAATTAACTGAAAACCCGCCTTTACTCATGCAAAGTAAAACCGATATCACCTATGGTAATCAGCCTTCACAGAATTTGGAACCGACGGCACTAAATAACACTCCCGAAGTAAAAACACCAAACTTACAAAATTCAGAACTCGCCTTAACAGATGAAACTAAAATTGGAGCACAGCTTGGTTGGTATTTAAAGCCAGAGCTTGTTAAAGCAAGAGTCGAAAGGCTTAAGCAATTATACCCCAGTGCATTTACTCAATTTAATTTTACTATGTTTGAACGTAAAAATAATAATATGACTTTGTATGGATTACGTGTAGGTCCATTTAAAAGCGATGCTCAAGTAAGTGCGTTTTGTTATTTAGCTAATCAGCTTGATCAAGCATGTAATATTGCTGCTTTTGTCGGAAAACCAATATAATTAATAAATTAGGCCTTTTAAACTTATATAGTATTAAAGTATTTGTACTAATAGTCGATACTAACTATAGTTGGGCAAATATTTGATAAAGCCCATTTTCTTATAAGGATTTAGCATGAAGTTTTATTTATCTGCATTAGCTGTAGCCACCGTGGTCAGCTCGTTTAGCACTTATGCTGCTACAGAATCATTTGAAGCGAAAGTAACGGTACAAAATGCTGTAGTACTCACAAAAGATAACGATTTAAATTTTGGTACTATTCGTGCTATTTCAGATCCTACAGGCAATCTGCAAGCTACGCTTACAATTAATCCTGATCCTGATGCAACTAATGTTACCTCGCAAGACGACGCTGCTGGTAATGTGGCAACTATATCAATAATTGAAGGTGGTGAAGCGGGTGCTTTTAGTGTGTCAGATGTAGTACCAAATTCTATTTTAACCATTAGCGACCCAGTAAACACTTTAGTACAACCTTTAGCTGGTCAAGGGTTAAATGAACCTGATTTTACTGTAGGTACTTGGACTTACTTTATAACGAGCGGTACTAATGCTGGTGGATTATATACAAGTGCTACGCCCAACCTACAAGCTGGCGTTGATGGCGCTGTATCATTTAATATAGGCGCGACTCTTTCTACTTCATCAAACGCATCAAGTGTGGATTACCCTGATGGTGAGTATTCTGGTAGCTTTAATATTGAAGTGTCATATTAATTAGTGTTTAAACAAACAATGCGCTTTTTGTATGTTTCTGCTTGGCTTTCGTTAATGTTTAGCGAGCAAGCCTATAGCGCAAGCATACAACAAGAAGCGCTTAATTTTGGCACTTTAGTTATCCCTCAAAATAATACTTTAAGCTCTATAACCATTAGCCATGAAGGTGAAACAACCACATTTGGTAATATTTACGTATTAACTGAGGGGAATCCCGCAGAACTTTTATTTACCGATTTACCTCCCCTTACTCAAATATCGTTTAACAAAACGAGTGACTCTACATTGCAAAGTGAAGTACTTGGAGCTAATAGTGCCAAGTTTTCGGTTGTATTAGTGGATTTACCAAGAACGCAAACTAGCGATGAATTTGGAGAGCTTTTACTCAAAGTAGGTGGCCGTTTAATAACGACAGGGACTAGCCAAAGTTACTTAGATGGTAGTTTTATTACTGACACCCAATTAGAAATTACGATTGATTACTAAAGGAAAAACATGCTTTATAAAGTTGTAGTGCTGCTCGCACTGAGTGTATGTATTTTAGGAAAAAATGCATACGCAAATTTACTTATCTCTCCAACCCGTATTAGTTTTGATGAACGTCAACGAACCGCTAAAGTTACCGTAATTAATACGGGTGATGAATATCAAACATATCGTGTTTTATGGAGTGAGAAGCAAGCGCAACCTAGCGGTGGCTACATACAGTTGGCAGAGGCTACAAGCGAAAGTTTAAGTTCAATGGCACGTTTGTCACCAAAACAAATGCGTTTAGCACCTGGTGAAAAACAAACAGTAAAAATAGCAATACGTAAACCTAAAGGCCTAGCTTCTGGTGAGTACCGCTCTCATCTTCTATTTCAAGCATTGCCTGGTGAAAATACTAATAAAACAAGCTCAATAAAAGTTAATATGATTATGAGCTACAGTATTCCTATTTTGTTACGTAAAGACATGAAACAGCCAGAAGTTGCCATAGAGCAAGCTCAACTAGTGCTAAATGAAAGCAATCAACGTCCTCAGTTTTTATTGAATATAAAACGAGAAGGTAAGTTTAGTAGCTACGGTAAATTAAGTGCTTACTTTGTTGATAGTAATAACGAGCAAGTTAAAATTGCAGAAATTGGTAATTTAAGTATTTATCCAGAAGTGGATAATGCGTTTGTAACCCTTAGTTTATTTAGTGACAAAAATTTAGATAAAGCAGGAAAAGTCATTTTTAAATATGAAGGCAGTCAAGAATATAAAGATCTTACATTTGCACAATACACTCTGCCTTTAACTTCACAATCACTTAATGTTTTAACAGTGAATGACGCTAAATAATTTATTGTATACACTATTACTAAGCATAAGTAGTTTGCTTAGTAATAGTGTAATAGCTAATCCTAATTCTTCCGTAGGGGATGCTTTAACAACACTACGCGCAATTGAACTAAAGCTAACTAAGCCCGTTGAAGTAATTGATTATAAAAACAAAGAAAATCAGCAACAGCGAATCGCCACAGGCGAGTTATTAATACTTTCGCTTTATTTAAACTCATACTACTTAGGTGAAGTTGCAGCAATTAAAAGCGAGCAAAGTGTACAAGTTAGTTTAAGCGACTTATTTGATATTCTACAATTTGCAATGAATGTTGATGCTAGCAATCGAATTGCTCAAGGTGTTGGAGCAAATCAACAACCTCTTTTTCTAAATGCAGCGGTTACACCCGCTGTATTTACTAGTCCTACACAGAGCTACTTATTAGCAAAAAATCAAATTACCATTGAAGATGATATTTATGTAGATATTCAAAGTTTACATAATGCTTTAAATCTAGAGTTTAATATTGATTACCCAGATTTAGAATTACTTATAAGCTCAGAGAGCCCCTTACCGGTTGAACAACAAAGATACAGACAGTCGCGCAACCTTAAATCACCTAACAAAAGATCGCCACCTACGCTGCCATGGAAAGCTAGCCCATATAAAGCGCTATCTTCTCCGGTTGCCGACTTACAACTAAATTTTACCGCGAGCGATGATAGACATTCTACGAACTATTCACTTTTAGGCACTCAAGACTTTGCGTATTTATCTGCAGAGTATTTTTTGTCTGGACGAAGTACTGACTTACTTACCAACTCTAGGTTAACGTTTACAAAGCAAAACTTAGACAAAGAAATAAAAAACAGCTTCATGCCTACTGAAATATCTTTTGGTGATGTTATCGCCACGCAAGTGGGTAATAGCTACAGTAGTCAGTATGCCCGAGGTGTTAAAGTTTCTAATAATGTAACCAATAGAAAAATAGTCAATAATCAAGTTAACTTAAGCGGTGCTATACAGCCAGGTTGGGATGTAGAGCTGTATCGTAATGAAATATTAATAGACCAGCAGCTTAGCCTCGCAGATGGGCGTTATATTTTTGATAATATAAACCTATTATTTGGAGCTAATAATTTTGAGCTTATTTTTTATGGGCCTCAAGGTCAAGTTGAGCGTAAAAGTGATTATTACTTTGTGGACGGAAATCAACTTAAGCAGGGACAAGGTCACTATGAATTGTCGGTTACTGAACAAGGCAAGCAGTTACTAAATAACAATGTTTCAAGCTCGCAGGGTCAGGGTTGGCAAGTTGCGGGTAGATATGAGCAAGGGCTTACAGATAATATATCTGTATACACTGCTACATCAGGTCAAAAAAACACGGATGACGATCTACTTAAGTATGCATTTGGTACCAACATAAGCTTGTTTGACCGATTATTATTAAATGCGAATGTTGAAAAAAATAATAACAATGAACAAGAATTTGAATTTACAGCCCGAACTCAAATTGCCGAACAATCACTACTTTTTAGCGCTACAAATCGTACCGACGAACAGCAGCAAGATTTTAACAGCTACCAAATAAATTTAGCTGGTGGGCTAATGAATAATACCTATGGACGCCTTTCTTATCAAAATAACGTCCTATATGACGATAGTGATACTAGAGGGCGTTTTAAACAAGTACGCAACCAGTTCAACTACTCATACTCAGGATTTGCACTAAGTAACCAATTGCTGTGGCAACAAGACGATAGCTCTGAGAGTACTTTTGGAACAACACGTTTTCAAAAGCGCTTTGGGAGAACCTACACAAGGTTTGGTATAGATTATAGTATATCGCCAGTAAGTGAGCTTGTTAGTTACGAGGCTGAGTTTAGCCGTAACTTGGGCCGAGATTTACAAGCGGAACTTACTTTAACTGATTCACTTCGTAATAATATTCAATCGGCCGAATTAGGGCTCAATTGGCAAAGCGACAAGTTTAGTTTAACGAGTAACTTAAACTACAACAGTAACGATGATTGGCGGCTCGGTATTTATAGCCGTTTTAGCTTAGGTTTTGATGTTGAACACAATACATATTTTGTCTCTAAGCGCAGCTTAACTAACACGGGTAGCTTAATGTTACGCGTATTCTTAGATCAAAATAATAACGGTATTATGGATGATGATGAGCACGGCGTTGCCGGCGTAAAAGTAAAAGGCGTTCACAATTATCGTCAAGCAATTACAGACGAACACGGCGTTGCGCTATTAACTTCAATGCCAGCAAATCGTACAACAGATATAATACTTGATAGAAATAGTTTTGAAGATCCGTTTTTAATACCAGCCAATGAGGGTTTTTCTATTACCCCAAGGGCTGGTTTTGTAGAGTATATGGACTTCGCATTAAATAATGCAAGTGAAGTGGAGGGAGTTGTTTATCAACAAAAAGGTGATACAACACAGATCCAACCCTTTGCAAATATAGCGCTGTTGAATGAGAAAGGGGATCAAGTTGCACAAACTCAAGCAGCATATGATGGCTATTATTTATTTACAGACCTTAAACCGGGGCAGTATAAAGCAGTAATTGATGATGAATATAAACAACGCAAGCAGCTAAAAAACACTCAAAATATAACAGTTAATTTATCGCCTCAAGGAGATGTAGTAATGGGCGTTGATTTAATATTAAAGGCGCTCAGTGCAACAACTGGAAGCATTGCCAATGCAGGAAGTTTTAGTTCGTTAAATATCTTAAAAATTTATTACCGTTTAATAGCACCACGAATAGAGCAGCAAGAAGCTTTTTATATGCATGATAAAGCTAAAAATAAATTTATTTTAGCCTTAGCGTACGCAACAAACAGTTCGCCAGAGCTTATTTCTGTATGCGACTCAGTAAAAGCGCAAGGATTAAAGTGTGTTGTTGAAACACATAAAATACTCCACTAAAGGAATTAGGATGAAAAGAGTTCAATGTATATTTTTAATCAGTGCAATGTTGCTAAGTTATGGTTGTGCGAATAATAAAGCAATTGATGGTAGTGCTACTCAGACCAACGTAACTGACGAAAAAAGCTACGTAAAAATAACAAAGCAAGAACTTGAAACTTTAAAAATAAGCTCCCAGCAGTGGCAAAATATGAAGCCAGAACTTGCGCGTTTATTACTTATTGAAGAAGACTTAAGCTTACTAATATTGCAACTCAATACAATTGCAAAAGAAAATGAGCAGAAAAACGCACCAGTAATAAAAGCAGAAATCGTTAATACCAACACAATTAATCGATCCAATTTACAAGTAACAAAACCAGTTGATCCTAAATTTGCTTTACAAGTGCTTTCAATAACGCAAAAAGAACAACTCTCTTTAGCTTTTAGGCAACTTCAAAAAAAGCTTCCTAGCTTACTAGGCGATAATTTTGTGATGAATGTTGAAACAATAAATGTAAAAGGAGTTATGTATAACCGCTTAAAGCTAGGCGCATACATAGACAAAAAAAACGCTATGGGTGACTGTCAAAAATTAAAGAGCCAAAATATAAATTGTTTAGTTAGTTATTACGTAGATCAGCCCTTTACCGCACAATAGCTAAGTCGGCATACAAATTGCTTCATCCTCAGTATGTTTTGAAGAGGATGGCAATTATGCGCCTTTTACTGCCTTTATTATTTTTAAATTTAGCTGCTTGTAACTTGGTGCCGCCGCCAGAACCAAGTGTGCCTACAGATGCACCTAAAGCAGCCATGGCTCCTTTTACGGTTAATGACTATGTAGTTAATTTAACGTCGCAACTTAACCACCTAAACGGAGCATTAAATGCTAATGCACGTGTTGGCGTTAGTAGCTTCTTTTATGCAGATGCACTAGATACAAAATTAGTGACAGGGCAAGCCTCAGGCTTAAGTCAGCAGATCCAAGAAAGTCTGCTTACACAATTTACTCAACTGGGTTATCACACCGTTGAGTACAGACTTGGGAATAACCTCTCTTTATCAGAAAACTCAGACAGTATTTTAAGTCGCGATTTAAGTAAATTACGTAATCGCCAAAATATTGACTTAGTTATCACAGGAACAGTGACTCGCCAGCAGCATGCATACATAGTTAATGCACGGCTTGTGAATATAGAAAATAAACAGGTGCTCTCTGCGGGAAGTACCGAGATCCCAATTAATGTAATGTGGGGCAATGAGAAAATTCAGCAGCGTGACGGATTTTTATACCGAAGCGAATACTAATTTGGAGCACAAAATGAAAAACCTATTAATTACATTATGCTTACCACTGGGCTTTGGTTGCTCTCAAATACTAGGCACAATGAATACAGACACCGCAACACCACAAAGTGAGCAAAGCAACCAACTGGTGAGTAACCAACGCGACGTTGCAGCGCCTGTTTCTGACGATAACTTATTTCAGTCAGGAATGGCTCCACAAGATAACTACACAAAAGCAACACCGCCAATGCGCAAAAATATTAACCATTATGTGCGCGGCATAATGCAAGACATGGTTGAAAACTTACAGTACGTAAGTGAACAAACACCGTTAGCTGTTTCGAGTTTTATTTTTTTAGATGAAGACTACAACGATGGTAGCTTACTAGGAAACCAAATTGCAGAAAGCTTCATGCATGAATTACACAGCTTTGGTGTACCCGTTATTGATTTTAAAACAACTGATTATATGCGTGTTACCTCAACAGGCGACTTTGTATTTAGTCGCGACTATTTAGAGCTAAATCAAGATCAAAACTTTAAATATGTACTAGCCGGTACGCTTGTAAACCATCAAGGTGGTGTACTTGTCAATGCACGTATTGTTGGGCTAGAAAGTAAGGCCGTGGTAGGTTCTGCACAAGGGTTTATTCCACAGTCGGTTGTTGATGCGCTTAATAGTAGCTATCGCACTGATGGCATAATGTTAAAACAAGCAAGCAAGTGAGATAATTATGTATAGTAAATTATTTAACCGCTTTATCATTTTTTTTGCTTTAGCTAACTTAGCAGGTTGTGCCTTTACTCAAAATAATGAAAGTGCTGAAATGAATGCATCTTCAACCACACAAGTAAATTATGACTTAGCAAGCATGCTTAAAACAGCCGAGCAAAAATCAACTCAAGATAATATTAACGGCAATCAATTTACACCACTTAAACACCATAAAACACTTGCTAACTATGTAGAGCAAATGGCGCTTGATTTGGTTGATACGCTTGAGTTTGAAAGTGATACCAACGCCAATATTAATATTGCCGTTACTACCTTGGTCGATCTTGATTCATCGCTTACTAAAAGTAATCAATTGGGTAATCAAATATCTGAGACGTTAATTCATCAGTTACAAAAGTTTGGTTATGGCGTGGTTGATTTTAAAACAACCCAAACAATAGATGTAAATAGCCGTGGTGATTTTGCTTTTTCGCGTGATATTGAAAAGCTCAGCGAAGAGCAAATGGCGAGCCATGTATTAGCGGGTACATTAATTTATCGCCATGATGCTGTTGTTGTAAATACACGTGTAATTAACGCGCATACAAAAAAAATCGTCGCGAGTAGTCGAAAACTAATCCCAATTTATGTACTAAATAAAGAAGATATATACTTATCAAGCAATTAAGTTCAGTTGTCGCTTGATATAAAAAACCAGATGCCGTTATAATTCACACTCCTAAGCACACAGCTTATTTGTGGCCTCTTAGTTAAATGGATATAACGGCCCCCTCCTAAGGGGCAGTTGCAAGTTCGATTCTTGCAGGGGCTACCAAAAACACATTTCATACCACTTCACGTTGTACCAAAAAACTCTTGAAACCCATTAAAATAAAGGTCTTTAGCTTTCACTCTGTTTTAAGAGGTATCGCCATAGTGCAAGTTTTTAGTTACACTGGATGTTACACCGATCATATTTTGTACTTTCGGTGTAACATTAAACCGTAACCAAATGAAAATTATAGAAAGAATTAAGATTTTTATATTTTCTTGCTTTATAAGCGTTGGTTGCCCGTTCGACAGTGGAGCGTTAAATGCCTAAATTAGTTACCCCATTAAATGACACGCAAATCAAAAAAGCTAAACCAAAAGATAAAGAATATCTTTTGGCTGATGGCAAAGGCCTAGCTCTACGAGTTAAGCCCAATGGTTCAAAAATGTGGTTGTTCACATACTCCAAACCTTATACAAAAAAAAGAGCCCAGATTAGTTTTGGTATGTATCCAGATGTAACTTTATTTGATGCTCGAAAAAGCCGAGGTGAGGCTAGGGCTCTATTAGCAAAAGATATAGATCCCAAAGAGCATAAAGAGGCATTTAATAATGATAAGGCTGCTGAAGCTAAAAATACATTTGAAGCAGTCGTTAGAGAGTGGATAGCCCTTAAAGAGCCAAAGGTAACTGCGAAGTATGCTTTTAATTTACGCAGGGGTTTTGAGCTTCATCTTTTTCCTTATTTGGGCAAGGTACCTATAAGTAAGCTATCGGCGCAACAAACTATTGAGACATTAAAGCCTTTAGCCGCAGCTGATAAGCTAGATATACTTGGGCGTATATGCCGTCGGATTAACGAGGTGATGGAATTTGCTATAAATACTGGGCGAATACAATCAAATAATTTAAGTGGCATCAGTAAAGCATTCGACTCAGCTACCCATGAAAGTATGGCTAGCTTCACTCCTCAAGAGCTTCCTAAACTTATTAGTACAGTGAATAACGCGAGTATTAAGTTAATGACGCGATGCTTATTTGAATGGCAACTACATACTATGGTTCGTCCAGGAGAAGCAGCTGGCGCAGCCTGGCATGAAATAGACTTTGAAAATAAGCTATGGAATATTTCAGCCGAACGAATGAAAAAGCGCAAACCCCACGCGGTACCACTCACCCCGCAAGCATTAGCCATACTCGAATATCTTAAGCCTATTAGTGGTCATCGAGAGTTTATATTCCCTGCGGATAAAGATCCTAGAACACATGCTAGTCGTGAAACATTGGGCGCAGCATTCAGACGTATGGGGTTAATAGGTAAACAAACTGCGCATGGTTTAAGAGCGTTAGCCAGCACTACATTGAACGAACGAGGGTTTGATTCTGATGTTATAGAAGCTGCTTTGGCGCATGTAGACAGTAATAAAGTGCGCGGTGCTTATAATCGAACTGATTATTTAGAACGCAGACGTAAAATGATGTGCTGGTGGTCTGAACATATTGAAGAAGCTAGTAAAGGTAATTATTCTGTTACTGGTAGTCAGCATTTAAAAGTAATTTAAGGAAGTCTAATGAAAGGATTTATAACTTTCAATGTCGCTTTATCGATGTTCTCATTTGATAAAGAGGTAGATATAAACAGTAAGACTATTAAATTAATCGACCTTTATTTAAGTGGCGATATTGATTTATATATTGAGCTAAACGGGAAGCATGGAAAGAAGAGCTTTCCCTATAGCCGGATAGGAGAACCCTATAATGCGATCAACGATTTAGCTCTCCTTATGAAAGATGGAAAAATTGGAGATATTATAGGCGATATTTTAGCCTTGGCTGAGGACGGGGAAAAAGAAAATTTACCTAAGAAACTGAATGATATAGTTTCTTCAGCGGTAAAAAAACCCTATTACTCAGAGAATATTAATGATGGAGTAACTTCGTATACTCCTATTAATACAGAAAAAAAAGTATTTACTAGCGGTCATGATTCATTTGTTCACAAGCGAGATATTTATGGTTCCAGTTCCAGTGCAGAACTTTTTGATGAGGACGATCTATACAGTTTAGAAGGTGTTTATAAAGTTCCTTTAGAATATGGGCAATATTGTTTTCACCGTTTTAGAACAATGATTACTTATGGTGAAGGTGAGATGGAATTAAAGGAAAGAGGGATTAATTTAGCCTTAGGTGGGATTGATCGAGTTGAGTCATTGGATGGACAATTGTGGACTTTATATAGCAATAACTTAGATAAGGCGATTGAAGGAGTATCTAAGGAAAACCTTTTATATCCAGATATAGTGTTTCCTGATTTAAATTCTTTTTTATTATCAAATCAGCAAGCTTTAGCTATTAATCAAGAAGGGAGTAAGACTAAAAAACGCCCTATGTCTACAAATAGGCATGAAGATACCAGAAGATCTATTCTTGATGCTGCTTTTTATGAACTTGCAAATAATTATGAAAATTGTTTAAAAAATGGAGAAGTAAGAGCTGCTCAAATAGCTGAATCTATATATGAAAACTCTAAAACGCATTGGCCCGATGGTTGTAAAGTTAATCAAAGAAGTACAAAAATATCGCCTACACCATTAGAGGTAAATACAATGGCTGATCATATTAGAAAAATTATAACTATTAAAAAAAGTTAAATACTTACAATGAGTTGTGTTAGCTTCGACGAAGCTAACGTTAGCTTCCGAGATTTTTATTTCTGAATCTCTAATATTCGACTTGAACTATAACGGAACAAGGCGAATTACAATGAGCAATAAAATATTACGTATTCAAGAAGTAACAGAACTTACAGGCTTAAGTCGCGCAACTATCTGGCGTAAAGAAAGGGCTGGGTTATTTCCTATTAGAAAGCAGTTAGGTTTAAATTCAGTGGGTTGGCTTGAAAGCGACGTTCAGCAATGGCTTACAAATCTACCTAATTTTAAACACCACAAAGAGGCACTATAATGAGTGCTTTCAGCGGAATTAAAGCCGCTAATCCAGCCCCTAAAAAGCCGGAATCTAAAACAGAGCGGGCTAATTTATACATTCTAGCTCACCCAGCTGGCGCAACTGAATTAGATATTTTGAATAACGCAGGTTTAATAAGCGGAAGAAATTATTTCACAAATCTTGAACGCGAATATTTCTTTAAATTTAACCGTGAAAAAATACCCAACAGAGACGGTATTGGTGTTCACTCCAAATATAGTTATTCTTCTTTAGAAATAGCTGAAATTATCATTAAAGCTGTAAACAAAAGCCGTATACGTCGCAAAATAGCTGAATTGACGGCAGATCAAAAAGCTGAGCTTTTAAAACCAATAAAGCACCTCCTGGGGAATTAGGAGGTTATATGGTTAAGCTTAATGATTTAATTAACCGTGGTGACGTTATTAGCATCACTAACGGTCAATTAAATATTATTCCTAAAAGCGGTAGGCCGGTGCCAGACAGTTGGTTGTATAGTAATCAAGGCTATTTGCTTAAGCAGATTTGTGATGTGGTTCAGCAACCAATATATCAGTTCTTAAATTTTACAGTGGGACGATACTCAAATAGGTTTGATGGCCTAACTATGAGTTTTATTGATCTACACACCCATGAAGATTACTTCACAATATTTAATGTATCGCTGAACCGCAAAACAAGGCACGGACGCTTAACTGGTAAGCGTTTTAATCCAGCAGCTAAAGGAGCACTATTAAAGTTTTGGAATCTATCTAATCTACCAAAACCTAGAAGGCCCAGCGAGCTTTATAAAAAGATAAACATAATGAAAAACTATGTTTGGCAAGCTGAAGTTAGTGAAGGTAGTAAGCTATATACTCAAACACTTTGCTTAGCAAATATTACACATGAGCAAATACTTGAGGCATTTAGCTGTGGCATATCAGTGGCAAATAGGGGGCTAGGCGGTGGCATTCTAGCGGCCTCCACATGTGGCAGTTCAAGGGAGCAAAGTGAAGTGGCATCCCGTAGTGGCAAGGAATCATTCAATAACCATACATGGCAAGGCGTAGCGGAAGATCAAACTACGTGTATTGATAGCTACGGGCATAATAAACCACGAGCATTAACTACTACGGGTTCTAATAACTACGATATAAGTAATCAAGGTGATGCGGTAAGAGGTAATACCTTCCCCCCTATAGCATCACTAAAAGAGGGTAAGAAAGCAAAGCCCCAGGACCAAACTAATGCTGAGTGGTTAGCTGATTACGGAGAGCTAGATACCTAAACATTTAGTGTAGCTAAGACTCCATGAAGTAGTACCTAGGCAAACTTAAATTTACTTTGGTTTGCCGGTTCTTCAAAAAACTTTCTAAAATCAAAACATTTCAAAACATTTGATGGTATATAAAATGTCATCACCAGCTATAAACTGCTAACTAAAAGCGACCAAATATTAAATTGTAGGTAGCTGCGAATTAATAAGCGAATTTGGTTAGAGTTAAGCGGAACAGTGCGGAACAAATATGGAACACATTTTTTCCTTAAGGCTATGTAAGTATAGTGGTTTGTTTACATAGAAGAACAAAGTTAGCACCAAATAAACGGTTTGTTCTACCTTTTATTTTTGCTTATTAACCGTATTTTATATAGCATCACTAAATAGCATGAAACGCGTTGAATCAACGAGTTGTGCGCACTCATAGCGTAGTATTTAGGGATGGTTTAAGTTATGGATAAAAGAAAGCTCAGCGAAACCGATATAATCAGTAAGTTTATTCTACCCGCAGTTAAAACCGCAGGATGGGACGACATAACTCAAATACGGCAAGAGGTTAAACTACGTGACGGTAAAGTAATCGTACGTGGGCAACTTGGTGTACGTAAAACGGTTAAATCGGCTGACATAGTGCTTTACCATAAACCCAGTATGCCGCTTGCTGTCATTGAAGCTAAAGCGAATAAGCATGAAGTAGGCAAAGGCCTACAACAAGGCTTAGATTACGCTAGGCTACTCGATGTGCCGTTTATATTCGCCTCTAATGGTGATGGCTTTATTTTCCATGATAAAACCAAGCTAGGCACGCCTGATGCGCATAACCTCGAATCTGAAATACGCTTAGAAGACTTCCCGTCACCGCAAGAGCTTTGGGCTAAATATTGTGCCTTCAAGGGCTATACAGAATCGCAACTCCCTATAATAAACCAAGCCTATTATGATGATGGCAGCGGCAAACACCCGCGTTACTATCAGCTTCAAGCGATTAATAAAACAGTAGAGGCTATATCGTCAGGTAAAGACCGCGTACTTCTTGTTATGGCAACAGGAACCGGTAAAACCTATACCGCGTTTCAAATCATTTGGCGCTTATGGAAGTCACGCGCTAAGAAGCGCATTTTATTCCTAGCCGACCGTACAGCTTTGATAGATCAAACTCAAAGTGGTGATTTTGCGCCGTTCGATACAGCTATGACCAAAATTACAGGCAGAACAATTGATCCCGCTTACGAAATACATCTAGCACTTTATCAAGGTTTGACAGGGCCTGAAGAACATCAAAAAGCCTTTAAAAACGTAGACCCTGACTTTTTCGACCTTATTATTATTGACGAGTGCCACCGAGGAAGCGCAAGCGAAGAAAGTGCTTGGCGTGAAATACTTACTTATTTTAAAAGCGCGGCTCAAATTGGCTTAACTGCTACACCAAAAGAAACTAACGAAGTATCAAACTCTGACTATTTTGGCGACCCCGCCTATACATATTCACTTAAAGAAGGCATAGAGGATGGCTTTTTATCCCCATACAAAGTGGTACGTGTCGATCTTGATGTAGACCTACAAGGCTGGCGACCCACTAAGGGCCAGGTTGATAATAACGGTGAAGTAATACAAGACCGAATATACAACCAAAAAGACTTTGATCGCACAATGGTGATTGATGAGCGGACCATGCTGGTGGCAGAAACTATTACTAACTATTTAAAGCGTACAGATCCTATGGCTAAAACCATTGTATTTTGTAACGACATAGATCACGCCGAGCGTATGCGTCGTGCCATTGCCAATCTAAATCCAGAGCAAATGGCTAAAAACGATAAATATGTGATGAAGATCACTGGCGATGATGAATTAGGTAAAGCTCAACTTTATAATTTTTGTAGTCCTAAGCGTGCTTACCCTGTAATTGCTACCACCTCAGAACTTATGACAACAGGGGTAGACGCTAAAACCTGTAAGTTAGTAGTGCTTGATCAAAACATACAATCAATGACCAAGTTTAAACAAATTATTGGTCGTGGTACCCGTATTGACGACCGCTACGGTAAGCTTTGGTTTACGATACTCGACTTTAAAAAAGCCACCGAATTATTTGCCGATGAACGCTTTGATGGCACACCAGAAAAAATAATAAAAGTAACGCCCACTGATATTGAAGACGAAGACGTTGATCTTGAATCACAAGATGATACAACCAGCGCAGAAACACCAGACAACGTATTTGGCGACCAAACCACTGACGATACAACCGATGCCAACAACGACACTATTAACGACCCCAAAGGCGATGGCAGCCTTGATGGCGAATGGGACGACGAAACTAACAAAATGGTTAAGTACCGCGTATCAGGTGTTACCGTTAATAAAGTGGCAGAGCGAGTCCAGTATTACGATACCGACGGTAAACTTGTTACCGAGTCATTTATAGATTACACCCGTAAAACCATGAGTAAGCAGTTCAGTTCACTTGACGACTTTGTAAAGCGTTGGAACGAGTCAGATCGCAAACAAGCAATCATCGACGAGCTTTCCGAAGAAGGGATTATTTGGTCAGCGCTTGAGGAAGAAGTAGGCAAAGACATGGACCCCTTTGATATGATTTGCCATGTAGTTTATGACCAACCTCCACTAACCCGTAAAGAGCGCGCAGATAACGTACAAAAGCGTAACTATTTCACTAAATATTCGGGTACCGCACACACTGTACTTGAGAACCTTCTGTTAAAATACGCCGATGTAGGCGTGCAAGAAATAGAATCTATGCAAGCACTCAAAGTTGCGCCGTTTAACGAAATTGGCAGCCTAAGTGAAATAGTAAAAAAAGGCTTTGGTGGCAAACCACAATACGAGCAAGCACTCAAAGAGCTCGAAGCCGAAATTTACCAAATGCCAGCGCCTAAAACAGCCTAAATTTATGTTTGCTGTCGCTATGTATTAGCCACAGCAAAGCATTAAACCATTTAAATTAAACAGCTTTCATATTTGCCTTTAGCCGCTGTTTATAAAAATAATCAAACAAGAGAATACTATGTCTATCAGTTCAGCTATTAAATCCATTCAAGATATCATGCGTAAAGACGCCGGTGTCGATGGCGACGCACAACGCCTTGGTCAAATGTCGTGGTTACTATTTTTAAAAGTATTCGACGCGCAAGAAGAAGAGCTGGAACTAGAATTAGATGACTATCGCGAGCCAATCCCAGAGCAATTTTTATGGCGTAACTGGGCGGCTGACAACGAAGGCATAACAGGCGATGAGCTGTTAGAATTTGTAAACGATAAGCTATTCCCTGAGCTTAAAAACCTAACCGCACCTATAGATAAAAACCCACGCGGCTATGTAGTCACCCAAGCTTTTAGCGATGCCTTTAACTACATGAAAAACGGCACGCTGCTGCGCCAGGTTATTAATAAACTAAACGAAATAGACTTTACCGACTCAAAAGAGCGCCACTTATTTGGCGACCTGTACGAGCAAATATTAAAAGACTTACAAAGCGCAGGCAACGCGGGCGAATTTTACACCCCGCGCGCCATCACTAAATTTATAGTGGCAGTAACAGACCCAAAACTAGGCGAGTCAATCATGGACCCTGCTTGTGGTACTGGCGGCTTTTTAACGTGTGCGTTCGATCATGTAAAAGCAAACTATGTTAAGTCGGGCGACGACCACCAAATACTTCAAAAGCAAATACACGGTGTAGAGAAAAAACAACTTCCGCACTTACTGTGTACTACCAATATGATGCTTCACGGCATTGAAGTACCGGTACAAGTTAAACACGGCAATACGTTAAATAAACAGCTTTCAAGCTGGGACGACCAAGTAGATGTCATCATCACCAACCCACCATTTGGCGGCACTGAAGAAGACGGCATCGAAAAAAACTTCCCAAGCGACATGCAAACTCGCGAAACAGCAGACTTGTTCTTACAGCTCATTATAGAAGTGCTCAACACCAAAGGGCGCGCAGCAGTAGTATTGCCAGATGGCACCTTATTTGGTGAAGGCGTTAAAACCAAAATTAAAAAGCTATTGGTAGAGGAATGTAACTTACACACCATAGTACGCTTACCCAATGGTGTATTTGCCCCGTACACAAGTATTAAAACTAACATTCTGTTTTTTACCAAAGGCACGCCAACAAAAGACGTGTGGTTTTACGAGCACCCATACCCAGCAGGTGTTAAAAACTACAACAAAACCAAACCCATGAAGTTTGAAGAGTTTAAAACTGAACTTGAATGGTGGGGCAATGAGGCAGACGGCTTTGCCAGCCGTACGGAGACCGAACAAGCATGGAAAGTATCAATCGACGATATTATTGCCCGTAACTATAACCTCGACATTAAAAACCCGCATGTAGGCGAGGTAATCAGCCATAACCCAGAAGAGCTATTAGCTGATTATTCAAAGCAGCAAGCAGACATACAAGCACTGCGTGACCAGCTTAAAGGCATATTGTCAGCAGCCCTTTCAAAAGATACTGAGGGCAAGTAATGACTGATAGTAAAACAAACATAAACGCAGAAAGCCTTAGCTCTGAGCAGTTAATCACCGAACATCTTGATATTTGGACGACGGCCATTGAGCAAAAATCATCCTCAGGGCGTGGCTCATCTAAAAAGTTTTCACTTCACGGTATTAAAAAGCTGCGTGAACTTATTTTAGAGCTCGCAGTACGTGGCAAGTTAGTGCCGCAAGATCCAAATGACGAACCCGCCTCAGTGTTGCTTGAGCGAATAGCCGCTGAAAAAACGCAGTTAGTTAAAGATAAGAAAATTAAAAAGCCTAAAGCACTACCAGAAATTAGTGAGGATGAAAAACCGTTTGAATTGCCGAAAGGGTGGGAGTGGGTGAGGCTTCAATCTCTAGTGACATTACTGGGCGATGGGCTACATGGAACCCCAGTTTATGACGAAAAAGGAATGTACTTTTTTGTAAATGGTAATAACCTCCTTGATGGAGTTTTAACTATCAAGCCTGAAACTAAAAGGGTTAGCGATAGTGAATATAAAAAATATAAGAAAGACCTAGGTGATAGAACTGTCTTGGTTTCAATCAATGGGACATTGGGGAATGTTGCTTTTTATAATAATGAACCGGTTATGCTCGGTAAAAGTGCTTGCTATTTTAACTTGTGTTCTGGTTTAGAAAAATTATTTTTTAAACGTCTTATTGAGTCCCCCTATTTTCGTGAATATGCGTTTTCTAAGGCTTCGGGAAGCACAATTAAAAACTTAGGTTTGAAGGCTATGAACCTATTCCCAATAGCTATTCCCTCCGAATTAGAACAACGCCGTATCGTTGCTAAAGTCGATGAGTTAATGAGCTTGTGTGATGAGCTTGAGGCGCAAACTGAAAACAGTATTACGGCACATCAAACATTAGTTGAAGTGCTGTTAGAGGCCTTGCTGAAAGCACCAGACCAAGGAGCAACACCGGAACAATCCACAGCACAGTTTCAACAAAACTGGCAGCGTTTAAGCGAGCACTTCGACACGCTATTCACCACCACCGCCAGCATTGACACGCTAAAGAAAACCATTTTACAACTAGCAGTAATGGGCAAACTCGTCCCACAAAACCCGAACGACGAACCCGCCGCCAAACTCCTAGAGCGCATAGCAGCAGAAAAAGCCCAACTAATTAAAGATAAAAAAATCAAGAAGCAAAAGCCACTGCCAGAAATTACCGACGAAGAAAAACCGTTTGAATTACCAGAGGGGTGGGAGTGGGTAACATTGTCACATATTGGTTTGTTCACTGGAGGTAAAACACCTAGTAAGGCGAATTCACAGTATTGGAATGGCGATATACCTTGGGTTACGCCAAAAGATATGAAAGTTGAGGAAATTTTTGATAGCGAAGATCATGTTACTAGACTCGCAATCACTAATGGGTTAGCTGAAATAGCTCCGGAGTCGCTATTGTTTGTTGCTAGAAGTGGAATATTAAGGAGAAAGTTCCCTGTAGCGATAACTAAATCTATATGTACTGTTAATCAAGATTTAAAGGTTTTAAGTTTGATTGATAAGTCAATTGTTGATTATATCTTGTTGATGATGAAAGGCTTTGAAGCATATATATTAAAAAACTTAACAAAAATGGGAACGACAGTTGAGAGTTTACGGTTTGACGACTTTTCTAAACATTATTTTATTATACCACCACTAGAAGAACAGCACCGCATTGTCGCTAAAGTCGATGAATTAATGGCACTGTGCGAACAACTCAAAGCCCGTTTAACCGACGCACAAACCACTAAACTTCACCTAACCGACGGCATAGTCGAACAGGCGTTGTAAGTACAATATTTAAAAGTGAGTTTACATAGACTCACTTACATTATTACGCATTAAATAATGGAAGTTAAAAAGTAATGAATACAAACGTAATTAAAAAAATAGAAACATTAATGACTGAGCACATGCAAAGTGCGACTCGAAAACAGCTCGAAAACCACGCCGAATTGTATGAGCGTAGTGAAAGCTACTTAGACGATAAAAATCATAAAATAGCGTTTATCGGTAATGTTGGTGCTGGTAAAACAACATCAATTTGTCATTTACTTGGATTAGTGAGTAATGGCACGCCTGTATTAAGTACTGGCTCAGGTAGAACTACATTATGTGAAGTTCACTTAAAGCATAGCAAACAAGCTATGGTTGATGTTGAACCTTATACAAACGATGAGGTGCAAAGTTTTTTACTGGATTTTGCTTTATATTTAAAATCAGATAACAGTGATGCTGATCAGGAAGGCTTTAAATTAAGCGCTGAGGTTGAGCGCGCTATACGTAATATGCTTGATCTGAAAATAGAGCGTAAAAAAGTTGATGGAAAACGGATTGCCACTGATTTTGCGAAAGTGTTTGCAAAAGACTTTAGCCGTGATGAGTTAATTAATGAGTTTAATAAAATTATTAAGCTAGAAAAACGTACTCAAACGAGCTTTGAAAATGACGGCTCAGTGCCAAACTTAGAGTGGTTAAACAATACATTTAAACAAATAAATAGTGCGACTCAACCTAATGTTAGTCTGGCTAAAAAAATCACCCTTTACGTACCTGAGCTCAATATTAATAGCGGCGATTTTACACTTACTTTTGTTGATACAAAGGGAGTTGACCAAACAGTTAACAGAGTTGATTTAGACCAATGTTTAACAGATGACCGCGTGCTAAGTGTTTTCTGTACTCGCTTTAATGATGCGCCAGATCAAACCTGTTCACGAATGATCGATAGCGCAATTCAAGCGGGTTTAAAATCTCGTATAAATTCAGAATCAGCATTACTTGTTTTAGACCGCGCAGGTGAAGCTGAAGATGTTATGGATTATGAAGAAGCTGTCGGTGATAAAGAAGATGGTCGTGATATCAAAGCAGATCAAATTAGTAGTGAGCTTTCACAAAAGTTTGCTGTAAATAAATTAGATATTGAATTTTTTGATGCGAAACAGGATGAGCCGACTGACTTACTTAAGCTGCTAATTGATAAAGTATCAGCGTTACGTGAGGACCATCAAGCACGTTTAGCCGAAATTAGTAATTCAGTTAATGAGATTGAACTAGAGTTGAAATCAGAGTCAGCAGAGCTTGCAAAACGACAAGTAAAAATGACTTTGGAGCCTTGGTTAAAAAAGTCTCGAGGCTCTACACCTACGCTAAACGAATTTTTCTTACCTTTAGTAAAAACAATTAGCGCAAAAGGGACCTATGCCGCCAGTGTTAGGGCTAGTGTGAATAGAAGTGGTGATTGGCATAACCTAGATTATTATCAAGAAATAGCGTCGGGAGCACGTGCCCAATGCGTAAATAAAATTTACCCAGTCAAAAGCGATTTAAACACTTTGATCGAGAATATGCTTGCTCAAAATGAATTACAACCAGCACACTCTTTACTTAAGCAACTTAGAAATACAACAGATATACGTATAGATGAAATAGCACAGCTAGCTTTGTCAAAAGGTCGTTCTGCTTACGAAAGCACTATGAAAACAGATAAGGTGCTTTGGAATGTTTTATACAGAGAGTGGGGGCAGGGAGCTGGCTATAAAGACAGAGTATCTCAAAAAACTCATGATTGGTTTAAAGGGAATGATTATTCTCGCTATGAGTTCGAAGTTACGCGGGCCTTAGTAACCAAGTGGGAAAAGTATTTAGAAGAGATTGAACATTTAATAGGTTCTAATTTAGCTAGTTAATGTGATTTAAAACGATAGATATACTGATAAAGCATTTTAATATAAAAACTCTTCGTAATTGTTACTTAGAGATTGAACTACAAATAAAGGAATATAATGAAACATATAACCGCTTCAATTTTACTATTAGCATTAGCCGGTTGTGGAGGCAGTAGTGAAGGCGAGTCAGTAAATGGTTCAGTACCCGATAACAGCAGTGGTACTGTTGACTCAGGAAGTGAATTTAATCCTGGAGGGACGCCAAGTAATCCGAGTGAAGTTTCATTTGCTAAGAAAAATGAAATTAACGTTGATGCTTTCGATAATTATTTTACTATTAATTTAGAAAAAGACTCGAAGGTTTACATATCAGCATTGCTTGAACTTGGGATGAAGACACTTGATAAAACTAGATGTCGAAGTAGTACGGTTGAAGATAGTGGATTTATAAGAGTTGATAGCATCGGTGTTGCTTGTGAACACCGAGTTGTACTTGATTTAAAAGCTGGGCAGCACTCTATTAACTTTGAATATCCAAGATCTAATTATGGTTATTTTACAATAGATACTGTTGCGAATAAGCAAAGGACTATTTTAACTGAAAATGGATCTGGTGGTTTACCAAGTACGCCTAGAAAAATAAGCTTTACTGAGAATAATGAAATCAATAAAGACCTTAATAATAATTACTTTGTATATGAAGGGAAGACAGGCGATAAGTTGTTCTTAAACTCGTATTTGCAAGAGTCTATACCTGCTTTGATGCTGACTAGGTGTAGAAGCGGCGCAGGTGAAGATACCAGCGCTATTGGTTTTAGCATAAACGAAGGAGCTTATAGCTGTACAGAAAACCTTGAATATGAATTACCTGAAGATGGTACCTACTTTTTCCATGTGTTTTATATGGCGCCATCCGATGTAACTTACCCTGTTCCAGGATACTTTAGAGCTGATATTCAATACGCGCAATAAACTATTTCTGTATAAAGTGAGTTTTAATTTAATTATTTTAATTCAGATTTATTTAGAGTGTTTCAAAAAGTTTAAGAATGTTTTTTTGTTACACTCTATGTTACACCTTCAGTCCTTTTTTGCTCTTAAATCATTTAAAATCAAACTATTAACTGGTCTGTTTGGTGGTTGCAGGGGCTACCAATTAAATCAATGAGTTATATTTTTATTTTCTATGAGGTACACTGCTGTGTAGCATGGTTAAAAATATTTTCTTTCGATTCCTATGTTTGGATTTTCTAGTGACTGAAGTATTTCATCTACGGTCATTTCACCATTATTTTCTTGTAATTTCTGTATCGCATACAAAATATCCTCTCTGAAATGGTCATACCCAGCGTACTTTGCAACAAACCTTTTAAAATTACAGCAACGAAATGTGAATTCTGCTTTTTCTTTTCTCTCTTCAGGTAAATTATCTAGAGGCTCAATTATTTTGCTATCATTTTTAGAGATAATTTTAAAGTAGTCAGCATAGCTTTCATAAATAGGATGTATTAGCTTAAAGTCATTAGCTTCTTCTGGATAAAATTCGGGATTGTCACCTCTAGAAAGAAGTTCTGCTTTGTAGTTTTCCTTTGCTAAATTACATGACTTGCATGAGATAACTAAGTTTTTTGGTTCAAACATGAACTTGGGATAGCCTTTCTTAGGAAGAAAGTGCTCGCAATCCCATACTAGTCCATGAGACTCAAGGTTTTGATTGTTACAATAAGCACACCTGTGCTCCTGTATAGGTAAATAGTGGTCTCTTATTTCTTTTCTAACCTTATCAATTGATTCAGCTTCGCTCCAGAAATTATGGTCTTGCAAATCGTAGCGAGCAATTATTGCTAAAGCTTTTTCACTGAAATTAATTGGCTCAAATGGCATATAAATTCAAAGCCTTCTCAGCGATATATTTTACAGGGTCATCAGAATCAAGTCCCTGATAATATTTTTTCGCTATTCTTAGAGAGTCTAAATCATCTTTATTGAGCTCAATTTTATCTACCAATTTTGAATAAGTCGTCAATAATAACCTTAAAAGGTACTCATTTTTATGACCCGGAGTTTTAAAAAGCTGAGTTAGAAGTAAATCTGTAGATTTTTTTGATACATCTTCACCATCGATTGTACTAATATCATTATCTTCAATTAGTACTACAAATGAGCTATTAGGTTTAACATTAGAAATTATATGCGGAGAGTGAGTTGCAATTATGAAGTGGCAGTTACTATATTTTTTAAATTGCTCACCAATAAATGGCATAAAGGTTGATTGCCACTCAGGATGTAGACTAATTTCAGGTTCATCAATGAATACTACTGAGTTGTCTTCTAATAATGAATCGATGCCTACAACAGTGTTCAATATACTCAATTGGCCTGAGCTCAAGCTCATAGCATTAACCCACTCATCAGATGATTTAAACTCAGTTTCAACCAAATTAACAAACCCAAACTCAATCAATCTTTCTAGGCTTTTAGGACAATATTGAGGTGGGGTATCTTTCGTAAAGCGTACCTTAACAATATCAGAGGAAAACCTTTGACTTAATGTGTTTTCTTTACCCTGAGTATTATTGAATAAATCAATTATTGACTTTGCTTTTGAAATTTCATCTCTTAAATTGAAGTGCTCGGTGCTTTTTTTAAGCTCTTTTTCGTATAAAGATAATAAGTTTTCACTATTTCTTGAGTGTTGAGAGCTAAGTTTCAATTTAATATTTATATTGCTGGTCAACCCTACGAATTCAAGAATTGTATATGGGGCTTTCGGGAATTTTTTTGAAAGTAATTTCAACAATGATAATGTGAGAGTTTGAACTTTGTTATCTGCTTTTTCATCATCATTCCAAAAGTTCATTGAAGAGTCATTTACTTTTTTATGGTGTAAGTAATGGTAATTTAGAGTTCCATTCTCTTTCATCTCAGGAAATTTTATATAAGGGCTTTCAGAAACAGAGATTAATTTAGCGTCCATGAATAGTTTTTTTTCATTCTCTGTTGTATCAGAAAATAATATGCTCGAATCATAACGAAAGCTTTCATCGTTGAGATAAGTTACATCACCTTTGAAGTTTTTTATTTTCCTAGGTTCGTTAGTTTTAGATGTTTTTACAATAATCGAATTGCAATTTTTTGATGTAATTGTAAGCTTTATTTTCGCTGTTTTTTGAGGAGAAAGGGATTTATATTTCTCGTTTAAATACGGGTCTAATAAATCATTATATGGAGAGAATTTTTCGTCCTCAACTTTCACTCGAAGAATAGAAGAAATGCATTCACGTAATAACTCACTTTTACCTGAAGCATTTTTACCAAGAATTATTGTATAAACGTTTTCACTCTGTGATTTATTCGAATTTATTAATTTGTAACATTTGTCATTAAATACTACTTCCTGTATTAACACAGCTATATCCCTATAAATGCTCTAGAGTTGGAAATTGAACCTCTGGAGAACGAGTTGTTAACTATTTTTAATTCAGTGTGATCGCCAAATATGTTTAAACTAACAGGCCTTAGATCTAGTTTTATTACTTCAATACTCGTAGGCTTATGATCAGCTAGCTCCAATATAGTCTCATCACTGGCTTTTAATGAGATCCTAACCCCATGAACAGAATTTTCTACAATTATTTCAGGGTGGACAGAGTTTGACTCAATAACTAAATCAATGAAATTGTCTTCTCCATCTTGGTTTTTTACAAGAGTTGAAAGCCATACTTTCGGGATATCACCTTTTCTTATAATTAAAGGTCTCCAAGAATAAATATCATCATTTTTTTTAATCTCTCTTTCAATTAAGAAGGGTGTGCTTTTCACGATATTGCTACAGAAAATAACAGTATTATATTGTTCTTGATCTTCGTAAGATGTGCTTAAGCCTTTCAAACTGTTTAATTCATTATCACTCACACTATATTCCTATTTTCGTATGCTTTCACTGAAGTTGATATTTTGCTGGCGAACCTGTTTAGTTTCGAAAGCTAGCATCAAAGTTTATAAAGTAAAAGAACTAATTCTATTATGTATATAGTCATAGTACAGTTATTTACAGAACTCCAAGTAAGATCCTTTTTGCCATCCTGGCAAATAGTAAGTTAAAGGTGATTTTGGCTTTGTGCTGTTGTTTGGTATGAGCTAAAGCTTAGTTTAGAGCTTTAGCTATTTGAAATTTTGTATTTAACTGCAATTTTATTTAAAAGGAATAGCTTTAGCTCTTTTTAGATAATAAGGAGCTTTAGCTAATGCGTTCTAGCTTTAGGTTATGCCTTTTCTACCTTCCATGGATAATGCCTTGTGCTATTACCTTTTTACAAGCGGTTTTACCCGCGAACCATAAGCCTTTTACTTTAAGTATCAGTTCACCATTGCAATGGCTTTGTAGGGATTAGTATTTGTCTATGCCTGCTTAATTTTTAATTTGTTTATATTCTTGGTAGGTAATATAAAACAACTCTTTTAGCGTGCTTTGTGCTGCCTGGTTTAGCGGGTCTGATTGATTACTAGCTATGTTTAATAACAGTTCTTTGATCTGATTTGAGCGCGGTACAATGCCAGTGTGAAGCCCACTTAAAATCTCATGGCGTGTTTCAATATCATAGTTTGAATCTATAAATTGGCTTGCCATATGCTCTCGTTCTTCGTTGTTGCTAAATTTTAATGCGTTATTAATAAGTTGGCTGCGGTTAGTAGTATTGCTAGTCGCTAATAGGTTATTTATTCGCGTTAACATTTGCTCTTTTTCGTAGTTATCCATATGAAAAGGTTTTAATAAAGTTAATGCATCTAAAACAATGTGCTCAGAGTCTTCAGCGTAAATTGCGATATCAGCAAGGGCAGTTTGAATACGTGGATTTTCAATATTATTATTTAGGTTTGCGGCAAGTAATAAGAACTGTTCTTGTGATTTAATATCATCATTTTGACTAAGCTCAAGCGCAACACTCGTTAAGGCAAGGCTACCTTGGTGTTCAGGTAGTTCTTGTAAAATAGATACAATATGATGAAATTCTTTTGATTCAAAACTGAGTGTCCTCATATGATCAATTAAGTTAGCTTGTTCATCGGCAGAGGTGACGAGTAAGTTTTTAAAGGAATCAAGTGCTTCTGCTATTTCACCTTGGTCAGCATAATTCCCCATTTCAGATAATATAATCACTTTGTTTAACATTGATATGGCATCGTAGCTGTCACTGCTTTGAAAGTGAGCCTCAACAGGGTTAACAAAACTTTCGTTGGTATGGTTTGGAATAACCTTTACTTTGCTTTCTGGCGGCTCGTTTAGGTTTTTGTTAGCTAGGCGAGTATCTAATTTTTCGTGGTTAGTGGATGTGAGTGGTTGAATTTTTTTTACTTCATACGATTCAACTTCTCCCGTGAATGAGTCAAATACATCTAATAAAGCAGTAGAATAACCACATAGAAACGCGAGAGCCATCAACGTTAATGTAGTCGATTTACTTTGCCATTTTGTTGCTTTGTTTTTGCTTTTTGTCATGATTGTGCTTATTCATAATTTATTTATGTTAGCGCTAAGTAAAGCTCGTCGTATATTTGACGAGCTATACATATAACTAACGCTTAATAAAACTTTAAGTTTTTAGTTGCTACTTTTGCGCTACCATCTGTGTTTATGTAAACACCTGTTTTGAGGTAGAGTTTTTTATTTTTCCAGTCAGCGTTATTTCTTAAATCGATAGAGCTTCCAGTTTTTACTTCTGATTTATTGCCATCACCGTCTTCATCGTAAATATCTTTACGTGGCAAGTTAATATATGAGTTGTTGACCTTTAATCTCAGCTTTCCGTTAAATAAACCAAGTCTATAAGTTTTAAATGTTTCGTCGTAATTACCTACGTAAATATGTGTGAAACAATCAGTTCCTGAGCAGTTCATGGTTCTGCGAAGTGAAAGGTAGATCCCTTCAGGTGAATTGTTGTATGCGTCTTTTTGTTCGCCTGCTGCAGCCCATTTAAGTGCGGCTAATGGCCCTTTTTGTCCGCTTTCATCTACGTGCACTTGCGCAAAAATGGCTTTTCCTAGGTTTGATGATTTAGATACAAACTTTGAATTAATTCGGATGTAGCGGCTTGATGATGTATTTTCGCTAATTTTAAACTCGCGTTCCTCACGAAGCTCTGATCTATTACTATCACCCGATTCATAAAAGTAAAGAACGGAGCCATCTGAAGTTGTATAAAAATGGTCGTTTTTCGAACTGCTGTTTTTTATTTGGCTTTGTGAGTAGCAAGTTGTTGAGCTTGGACCAACCTGTAACTTAGCTTTTCGTACTTCTGTACGTTGATTGCCAGAAACATATCCAGGTGCGTAAGAGCCGCTAGGGGCGTTACCACTGTAGTTACATGATGCCATTGCTTTGCCAGATGAAGCACCTAACAAAAGCACGGCGAGTACCGATATTGCAGATATAGTTGTTGTGTATTTGTGTTGCATTGTATTTTCCATAATTGGTAATAATTAATTTTTATTTTTGGTAAGGCTTCAAGTGAAAACCTTACTGTCCAATATGTTAGCTTCTCATTTACAAATTGGCAACAACAAGTTGTTCTTATCTTTGGTACTAAAAATTTTTTGTAAACACGAGTTCATTTATGGCAGGTAGGCAAGGTGCTTGGTCATATTGTACAAAAGTGAGTAAAGTAGGAAGTATACAAAAACAAAATGAAGGAGAAGTAATTGATATTAAATATTACAAAAAAAGCGAGTAAACGTTAATTTACTCGCTTTTACATAATTAAATATTAAAACCTAGCCATCACTTGTAATCGTATCGATTAGCTCACTAAGTACGGCTTCAGATTTACTTGTTTCTACTTGGCAAGTACCTGCATTTAAATGACCACCACCGCCGTATTTAAGGCACAGTTCGCCAACATTCGTGTTTGAGCTGCGGTTAGTGATTGATTTACCAACGGCATACACTACGTTTTGTTTTTTAAGGCCCCACATTTTATGAATCGAGATATTGCAGTCGGGGTACATTGCATAAATAACAAATCGGTTTGTGGCGTAAATAGTTTCTTCTTGAGTTAAATCAAGAACCACTAAGTTTTTATGGACGGTAGCGCATTGAGAAATTTGCTCTTTAGCTTTTTCGTTATGCTCGTTATATAAAGCAACACGCTCGGCTACGTCTTCCATTTGTAGGATTTCTTCGATGCTTTGATCTTTACACGCATCAATCAGTTTCATCATTAATTGGTAATTTGAAATTTTAAACTCGCGAAAACGACCAAGGCCAGTTCGCGCATCCATAATAAAGTTCATTAAGACCCAATCGGTTGGGTTTAATATTTCGTCTTTTGAAAACTGAGCAGCATCGCCTTTATCTACCGCGTCCATCATTTCAACAGAAATATTTGGAAGTTTTTCAGCGCCGCCATAATAGTCATAAACTACGCGAGCTGCTGATGGGGCTTCTGGATCAATAATATGATTTTTTATGTCGCTTGAGTTACGAACGGTTTCGCTAAGGTGATGATCGAATGCGATGTGACAACCTGCAACGTAGGGGAGGTTGGTGGTAATGTCGTTTTCGGTAATGTCTATTTTGCCATCTTGCATGTCTTTTGGATGAACAAACAAAATATCGTCAATTAGGTCTAAGTCTTTAAGCAATACGGCACAAACTAAGCCATCAAAATCGCTGCGAGTGACTAGTCTAAATTTATTATTGGGCATAGCTATTCCATCTTTTTAATTGAATTATCAATTAAGTGTAACAGCTAAATTTTTTTTTGAGAGGTCAGCTTAAAAAAATTATAAAAAAAAGCCAAAACGTTAGTTTTGGCTTTTACTTAGCAAGTTTGTATGTGTAGTAAATAGGTTATGCGCCTGGACCACATTCCATACATGAATTTACAATGTCTGGGCCAAATTTAAGTTTGGCATTTAAGTCGCGAAGGGCGGTACGTAACCCTTCTTCAATTACTGGGTGGTAAAATGGCATATCAAGCATTTCTGGTACGGTCATTTTGTTTTGTACAGCCCATGCTAGTAAGTGAGCGATGTGTTCGGCTTGTGGGCCAATAAACTCAGCACCTAAAAATAAGCCTGTGCCTTGCTCCGCATATACACGCATATGACCTTTGTTTTTAAGCATTACTCGGCTACGGCCTTGGTTTTCAAAGCTGACTTCGCCTACTTCAAAACAACCACATGGGCCTAAACGGTCGGTAATTTGCTTGTAGCTTTCGCCTACCATTGCTATTTGTGGGTCGCTAAATACAGCTGCAATTTTAGCTCTGCGCAGACCTATACGCACATCTGGGAAGCGCCCGGCATTTTGACCTGCAATAGCACCTTGGTCTGATGCTTCGTGTAACAATGGGAGCATGTTACTCGCATCGCCTGCTATAAATATGTTCGATTCACCACACTGCATTGTGTGTGTGTCTGCGTGCGGTACGCCGCGTTCATCAAGTTCAATGCCTGTGTTTTCAAGGCCTAGTTTATCTACGTTAGGTACTCGGCCTGTGGCTGCAAGTACGTAGTCAAACTGTTCGGTGTGTTTTTCACCTTGTTTGTCGGTGTAAGTTAGCTGTGCTTTGTCACCAACTTGCATCATGTCAGATACGTTTGAGTCGGTATCTACAAAAAATTCTTCAGCAAAAACAGTATTTGCATAGTCTTTTACTACTGGATCTGTAAGTGGGCCAATTGCGCCGCCTACACCAAATAGTTTTACATTTACGCCTAGTCGGCTAAGTGCTTGGCCAATTTCAAGACCTATTACACCAGGGCCAAATACAGCGACTGATTCTGGTAGGTCATCCCAATCAAATACGTCGTCGTTTATAATAAGTTTGTCGCCAAAGTTATTAAATACGCCAGGGTACGAAGGGCGTGAACCGGTGGCAATTACAAAGCGTTTTGCTGTAATAATTGTGTGGTCGTCTATTTGTATGCGGTTTGTGTCTAAAAATTTAGCGTAACCACGAATTTTATCACCATCTGGTAATTCATCTACGGCTTCTACTACGAATCCTGCAAAACGATCTCGTTCACTTTTAACGCGTGCCATAACTGCTTTGCCATCAATGATAGGCTTTGAGCTATGAACACCAAATGCAGGTGCCATTTCAATTGCGTGTGCAGCTTCAGCGGCTGCAATCAATAACTTACTTGGCATACAACCAACACGTGCACATGTGGTGCCGTATGGGCCTGATTCGATCATTAATACATTTTGTGTGAACTGTTTAGCATTACGATAAGCACTTAAACCAGCAGTGCCTGCGCCTATAACAACAACATCGGTTTGCAATTCTTTCATAGTATTTTTTCCTCTAATAAATAGGGGCATAAAAGCCCCTATTTTTTACCTACTAACGTTAGGTATTTAATTTACTTATTAATTAAGCAAAGTATTTTTCTAAGTCGTCTGAACCACCGATGTGTTTACCACCAATGAATATTTGTGGAACAGTGTCACGACCAGATACAGCTTTTAGACTTGTTAGTGATGCGCCTGCACCCATAACAATCTCTTCATATGCGAAGCCTTTTTCTGCAAGAAGCTCTTTTGCTTTTTTACAGAAAGGACAGCCAGGTTTAGTAAAGATGCTTACTGGTTCTGGTTTAGCTTGCTTAGGGTTGATGTAATCAAGCATTGTGTCTGCGTCTGATACTTCAAACGGGTCACCTGGTAAATCTGGTTCGATGAACATTTTGTCGATCACGCCATCTTTAACAAGCATAGAGTATCTCCAGCTGCGCTTACCAAAGCCTAGGTCGTTCTTGTCTACTAACATGCCCATGCCGTCAGTAAATTCGCCGTTGCCGTCTGGTAATAAAGTAATGTTTTGCGCTTCTTGATGTTCAGCCCATGCGTTCATTACAAAGGTATCGTTTACTGATAAACATACAATTTCGTCAACGCCGTTTTGCTTAAGTACGCCTGCTAATTCGTTGTAACGTGGTAAGTGAGTTGATGAACATGTTGGTGTGAATGCACCTGGTAGTGAAAACACTACAACAGTTTTACCTTTAAAAATGTCATCTGTTGTTACTGATTTCCAATCGTTATTTTGACGAGTTGCAAATGTAACACTTGGGATTGTTTGACCTTCGATATTGTTTAACATAATTTTTGTTCCTCTTGATTTGTTGATAGCCATTATGGTGAATAATTAAATATAGTTCCAATCGTTTGTTTGTATTAAACTGATAGTTATAAACTATCACGTAGAGCTGAATATGAACTTAAAAGATTTTGAATATGTAAAAGCAATAGCGCAATATAAACATTTTCGCAAAGCTGCCGATGCATGTTTTGTTAGTCAGCCTACATTAAGTGGTCAAGTAAAAAAACTCGAAAATGAGCTTGGCGTTACTTTGTTTGATCGCTCAACCAAGCAAGTTACCTTAACAGCAAAAGGTGAACGTTTGTTGACGCAAATAGAGATTATTTTAGAACAAACGCAAATACTCAAAGAACTTGCTGCTACTTCTAATGAGCCTCTACAAGGTAAATTAACTATTGGTATTATTCCTACCATTGCGCCTTACTTGTTGCCTGCGTTACTAACATCGATGAAAGCGGCATTTATTGATAGCCAGTTTTCGTTTATTGAGATGCAAACAGCAACAATTTTAGAAGCTTTAAACAAGGGTGAACTCGACTTTGCTATTTTAGCCGATGTGCCAGAGCTTATTAATTACCATACGGTTGCTTTATACAAAGAAGATTTTTTAGTGGCGGTATCACACGATAACGCGCTGTCTAAGCATAAAAAAGTAGCGCTGAGCGATCTTCAAGGATGCAGCCTATTAATGTTAAGTGATGGTCATTGCTTTAAAGATCAAGCCCAAAAGTTTTGTTTTTCTGCAGGAGTCGATGTATCTAACCAGTATAAAGGTAATAGTTTAGAAACATTATTAGCGTTAGTGGCCATGGATGACGGTATTACATTTGTACCAAAGTTGGCATGTACCGACCGTGTAGGGATTGATTACTTGCCTATATTCCCTAATCAGCAGCGTAATGTGGTGTTTGCATGCAGAAAGCATTATCCGCATTTATCTGGTGTAGAACAATTGGGCGAGTGGTTATCGGCTCACCCTAATTTAAAAGCTAAATTGAGTAAAAAACTCTAAAGATCTTGGCTGATTATTTCTACTACATCGTTAATTTGCACGCCAGGTAGCGGTTTGTCATCAATACTGACAGCTACTGCAGTTTGCTGATAAAGCTGCTCTACGCGAATTTTATTAAGCGTGGTGATGGTGTGTGGCATAACATTACCTGCCGCGTCGGTTAAATAGTTATGGTGCGCAATGCTTAGCATTTGGCCTTTTTTTAACCCATGAGCTTTACCTAAGTTAATAACGATTTTGCTATTTTCCATATGCATTATTTTACCTTGAGTAGGTAAACACGCCATAGCTGCTTGAATGTCATAACTTACTGATTGGTTGATATCGGTTATGCTTTGCCCATAAGGCGATTGCCAAAACCTATCACTATTAACATCAACTATGGTTGTTTTTTCAAATGGCCAAATTGCTTGAGTATGGTAACTATTTTGCCAAAGTTGTTCATAGGTAGTGCCATCAAACAGTGCAAACTCAATGTTGTAACTGCGCTCATACGCCTCGTCTTGCCAAAATGCATAATCGTTATTGAGTTTGTCGCTAGTCGAAAGGCTGGTTATTTGGCTAAGCAGAACATATTGAGCGTTACTGCGCGAAGATATTTCTTCTAATTGGGCATTTGAATAGTCGTGCTGCTGCGAAAAGTATTTATCAACGCTTATTGCATTATTATAGTAAGCAATAGGTACTGCGCTCATTTTTGATTTTTGCAGGGAAGTAAAAATATTTTTGCTAATCGCTTTGCTTACGTCAAATATTTGACCCATTTTAGCGTGTTCACGATGAACAAGTTGGCTTTGTGTAACGGCCACAAACTTATTAAAACTATTTTGTGGGCATTGCTCTGTTTGAGAAAAAATATCGAGTCGTAATGTAACGGCAAATTTATTGTCGTATTTATTTTCGCTGATCAGTTCAATTTTTTGAATTTCGCCGTGGCTGCTAATTTTTAGCTGATCTTGCATTAACACGCCATCTACCAGGGTTTGTACAGAGCTAACCCGTGCGCCAGAGAACACTAACGCTTGTGTAATCGCATCTTTTATAGCGGCAGATTTAGCTGCGCTCGTATCACCATTTTGAACGTTCGCGTGACCCGTTGATTCATACCACTGTGCTTTAGTAAAAGGGGAGAAGGTTAATAATGCCGTTACACTTAATCCTGCAAATGCCAATGATAAAAACGACTTCATACTTTTACTCCAATTAAACGTTAGCTATTAACTAGGTAGAGCAAGGACTGTACCAATGTTATTTGGTAATTATTAGTAATGCTATAAATGGCATTAAACGTGCATATGTACTGCTAATTACTATACAAGGGCTAGATGCTATGCGAGCAATTTCATTACTTATTACACTTGGGTGTTTAACCTTAGGTGGTTGTAGCAGCGTTTTTGATAAGCATGTTGAATATAAATATGTAGAGCCAAATAATTACCCCGTTTTAAAAGCGATAGGGTATGCACCTATTAGCTTGCAAAAAGGCGCTAACCTGTCGCAAAAGCAACTTATGGCCATTAAAGCTTCTAAGCTTGAGGCTTACCGCGAGCTTACTGAACAAGTATATGGGCAACAAATTACCGCAGGAACAACGGTGGAAGGTTCAATTGCTCAAGACGATTACCTAGAAAGTAAAGTGCAGGGGCTTATTAAAGGTGCACAAATAATTAAAACTTACGCAGTAGATGATACTTACGTGACCGAGCTTGAGCTTAATATGAAGCGTGTGCACGATTTATACATAGGTGAAGTAAAACCACGCGAAGTTAAAAAAGTAACTTATTACTAAATAACCCAGTTGATTAAAAAAGTTATTCAAAATATCTCATCCTCTTATATTGAGTGCTATGCTGTTGTTAGGATTAATTTTTAAGCAGATTGCGTAGTGCTCAACAGATGTATTTTATTGCCACTTATATTAACAGTGGCTCTGTAAATGGCGTTTAAGCCAACTCATTTAAATCCTAAATTATTTATATGGTGCAAAGCCAATTTGCGCTACCTATTACTGTTTTTTGTACTCTCCAGTGGTGTGCTTGCAAGCCGACTAACTATTCAATTTAATACATTTATTGAGCTGATGGGTCAAAAATATGGACCTGCGCGAGCGGCTGTTGCACGTAACTGGCAAAGTATGTTGGTACAAACTCAAAACAAACCAGAGCAACAACAAATTCTTATTGTTAATGATTTTTTTGCGCGTAATTTACGCTATCAAACTGATATTTTGCTATGGAAACAAAACGATTATTGGGCAACCCCTTTAGAAACGTTAGGCAAAGGCTTAGGTGATTGTGAAGATTACGCAATAGCAAAGTATATAAGCTTGAGAGCCCTAGGGGTGAGCGACGACAAGTTACGTCTTATTTATGTAAAAGCAAAAATTGCGGGCACTAACAAAACGCAAGCACATATGGTGTTAGGTTATTTTGCTACACCAAACGCTCAGCCACTTATTTTAGACAGTTTAATAACAAAGGTTTTACCTGCTGCAAAACGTGTAGATTTAAGCCCTGTTTTTAGCTTTAACAGCCAAGGTTTATGGGCTAATAATTCAACCAAAAGTGTAGCCAGCCCAACAGCAAGACTTTCACGCTGGCGTAAAATTTTGGAGCAGACAACCAAAGAAGGAGTTATGTGGTAATGGCATCATTTTCCTTATCTAAGTATCTTAAAAAACGAAAAATAACACTCAGGCAAGAGCTGTGGATTGCATTATTAATTGTTATTTTTGTAGGCTTTATAAGTAGTGTTTTAATTAGCACTAATTCGGCTAAAAGTTATTTTTCGACCCAGCTGTATTTAAAAAATGTAGATAACGCCAGTTCACTCGCGTTAATGATCAGCCAATTAGATAAAGACCCCGTTGAGCTTGAATTATTAGTATCGGCCACATTTGATACCGGTCACTATAAGCGAATAGAACTACAAAACCCTAATGGTGAGGTGATTGTTAAACGCACGTTTACCGATGAACTCGAAGCGACGGCTCCGCAGTGGTTTAGAGCAATGTATGGATTAAATGTACAGCCAGGGGTTGGGCAAGTAAATGATGGTTGGCAGCAGTTTGGTACTTTGTTTATAGAAAGCCACAGTCAATATGCTGAGCAAGCCTTATGGGAAAGTGCGCTTAAACTATTTTTTAGTTTTTTAATTGTCGCTTTTTTTGCTTGTATAGTTAGTGCTTACTTTTTAAGTAGGATATTAAAACCACTAGATGATGTTGTGTATCAGGCTAATGCATTTGGTGAAAAACGTTTTATTAAATCCACCGTCCCTCGTACATTTGAGTTTGCACGTTTAGTGCAATCAATGAACCAGTTATCTACCCGTTTTAGCCGTATTATTAAAGAAGATAATAAACGTTTAGAAGAGCTTAGATTTAAATCGCAACACGATGAGCTAACTGGTTTAGCAAATAGAGAATACTTTGGTGCAACGCTTGAGGCTCACTTACAAAAATCAAAAGATCATGCCCATGGTGCCTTGTTTTTATTTAGGGTTGTTAACCTCGATCGCGTAAGTGAGGAAGTGGGACGAGTAGAAATGGTTAACTTTCTACGTCGATTTTCACAGATGTTGGTTAGCTTCTTAGAAAGCAACCAAGAACACTTTTCTGAAAATTACATTGCACGTATTTCTCACAGCGATTTTACAGTTTTATTTAGTGATATTGATGATATTCAAGCAATCAGTGAACGTATTTTATTGATGCATCAATCGTTTGTTGAAGAGTATAAAAACGTTAAGCTAGCGATACCTCACAGCTGTACTTATATTCAAAAAGACGATACGCGATTTGATGTATTAAAGCGTGCGGATGAACTTTTAAAATCATCGGGTAAACGATCTGATGTACAAGCAAAAGTAGCTCAAATCAAGCAAGAAAGTGAGCTGTTTGATAATGCAACTAGTTGGCAAAATGCCATAGAAGAGGCACTCAACAATAATAATTTAGAAATAAATACTTACCCAGTAACGAGCTTTACGGGGCAGGTAATGCAAAATCAATTAGGGTTGAGCCTAAAGCTTGGTGGGCAAGTATACCGTGCTAGTTACTACTACCAGTGGGCTAACCGATTAAAGTTATTAGCGCGTTTAGATTGGGGTTTAATTAAGGCGTTGGTGGCTCATTATAGTATTGAGCCACCAAGTGAACTGATTTCGGTTGAATTATCTGCTCAAACGTTACTTGATGATGCTGCACTTGCTTCGATTCTTACGTACCTTTCGGCGTTTCCTGATTTAGCCTCTAAAATTTGTTTTGATATTCGTGAAAGTATTGCCGTTAGCGAAATTGAGATATTTAAAGATTTTTGTGAGCAGGCTCGATGTATGGGCGCTAAGGTAGCATTAAAACGTGTGGGCCCTGAATTTACTAAAATTAATAAAATTCAGGAATTTGGTCTTGAAATGATTAAGGTTGATAGCGTTTACGGACACAATATTAGTTACAGCCAAGATAACCAAACATTCCTGCGAGGAGTATGTACATTAGCGCATTCTATTGGCATTAAAGTGGTGGCTCAAGGTGTAACAAGCCAAGATGATATAGATACGCTTATTAACTTAGGTTTTGATGGGGTTATTAAAGAGTAAGTAATAGGCATTAACTGTGCGGTTAATGCCCTTTTACAACTAACATTAATTGAATGCGGTCGCGAACTTTTAGCTTATTAAATATAGAGCTCATATGCTCTTTAATTGTGCGTTCTGTAATATTTAAAGATTCTGCAGCTTGCTTATTAGTTGCACCTGTTACAACAATATCAACTACTTGACGTTCTCGCTTTGTGAGTACATCAAGCTCGCATGTGCTCGCATATTTAAACGGTGTATTTGATAAAGCTCCTACTAAGTTAGATAGTAATTGCCCTGGTAACCATATTCCGCCGGTACAAATTGTCTCAAGTACTTGTTCAATAATTACTTTAGTAGCAAGTGCTTCTACGTACCCCCTAGCTCCTGCTTCAAGCGCACTTCTTAGTTGATTTATTTCTAGTTCGTTGGTCATAACTATAACCAGTAAACGTTGCTGAGAATACTTTTTAACAAGCTCAAGCCAATTAGGTGTGCCGGCTAAAACCCAAATAATACTTGATGCCGTGACTCTGTGTGGTTCTTTTGTGAATATCAAACAACCAGGAAACGCTGTATGCCAGTGTTTCGATTCAAATTCAGGCTGTGTAATAAAAATACTTTGGCGCATTACTTCTCCATTTATAAAATGTTTTAACGCTCTGTCATTGCTTGCGATGTAGCTCTAAGAACTGGTTTTAAAATATACTCAAGTACGGTTTTTTTACCGGTAATAATATCCACTTGAGTGGTCATTCCTGGAATAATAGTCAGCTCTTTTGAAAAATTATTTTTGGTGGTTTTTAGCTGCACCAAATAAAAGGTATTCTCGCGGTCATCTGTAATTGTATCGGCACTTATATGTAATACTTCGGCTTCAAGGCCACCATATACGGCAAAGTCGTAGGCACTAAATTTTATCATTGCAGATTGCCCAGGGCGTAAAAATGCAATGTCTTTAGGCGGGATTTTTGCCTCTACTACAAGTTGATCGTCAAGCGGGACAATTTCCATAACATCACTACCTGGCTGTAAAATACCGCCAACAGTATTAACTAATAATCGTTGTACAGTGCCTTTAACAGGAGAGCGTATTTCAGTTTGAGTTACTTTATCGGCTAAGCCAGATTCAGTTTCTTTAATTGAATCTAGTCGCAGTAGCGCTTCGGAGAGTTCATTGTTCCAGCGGTTAATCATAACGAGCTCAACTTCGGTTACCTTATTTTTAGCTTCGTTAATGGCCGAAAGACTCCTATTTATAACTGCTTTGGTTCTGTTTATCTCGCCGTTTAAATCAACTATTTGACGCTCTAAACGAATAATATCTATATCCGAAATAGCACCGGTGCGTAACAATGGGCGGGTCACTTTAAGCTCCCTGTTTGTTAAGCGTAGCGCGCTGGTATGCTGCTGAAGTGCCGCTTTTGCTTCAATATAATCTTGGTGTCGCTGCTCTAGTTGGCGTTTGTGTATACTTACCTGTTGCTCCAACTCTTGGCTGTTACTCAAATAAAGAGAGCGTTCGTGTTGAACCACCTGAGGTGCATTTTTTATAACATCTTCGTTAAATACGAGCTCCTTTTTTTGAGTGAGCGCTCTGAGCCTCGCAACTTTTGCACTTAACGATTCAACCTTGGATTGATTTTCTCTAAAGCTAGAAATAAAGCGGGTAGGGTCTATTTTAATGAGTACATCCCCCTCGTTTACTATTTGGCCTTCTCGGACATTTATTTTTTCGACCATACCGCCGTCATAAGATTGAATAAGCTGTAATTTATTAGAGGGAATAACACGGCCCTCGCCACGAGCAACTTCATCCAAATTAGCAAAGCCAGACCACACAATAAGGCATATAAACGTTAAACAAATTAGATAAAGTAGTAACCTAGCGCTTGCTGGCTCTTGCTGCATTTTTTCCCACTGTGCATCTACTACCCAGTCTTGAGTATTTGGCGGTGAAATCCATCCTTTAAATAGTTTATTAAATACGGATGGCTTACCTTGTTTTCTTGCTTCTATTGCTTTGCTAACAGATTCAAAAGAGCGTTGTTCAAGTGGTTTTTTGTTATCACTCATGAGGCTTGCTCCACGGTTTTATTATTTAACGCCGCAATTACTTTTTGTTTTGGTCCATCAGCAACTACTTTTCCGTTATCTAAAACTATAATTCGGTCAACAAGCTCGAGTAATGATGAGCGGTGAGTCACTACAATTAGGGTTTTATTTTTAGAATAATTTTTTAAATTGTTAATAATTTTACTTTCACTATTGTGATCTAGCGATGAGGTTGGCTCATCTAGTAATAGTATTGGTGGGTCGTTAATTATGGCTCTTGCCATACCTACAGCTTGGCGTTGCCCTCCTGATAATTGGCGGCCTTGCTCGCCTACTTGTAAATCAAATCCGTCTGGGTGCGAATTAATTAAATCAAATAATTGGCTTCGCTCACAGGCTTCAATAATTTGCTCGTCTTTGGCATGCCAAGCGCTTATCGTAAGGTTGTCTTTTAAGGTCCCATAAAACAGGGCAACGGTTTGCGGTACATAACCAATATTATGGCGAAGCTCTGCAGGGTCAATTTGATGTATATCGTTATTGTCCATCAAAATTGCTCCTGAACAGGGTTCATATAGCCCTAAGATAAGCTTTTCTAATGTACTTTTACCTGAGCCATTACGTCCTAAAATTGCAACTTTTTCACCAGCTTTAATTTTAAAGCTAACGCCGTTGAGTGCATTATGAGATTCGTCAGAGTATTTAAAACATACATCTTTAAATTCTATATCGCCCTTTAAAATAGGGTGGCTTAACCAATGCTTACCAGGTGGGCGCTCGACCTCTTTTTCCATAATCTCATTTAGTGACTGCATTGCTATTGCGGCATGATGATATTGCGCTAAAACAGCGGCTGACTGCCCAATAGGGCCCATAGCACGAGATGATAATAAGTAGGCTGCAATTAATCCGCCTTGAGTTAGCTCACCTTCAATAACGAGGTGTACGCCTATTATCATTATTATCACGCCTACACATTGCTGTATCCACGATGCTGTATTTGATATGGAGCTTGAAACGAGTCGGCTTTGTGCGTTTACTTGCGCAATGTAAATGGTCGACTTTTCCCATACAGATTGTGTTTTACACTCTGAGTGAAAGCTTTTTACATCTTCAATGTTGGTTAAACTTTCTACTAATACTGCATTTCGCATTGAGCTTGCTTTCATTGTTTGCTCTGAAAGAGCTTCAAGTTTGCGGTGTGCGGCTATAGCGTAAGCTAATAATATAAGTGCGCCCGCTATAATGGGTAAACTTAGAGGTACGCCAATAATGGCGATAACAATTAAATATAAAACTACGAATGGTAAGTCGACTAATGCGACAAGCGTTATGGAGCTAAAAAAGTTACGTACAGCTTCAAATGATTGAATATTGCTAGCAAAGGAGCCAGCTGATGATGGACGGTTTTTTAGTTTCATACCTAATACCCGCTCCATAATTACAGCCGATACTTTGACATCTATTCTGCTTGCAGCAAGCTCTACAAAATAGCCTCTTACTAAGCGTAAAACAAAGTCAGCAGTGAGTGCTATTAAAATACCAATGGCAAGTACCCAAAGGGTTTCTGTTGCATGGTTAGGCACTACGCGGTCATATACGTTCATTACAAATAAAGGCATAGCAACCGACAAAAAGCCCAACGCAATAGCTGAAATAATTACGTCTTTATAAAGTGAGCGGCACTCTTTAATTACTCCCCAAAACCATCCGTCTTTTGATAGTTTTTCAAGTACAGGTGTTCGCTCATCAAATGCAAATTCTGGTTGTGCATAAATAATTAAACCAACACTGTTGCCTGCTAATTCATCAATGCTCTGTTCGATAACTGATTCGGTAAGCTCTGGGTAAATTACACTCACCAACTGCTTATCGTAATCAATAGAATTAATAACACAGGCTTGATTGTCTTTTAAAATTAAGATGGCAGGTAGCAGTGCTGTATTAATTTTTTGTAGTGGCTTATTAACTACTTTTGATTTAAAGCCAATGCGCTTTGCTGCGCGCGAAAAACCTGATGGAGTAAGATTTCCATCAGTTAGAGGAAGTCCATTTAATAGTGCTTCTCTTGAAAACTCTTTATCATGATGGCGACATAAAACTGCTAGGCAGTCAACGAGTATGCCACCATGATCAAGTACATCGTTTAATTCCATAAACCATCCAATGTTATGTAGAACTGCATGCGGTTGTTACTACTAAACCTAAACTCGAGAAATAAATTTAGCTTAAATATTTCAAGCCGAGTTTAGGCTATTTACATAACGTTAATTGACTTAGCTATCAGTAATTACAGCTTCGATACGTCGATTCGCAGCATTTGCTCTTACTGATATTTCGTTTACTCGAGGTTGATCAATACCGTACCCGAACGATTTAACACGTTTTGGTTTTATATCGAATTGTTTAATTAGAATTTCAGCAACGGCAAACGCACGTTTTTCAGATAGTTTGCGGTTATATGTTCGATCTCCATCTAGAGAAGCATGACCTTGTATTTCAACCTGCTTATTTGGGTTTTCTTTTAAAAAATCTGCAAGCCGACTAATTTCTTGAATATATTGAGACCTTACATCGCTTGAGTCAGCAGAAAAAGGGATACCAATCTCTATATTCGAGGTTGATGCGCTATAAATTGTACAGCCAGATAAATCAACATTAGTTGACAGTGGCGTACTCGGACAAGTGTCTTGCTCGTTTGGTACGCCGTCACCATCATCATCTAAAAAGCTACTTGGTGTAGTGTCGGTTTCCAACGGTATATCTAAGTACCTTGGCATAGCGGTTACACTCATGTAGGCATTATCTTGCTTCGCTTTTTTTTGTAGAAATGCCTTGCGGCTAAAGGTGGTTGCTACATCGTAACTCGGACAAATATTTTGTGCGTTATGCACAATAGGATCGTCAGTTAGCTCTTTTAATGTAGGGTATTTACCTGACATTACGTCAAGTGCTGGCAATAATTTCCCCATTTCTTTTAGCATAGTTAAAATAGCCGATTGGCGGTCGTAAAGCGCAACTATGTATGAACGTGTTGATTGGAACGATTCGTTTTCGGCATCAAGTACGTCTAGTAGAGTTCGTTGGCCTATATCAAATTGATCTTTATATGCAATTTTAACTTTAGTTGATGATTCGCGGTGTTGATTAAGCGCTGGCAACTTTTGCTCTAGTATAGTTACGTTGTAGTAGGCAATTTGCAGACTTTGACGAATATCAATACAGGCTTGATCTCGTTGATATTTTGCAATGTTTATATCTTGATAAGCTTGTTCTAAATTAGCGCTATCAAGACCACCGTTATACAAGTTATAACTAATATCTATGCCGACTCGCGCTTCTGTTCTGGTTTCATTTTGACCAAGCTCATCTCTATCTTGGCTACCGTAGCGGGCAGATAAATCTACGTTAGGATGAAAGGCCGCTTTTTGTGCTTTGGCGTTCGCTTTTTGCGCTTCAATATTATACAAAGAGGCATAAAATGAAGGGCTGTTTTTGTAGGCGACGTCTAGCGCTTGGTTAACCGAAATTGGTATATTGTTTTCATCAAGGTCAGCTTGCTTTATATCGTTCATAGGTAGCTCACCTACAACTCTTAGGTAGCGAGCGCTTACATCATGTAAATTTGAGTACTCCGTTAATACATTAGATTGCGCTAGAGATAAACGGCCACTAATTTGTTCTAGGTCTGCTGCGCGTGCTACACCGGCGCCTACGCTTTGCTCTATTTGTTGGTATACAGACTCGTGCTCTTGTAAATTAGCTTCTGCAAGTTGTACTAACTCTTTGAACTTTTGTACGTCAAGTAGTGCAATCGAGGCTTCAAGTGCTGTTTGTTCTGTTTGAGAAATAAGCTCAAAGTACCTAATAAGTTGAATACGTTTAAAACGGTCAACTGTATTAGATGTTCTAAAACCGTCATAAAGCATTTGAGTAACGCTTAATTCGGCTGTATTACGGTTATATTCTTCTTCAATACCGTAATTTCTTCTTTCATATCCTGCGCTCGCTGATACATCAACACTTGGTAAATAACCTGAACGGGCAGCATCCACTCCATAAATAGAAGATTTAAAAGCATGCCATGCTTCTTGTACTTCAGGATTGTTTTCAATCGCTTTACTTGAGACGTATGTAAGTGGCATTGCTGATTGTTCGTTTGCATGCACGTAGTTTGATAAAGTTACGGCTGTAATCGCTAATCCGATTAACATAGTCCCTTGATGCTTTTTAAAAGTGTTTTTTATAATCATTTCTTCCTCTTAGATCCTGTTAAGACCGAAAATACTCTTTTAAATATTTAGTAAAGGAGTGCTAATTTTGCAAGTAATCTTTTTGGACAGCATAAAAAAAAATTTCTACCACTTTTTTGTTGATTTTTTATTTTTGAATTTTTCTTCTAAACCTGTACTTGAGTCCAGTATCTATGTGCTTTTTTTGTTCTACCTTTAACTTATTAGATTGTTATTTTAAAAAGTTTGAGGGTACCTAAATGGAAGCAAATCAACTTGTAGTTATTGATATTCAGGGTTCGGCGGGTGTTGTGTTGGATGATGGATCAATAAGAGCGTTAAACGTTGGTGACATTATTACCGTAGGTGATTTAGTTGTTACTGCTATTAAGTCGTCGTTACAAATAGATGTGCAAGGTGAAACCTTATCTATACCCGCAAATCAAAAGGTAAAAATAACACCAGACCTATTAGCTAAAGAAGCAAGAGACTCTAGCGAAACAACTGTTTTTGATGAAAGTTTAGATGAAGCAATCGCAAGCTTAGACTTAGGTACAGAGCAAGACTCATCAACGGCGGCTAATTCAGATGTAACAGATTTTTTAGATGCATTAGAGGGTGATGGGGACATTTTAGATAATTTAGAGGCAACAGCCGCTGGTGGCGGTAATGCAGCTGGTGCAGATGGAGGTAGTTCGTTTGTACAGTTAACCCGAATTTCTGAAAGTGTTGATCCTAGTAGTGTTACTTTTGATTCTTCTTTTGATCAAAACGCTACTGAAGCTTTTAATTTAAGAGATACCTCTGATGGTATTGTGCCTGACGCAACTTCGGCTTCTATTTCACTTAATGAGCTGGGCGTTACTAATTCATCACAACCAACAATTACCGGTACGAGTGAAAACTTAATTGGCGAAACGGTTAATGTGACGGTAACTGATGTTGATGGAAATTCTCAAGTAGTTAGTGTTGTGATTGGCCCTGATGGTACCTTTGAAATAACCCTACCAACTCCGGTTGCTGATGGCCCTGTGACCGTTGTTGTTGAAGCAACAGATCCTGTTGGCAACCCTATAAACGACACTATTTCTATAGAAATTGATACAACACCTCCGCTTATTGCTATTGATCCTGTTGCCGATTCTGCTTCGCAAACAGTGACAGTAACAGGGACTGTATCTGGGTTGAACACTGGGGATAATGTGTCAGTCACGTTAACGGATAGTGCAGGTACGGTACAAACAATTGTTACTCAAGTTGATGCGCTAGGAAATTGGGTTATTACTACTACCTCACCTTTATCTGAAGGAGAGTTTAACGTAAGCGCAGTGGCGATTGATGCCGCTGGAAATCAAGCTGTAGATCAAGCTTTAGCGAATGTAGATTTAACTGCTCCGGTAATCACAGTAAATGTAACTGATGAAACAAATAACGCAACACCACCACTTGTTGGAACAACAAATGGGGTTCCTGAAGGCACGCAAGTAACAATTACTGTTACAGATAGTGCAGGACAAATACAAACATTAACAGCGGTTACTCAAGCCGATGGAAGCTGGAGTGTAGAAGTTGGGACTCCTTTACCTGAAGGTGATTTTACTGTTGATGCACAAGTAAGCGACAGTGTAGGAAACTTAGCATTAGCAAGTGATTCAGGAGTAGTTGATTTAACGGCGCCTACGGTACAAATTAATAATATTAACGACACTCAAGACACCACGCCAACTATTACAGGTAACGCGCAAGATGTACCTGCAGGCTCTATTATTAGTGTGGTTATTACCGATTTTAATGGTCAAACTCAAACATTATTAACCCAAACTAACGCTGATGGTGATTGGTCTATTGACGTAACTACGCCATTGGCTGAAGGGCAGTTTGAGGTTGATGCAAGTGTAAGTGATGCTGCGGGTAATCAAGCCCAAGCAAATAACCAAGGTGTTGTTGATTTAACAAATCCAGATATTACCGTTACTGCAATTGCTGATACTAACGATACTACACCAACATTTGTAGGTAGGGTAGAAGACGCCCCAGCGGGCTCTGTAATTACAGTATTAGTAACCGATATTAACGGTAACGTACAAACTTTAACTACTTTATTAAATGAAGATGGCACATGGAGTGTTGATGCTAATGAAATCTTGCCAGGTGGGGAGTTTACCGCAACTGCGTCAGTTTCAGATGCTGCGGGTAATGAGGCATCTGCGCAAACAAACGGCGAAATAACGTTTGCTCCTATTTCAATTCAAATCGATGCAATTGCTAATACTAACGATACCACTCCATTTTTAAGTGGTAACACCGGTAATGTGCCTGCAGGTACAACCATTACTTTAACTATTACGGCAAGCGATGGGAGTACATTTACATTACTTGCAGTGACGCAAGCAGATGGTTCGTGGACTGCACAAGTAACAACCCCTCTACCTGAGGGCGACTTTACTGTAGTTGCAGCGGTTATAGATGACTCGGGCAATGAGGCGCAAGCAAGTGCAGTAGGTAATGTTGATTTAACTGTAAGCATTAATTTTATTATTGATACTAACGATACAACACCAACAATTAGCGGCTCTACCCAAGACGTAGAACCTGGTGCGTTAGTAACCGTTACATTTACAGGAAGCGATGGCGTAGCAGAAACCGTGGAAGTAGTTACAGGTGCTGACGGAAGTTGGTCAGTTGAGGCAACTAATGAATTAGTTGAAGGTCAGTTTAGTGTAATTGCAACAGTGACTGATGCTGCAGGTAATACAGCTTCTGCAAGTGAAACTGGAGAGATTGATTTAACAGATCCTGCAATCACGATTAATCCTATTGAGGATACGAATGATGTAACCCCATCTGTAAGCGGTAATGTAATTGATGTACCTGCAGGGACCGAAGTTACATTAGTAATAACTGACAATGAAGGCAATGAACAAACACTTACAACAATTACAAATACAGATGGTACATATACAGCGGATATTATTGCAGATCTCAGTGAAGGTGATTTCACAGTAACAGCAAGTGTTAGCGACACTGCAGGCAATAGCAGTACGGCAACTGTTACGGGTACGGTCGATTTAACCGCACCAAGTGTCACTATCAACAATATTGCAGATACAAACGATACAACACCTACTCTTACCGGTTCTACCCAAGGATTAGCATCGGGCAGTGAAGTACTTTAATTGTTACCGATAGTCTAGGAGCAGAGCAACAGTTAGTGACTACTATAAGTGCTGATGGTACTTGGAGTATTGAGATTTCAACTGCTTTAAGTGAGGGGGATTTTACCGTAACTGCTAATGTATCTGATAATGCGGGTAACGCAGCCCAAGATTCACAATTAGGCACAGTTGATACCACCCCTCCTTTAGTTGCAATAAATGACTTTGCTGATTCAAACGACACAACACCTATATTTAGTGGAACAACGAGTGATGTAGCACCGGGTAGCCTTGTTAGTGTTTTAGTTACTGATGCAAATGGTGAGTCTCAAACATTGACGGCGGTTGTGTCAGAAGATGGAACTTGGCAAGTAGGTGCAACTCAAGCTGTTGCTGAAGGCGACTTTACAATTACGGCAACAGTAACAGACGCTGCAGGTAATGAAGCAAGCGATACCGGTACTGGAATAATTGATTTATCAGCTCCAATTATAGCAATTAATGCAATCCCAGATAGCGCCGATACTACTCCAACAATTTCAGGTTCCGTACAAAATGTGCCAGCTGGAACAACGGTTACGTTAACATTGACGGACGCTGCTGGTAATACACAAACAATTACAACACAAACGCTAGCTGATGGTACTTGGACAGCTGATGCTATTAATGAGTTAGTTGAAGGTGACTTTAGCGTTAATGCCATCGTTAGCGATGAAGCAGGTAACCAAAGTGAAACTTTAGCACAAGGAACTATCGATAATACCGCACCAACTATTACGATTGATGCACTCGCTGATAGCAATGATACAACACCAACTATTTCAGGCACTGCGACGGGTGAGCCAGAAGGCACGGTTGTTACTATTACAGTAACTGATGAAGCTGGTAACCCACAAACCATCACTACAGAAGTACTCGCTGACGGCACTTTCACTGTTGATGTACCAGATGAATTAAGCGAAGGCGAATACAGCGTAGACGTATCAATCACTGATACTGCTGGTAACGTAAGCACAGAAGTAACAACGGGTACTATTGATACCTCAGCTCCGGTGATTACGATAGATGCACTGGCTGATAGTAACGACACCACCCCAACTATTTCAGGCACCGCAACAGGTGAGCCAGAAGGCACGGTTGTTACTATTACCGTGACTGATGAAGCCGGTAACCCACAAACTATCACTACAGAAGTACTCGCTGATGGCACCTTTAGTGTTGATGTCCCGAACGAATTAAGTGAAGGTGAATTTACTATTGAGGTATCGGTTACAGATACTGCGGGCAATGAAACCACAGCAACTACGACGGGCGAAGTTGATACTGCCGCGCCAACGGTTATTATTGACCCAGTAGGTGATACTAACGACACCACCCCAACTATTTCAGGCACTGCAACGGGCGAGCCAGAGGGTACAGTTGTTACTATTACGGTAACTGATGAAGCAGGTAATCCACAAATAATTACTACTGAAGTACAAGCCGATGGAACCTTTAGTGTTGATGTACCAAATGAATTAAGTGAAGGTGAATTTACCGTTGAGGTATCAGTTAACGATACAGCAGGGAATGAAACCACAGCAACAACAACAGACGAAGTTGATACTGCCGCGCCAACAGTTATTATTGACCCTGTAGGTGATACTAACAACCCCACCCCAACTATTTCAGGCACCGCAACGGGTGAGCCAGAAGGCACATTAGTTACAATTACGGTAACTGATGAAGCAGGTAATCCACAAATAATCACCACTGAAGTACAAGCCGATGGCACCTTTAGTGTTGATGTGCCGAACGAATTAAGTGAAGGCGAATTTACAGTTGAGGTATCCGTTACTGACACTTCAGGTAATGAAACCACAGCAACTACGACTGGAGAAGTTGATACTTCAGCACCGGTGATCACGATAGATGCACTGGCTGATAGTAACGACACCACCCCAACAATTTCAGGCACCGCAACGGGTGAGCCAGAGGGCACGGTTGTTACTATTACAGTTACTGATGAAGCAGGTAACCCACAAACCATAACTACAGAAGTACAAGCCGATGGCACATTTAGTGTTGATGTACCAAATGAACTAAGCGAAGGCGAATTTACTGTTGAGGTATCCGTTACTGATACCGCAGGTAATGAAACCACAGCCACAACAACGGGAGAAGTTGATACCACAGCGCCAATAGTCACTATTAACGCGTTAGGCGATACGAGTGATACAACACCGACCATTTCAGGTACGGTTAGCGGGGAGCCAGCTGGTTCAACCGTAACTTTAACCGTGACCGATGCTAACGGTGAATTACAAACAATTACAGCACAAGTAATTGCTGATGGAAGTTGGACTGCAGAAGTATCCGCGGCTTTAGCTGAAGGAAGCTACTCTGTAGATGCAAGTATTAGTGATAGCGCTGGTAATGAAGGCACAGCAAGTGCTTCAGGCACAATTGATACAAGCGCATTGACCATTACCATTGATATTATTGGCGAAACTAACGATCAAACACCTCAAATAAATGGTGATACTTTTAATGCACAAGCTGGCTCTCAAGTTGAAGTTCAGATCACTGACTCAGCGGGTGCAATAATTACTTTAACCACAGTTGTTGATGAAAACGGTCTTTGGAGTGTTACTCCGCCTGCAAATTTAGCTGAGGGCACCATTTTAATTAGTGCAACAGTAACAGACATAGGTGGTGGAACGGCTAATGCAGAGCTTGATGCTGTAATTGATATTACGCCTCCAACAATACAAGTTAATGAACTAGAAACAAGTAATGATACAACACCGGTTATTTCTGGTAACACAACTGACGTAGCTTCAGGCACAGTTATAAATTTAACGGTTACTGATTCTCAAGGGGTTGTTCGCACATTTAGCACAACAACAGATGCAGATGGTAATTGGAGTGTTGAACTTTCTCAAGAGTTGGCCTCGGGCGATTATTCTGTAGAAGCTGAAGTATCTGATGCTGCAGGAAATAGCGCTTCAACTACGGCTACCGGTAATATAGACACATCAGGACCTAGCTTAACCGTTGACTTTGAAGCTGTAACCAACGACTCAACGCCTACTATTTCAGGCACTAGTGATGCAGACGTTGGTACCAGTATCACGGTTGTTATTACAGATGAAAATGGAGTTGAACAAACACTTAGCACCACAGTAGGTGCAAATGGTAACTGGGAAGTAACTCCACAAACAGATTTAAATGAAGGTGATAACACCATCGAAGTGAGTGTATCTGACGAAGCAGGAAATACGACAACAGTTACAGATACAATTACGTTAGACACACAAGCGCCAATACTCACCATTCAAAACGTAGGCGATGTCAGCGATTTAACACCTGAGCTGCAGGGCACTAGTAATGAAATTGGCGGCACCGTAACACTGACCATCACCGACAGCCAAGGCGCTGAGCAAACCTTCACCACCACCGTTGAAAGTGATGGCCACTGGAATATTGAAATTCCAGGTGCCCTTGCACAAGGTGACTTTAGCGTTGTTGCCAGCATCACTGATGCTGCAGGCAACGACACCACGACCAACAGTAGTGGTAATGTAGATACTATTACACCGGTTGTCACCGTTGATGCACTGGGTTTAGGCAACGACAGCACCCCAGTGATTAGTGGTACCTCAACAGAGCCTACAGGCACGGTTATCAACATTGTTATTACCGACAGTAACGGTGATGAGCACCCAATCACCGCTACTGTGGATGCAAACGGTGATTGGCAAGCAACCAGCCCTGAATTACCAGATGGGGGCTACACTGTACAAGCTAGCATCACCGATGCGGCAGGCAACACCGGCGGCGCAGTTCAATCAGGCACCCTTGATACCTTAGCGCCGACATTGACACTGGATACCGTAGGAGCGACCAACGACAGCACGCCAACAATCAGCGGAAGCAGCAATGCGTCAGCGGGCACAGTGATAAACATCAGTGTAAGCGATGGCACCACAACCGAAATGTTCACCGCGACAGTACAAGCCGACGGCAGTTGGTCAGCAGATGTGCCGAACGCGTTAACTGATGGTCCACTTACTATCGAAGCAAGCGTTAGTGATAACGCCGGTAATACCACTACGTTAAGTGAAACCGCCATACTCAACACCACAGCGCCAAGCATCAGTATTAATGCACTGGTTGACACCAACGACACCACCCCAACCATTAATGGTACAAGCGATGCGGCAGATGGCACCACCATTAGTTTAACGTTTGAAGACAGTGCAGGGAATATTACGACTGTTGATACGACCGTAACGGGTGGTGTATGGAGCGTCGATGCACCAACTGATTTAGCCGAAGGCGAATATACTGTCACCGCAGAGGTAGACGATGGTCTAGGTAATATCGGCACCGCCACCGAAACAGGCGAGATTGACTTAACCGGACCAAGCCTTGTTATTACCAACAACGGTGTAGGCAACGACACTACGCCAACGATTGCAGGTACTAGCGATGCACCGCAAGGCAGTGAAGTAACCATTGTTGTCACCGACAGCAGCGGCGCAGCGCAAACAATGAGCGCCACCGTACTAGCCAATGGTACGTGGTCAATCCCTGTACCGATAGCACTTGCAGAGGGCGCATACACTATTAGCGCGAGTGTTGAAGATGCGGCAGGCAACGACACCACCGCCACAGGCGCAGGTGAAATAGATACCACTGCACCGACACTTGTACTTACCAGCCCAGGCTCAAGTAATGACATCACCCCGACACTCAGTGGAACAAGTGATGCGGTTGAAGGCACGGTTATTAACTTCACGGTTATGGACGATCAAGGCAATACACAAACCTTTACCACCACGGTGGATGCCGATGGCAACTTCTCAGTCGAAGTGCCAACAGCACTGGCAGAAGGGCCGTACACGATCACCGCCAATATCAGCGATGTGGCAGGTAACAGCACCGATATTACCGGCAACGGCACCATTGATACCACAGCACCAAGTGTGAGTGTAGATGCGCCAGTATTAACAAACGACAGCACGCCCACGGTTGCGGGCACCAGTGATGCACCTAACAGCATCATCACGGTTACGTTTACAGATGCAGCAAATGCCACTCAAAGCATTGATGTACAAACAGATACTAACGGTAACTGGAGTGCGACACCAACAGGTACATTAGCTGAAGGTAATTACAATGTCAGCGCCAGCATCACTGATGCTGCAGGCAACACAGGTACAGGTACAGATACAGGCGAAGTAGATATAACACCGCCAGATTTAGCGTTTACACCTACCTTCTTATTAGGTTCATTGGTGTTATTAAACGGTACATCTGATTTACCGGCTGGCAGTGAAATTACCATTACTGAGCAACTTGTTGGCGGCGGTGTGGGCGTAAGTTACACCACAACCACTGACGCCAATGGTAACTGGTCACTGACTGGTATTGATATCTCATTACTGAACTTAGGCTCGGTGATCGCAACAGCGACCGATGCCGCAGGTAATACCCGTACAATTAGTTCAGATGACTTTGATAATACGCCACCGACACTCACTGTTGATGTTGCAGCACAAAGCGACAGCAACACGCCAATCATAAGCGGCACAAGTGACGCAGGTGAGGGCGCGCAAGTGACCATAGTGGTTACTGATAGCGCAGGCAACCCACAAACCATCACCGCGCTTGTGGATGCAAACGGTGATTGGAGTGCCACACCAGCGACACCATTAAGTGAAGGTCAAAGCACCATTGAAGTGAGTGTACGCGACAGTGTCGGCAATGAAACCACCGTGAGTGATACCACCACCATCGACACGCAAGCGCCAACACTCACCATTCAAAACGTGGGCGATGTTAGCGATTTAACACCCGAGCTTCAGGGCACCAGTAATGAAATTGGTGGCACCGTTACACTCACCATCACCGACAGTGAAGGCATCAATCAAACCCTTAGCACCGTTGTAGGCAGCGATGGTCACTGGGCAATCGAAGTATCGACAGCTCTTGCACAAGGTGACTTTAGCGTTGTTGCCAGCATTACTGATGCGGCAGGCAACGAGAGCACCGCAAACAGCAGTGGTAATGTAGATACCATCACACCAATCGTCACTGTTGACGCATTGGGTCTAGGTAACGACAGCACCCCAGTTGTTAGTGGTACCTCAACAGAGCCTGAAGGCACGGTTATCAACATTATTATTACCGACAGTAACGGTGATGAGCACCCAATCACTGCCACAGTTGATGCCAGCGGTAATTGGCAAGCAACCAGCCCTGAATTACCAGATGGCAGCTACACCGTACAAGCCAGTATCACCGATGATGCAGGCAACACAGGTGGCGCAGTTCAATCAGGCACTCTAGATACCTTAGCACCGATATTAACACTGGATACCGTGGGCGCTACGAACGACAGCACCCCAGCAATTAGCGGGACATCGAACGCGCCAGCAGGGACTGTTATTAGTATCAGCGTGAGCGATGGCACAACAACCGAAGCGTTCACCGCGACAGTGCAAGCTGATGGTAGCTGGTCAGCGGATGTACCGAATGAATTAACGGATGGACCGCTTACGATTGAAGCAAGCGTTAGCGATAACGCCGGAAACACCACCACATTAAGTGAAACCGCGACACTCAATACCACTGCGCCAAGCATCAGTATTAATGTACTGGTTGACACCAATGACACCACCCCAGCTATTAATGGTACAAGCGATGCGGCAGATGGCACCACCATTAGTTTAACGTTTGAAGATAGTGCAGGAAATATTACGACTGTTGATACAACCGTAACGGGTGGTGTATGGAGCGTCGATGCACCAACTGATTTAGCCGAAGGCGAATATACTGTCACCGCACAGGTAGATGATGGCCTAGGTAATATCGGCAGTGCCACCGAAACAGGTCAGATAGACCTTACTGGCCCGAGCCTTGTTATTACCAACAACGGTGTAGGCAACGACACCACGCCAACGATTGCAGGCAGTAGTGATGCACCGCAAGGCAGTACGGTAACGGTTATAGTGACAGATAGCAGTGGCACACCGCAAACAATAAGCGCCACCGTACTTGCCAATGGCACATGGTCAATCCCTGTACCGGCAGCACTTGCAGAAGGTAACTTCACCGTAAGCGCAAGCGTGAGCGATACGGCAGGCAACGAAGCCACCGCCACAGGCACTGGTGAAATAGATACCACCGCACCGACACTTGTACTTACCAGCTCAGGCTCAAGTAGCGACATCACCCCGACACTCAGCGGCACAAGCGATGCCGTTGAAGGCACCGTTATTAACTTCACGGTTGTGGACGATCAAGGCAATACACAAATCTTTACGACCACTGTGGATGCCGATGGCAACTTCTCTATAGAAGTACCGACTGCCTTGGCAGAAGGGCCGTACACGATCACCGCTAACATCAGCGATGTAGCAGGTAACAGCACCGATATTACCGGCAACGGCACAATAGACACGTCCGCGCCAAGCATTACCGTTGATGCGCCAGTATTAACAAACGACAGCACGCCAACAGTGACAGGCACCAGTGATGCACCTAACAGCACCATCACGGTGACGTTTACAGATGCAGTGAATGCAGTGCAAACTATTGATGTACAAACCGATGCTAATGGTAACTGGAGTGCGACACCAACAGGCACATTAGCTGAAGGGAACTACAGCGTCAGCGCTAGCATCACCGATGCCGCAGGCAACACAGGTACCGGTACAGACAGTGGCGAAGTGGATGTAACTCCGCCAACCCTTGCCTTTACGCCAACGTTTGAGCTTGGCTTATTAGTCACATTAAGTGGTACGTCTGACTTGCCAGCAGGTAGTGAAATTACTATTACCGAGCAACTTGTTAACGGGGGTATTGGTGCAACTTATACCACTACAACCGATGCGGATGGCAACTGGTCATTAGTCGGATTAGATGTATCGTTACTTGATGTTGGCTCAGTGATCGCAACAGCGACCGATGCCGCAGGTAATACCCGTACAATTAGCTCAGATGATTTTGATAATACGCCACCGACACTCACTGTTGATGTTGCAACACAAAGCGACAGCAACACGCCAATCATAAGCGGCACAAGTGACGCAGGTGAGGGTGCGCAAGTGACCATAGTGGTTACTGATAGCGCAGGCAACCCACAAACCATCACCGCATTTGTGGATGCAAACGGTGATTGGAGTGCCACACCAGCGACACCATTAAGTGAAGGTCAAAGCACCATTGAAGTAAGTGTACGCGACAGTGTCGGCAATGAAACCACGGTGAGTGACACCACCACTATCGACACGCAAGCGCCACTACTCACCATTCAAAACGTGGGCGATGTCAGCGATTTAACACCAGAGCTTCAGGGCACCAGTAACGAAATTGGCGGCACTGTTACACTCACCGTGACCGACAGCGACGGCGTAATGCAAACCATTACCACCACCGTTGAAAGTGATGGCCACTGGGACATTGAAATCCCAAGTGCGCTTGCGCAAGGTGACTTTACTGTAAGCGCCAGCATTACTGATGCTGCAGGCAACGACACCACCGCGAGCAGCAGTGGTAACGTAGACACCATTACACCGGTTGTCACCGTTGACGCACTGGGCCTTGGTAACTACAGCACCCCAGTGATTAGTGGTACTTCAACAGAGCCTGAAGGCACCGTTGTAAACATTGTTATTACCGACAGTAACGGTGATGAGCACCCAATCACCGCTACTGTGGATGCAAACGGCGATTGGCAAGCAACCAGCCTTGAATTACCAGATGGAAGCTACAACGTACAAGCCAGTATCACCGATGATGCAGGCAACACCGGCGGCGCCACACAAACAGGCAGCTTAGATACTTTAGCGCCGACACTGACGTTAGACACAGTCGGTGCCACGAATAACAGCACACCAACAATTAGCGGGACATCGAACGCGCCAGTAGGCACGGTTATAACGATTAACGTCACGGATGCAAATAATACAGAAACGTTCACTGCAACAGTGCAAGCCGATGGCAGCTGGTCAGCGGATGTACCGAACGCGTTAACTGATGGTCCACTCACTATCGAAGCAAGCGTCAGCGACAGTGCAGGCAACACCACCATGTTAAGTGAAGGCGCAACATTAGATACCAACGCACCGAGTATTAATATCGATGCATTAATGGACACAAATGATACAACACCGAATGTGAGCGGTACCAGCAGTGCAGCAAATGGCACTATTATCACCGTCAGTATCACGGACAGTAATGACATAACAAACACGGTACAAACAACCGTTACAGACGGTATCTGGAGTGTTGAAGCTCCTGTTGACTTAGCTGAAGGCAGTTATGAAGTTGAAGCGAGTGTTACAGATGGAAGCGGCAATACAAGTACAGCAACAGAAAATGGTGTAGTGGATACGACCATTCCTAATATTGCCGTAAATGATGTAACCGTGACTGATGACACAACACCTACGATCACCGGCACAGCGAATGCGCCACAAGGTAGCACCGTAAGCGTTGAAATCACCGACAGTAATAATATTACTCATACCGTAACGACCACATTAGGGGTTAATGGCACATGGAGCGTAGCAGCCACGCAAGTACTGGCTGAAGGCACCTTTACAGTGAGCGCCAGTGTGAGCGATGCCGCAGGCAACGAAGCCACTGCCACAGGTGCTGGTGAAATAGATACCATTGCACCGACACTTATACTTACCAGCCCAGGCTCAAGTAACGACGTAACCCCAACCTTAAGCGGCACCAGTGATGCGGTTGAAGGCACCGTGATCACCTTCACCGTAGTGGATGATTTAGGCAATACACAAACCTTCACCACCACTGTGGATGCTGATGGTAACTTCTCTATAGAAGTACCGACTGCCTTGGCAGAAGGGCCGTACACGATCACCGCCAACATCAGCGATGTGGCAGGCAACAGCACTGATATTGCGAGCAATGGCACCATTGATACCACAGCACCAAGTGTGAGTGTAGATGCGCCGTTACTAACCAACGACAGCACGCCAACTGTGACTGGCACCAGTGATGCACCTAACAGCACCATCACGGTGACGTTTACCGATGCAACAAATGCCACTCAAAGCATTGATGTACAAACCGATGCAAGTGGTAACTGGAGTGCGACACCAACAGGTACATTAGCTGAAGGTAATTACAGCGTCAGCGCCAGCATCACTGATGCTGCAGGCAACACAGGTACAGGTACAGATACAGGCGAAGTAGATATAACACCGCCAGATTTAGCGTTTACACCTACCTTCTTATTAGGTTCATTGGTGTTATTAAACGGCACCTCTGATTTACCGGCTGGCAGTGAAATTACTATTACTGAGCAACTTGTTGGCGGCGGTGTGGGCGTAAGTTACACCACAACCACTGACGCCAATGGTAACTGGTCACTGACTGGTATTGATATCTCATTACTGAACTTAGGCTCAGTGATCGCAACAGCGACCGATGCCGCAGGTAACACGCGTACAATTAGCTCAGACGACTTTGATAACACACCACCAACGCTTACTGTTGAGGTTGACGCACAAAGCGACAGCAACACGCCAATCATAAGCGGCACAAGCGATGCAGGTGAGGGTGCACAAGTGACGATTGTGGTTACCGACAGCAACGGCAACCCACAAACTATCACCGCCCTTGTGGATGCAAACGGTGATTGGAGCGCCACACCAGCGACACCATTAAGTGAAGGTCAAAGCACCATTGAAGTAAGTGTACGCGACAGTGTCGGCAACGAAACCACCGTGAGTGACACCACGACTATCGACACGCAAGCGGCAACGCTCACCATTCAAAACGTAGGCGATGTTAGCGATTTAACACCTGAGCTGCAAGGCACCAGTAATGAAATTGGTGGCACTGTCACACTCACTATCACAGATAGCGCAGGTGCTGTGCAAACCATTGATACAATAGTTGACAGCGATGGCCACTGGGTTATTGAAGTATCAAACGCGCTTGCCCAAGGTGACTTCACAGTTGTTGCGAGCATTACCGATGCCGCAGGCAACGAGAGCACCGCAAACAGCAGTGGTAATGTAGATACCATCACACCAGTTGTCACCGTTGATGCACTGGGTTTGAGTAACGACAGCACTCCAGTGATTAGTGGTACCTCAACAGAGCCTGCAGGCACGGTTATAAACATTGTTATTACCGACAGTAACGGTGATGAACACCCAATCACCGCTACTGTGGATGCAAACGGTGATTGGCAAGCAACTAGCCCTGAATTACCAGATGGAAGCTACACCGTGCAAGCCAGTATCACCGATGATGCAGGTAACACCGGCGGCGCAACACAAACAGGCACCCTTGATACCTTAGCGCCGACATTGACACTGGATACCGTAGGAGCGACCAACGACAGCACCCCAACAATCAGCGGAAGCAGCAATGCGCCAGCGGGCACAGTAATAAACATCAGTGTAAGCGACGGCACCACAACAGAAACGTTTACCGCAACAGTAAAAGCCGATGGCAGTTGGTCAGCAGATGTACCGAACGCGCTAACTGATGGTCCACTCACTATCGAAGCAAGTGTAAGCGACAGTGCAGGCAACACCACCACGTTAAGTGAAGGCGCAACATTGGATACCAATGCACCGAGTATTAATATTGATGCATTAATGGATACAAATGATACAACGCCGAATGTGAGCGGTACCAGCAGTGCAGAAAATGGCACTATTATCACCGTCAGTATCACGGACAGTAATGACATAACAAACACGGTACAAACAACCGTTACAGACGGTATCTGGAGTGTTGAAGCTCCTGTTGACTTAGCTGAAGGCAGTTATGAAGTTGAAGCGAGTGTTACAGATGGAAGCGGCAATACAAGTACAGCAACAGAAAATGGTGTAGTGGATACGACCATTCCTAATATTGCCGTAAATGATGTAACCGTGACTGATGACACAACACCTACGATCACCGGCACAGCGAATGCGCCACAAGGTAGCACCGTAAGCGTTGAAATCACCGACAGTAATAATATTACTCATACCGTAACGACCACATTAGGGGTTAATGGCACATGGAGCGTAGCAGCCACGCAAGTACTGGCTGAAGGCACCTTTACAGTGAGCGCCAGTGTGAGCGATGCCGCAGGCAACGAAGCCACTGCCACAGGCACTGGTGAAATAGATACCATTGCACCGACACTTGTACTTACCAGTCCAGGCTCAAGTAGCGACATCACCCCGACACTTAGCGGCACAAGCGATGCCGTTGAAGGCACCGTTATTAACTTCACCGTGGTGGACGATCAAGGCAATACACAAACCTTTACGACCACTGTGGATGCCGATGGCAACTTCTTTATAGAAGTACCGACTGCCTTGGCAGAAGGGCCGTACACGATCACCGCCAGCATCAGCGATGCAGCAGGTAACAGCACCGGTATTACAGGTAACGGCACAATAGACACGACCGCGCCAAGCATTACCGTGGATGCGCCAGTACTCACCAATGACACCACACCCACAGTGACTGGTACCAGTGATGCACCTAATAGCACTATCACAGTTACGTTTACAGATGCAGCGAATGCCACTCAAAGCATTGATGTACAAACCGATGCAAGTGGTAACTGGAGTGCAACGCCAAGCGGCGATTTAGCGGAAGGTAATTACAGCGTCAGCGCCAGCATCACCGATGCTGCAGGCAACACAGGCACAGGTACAGACAGTGGCGAAGTCGATATAACACCGCCAGACTTAGCATTTACACCTACCTTCTTATTAGGCTCATTGGTGTTATTAAACGGCACCTCTGATTTACCGGCTGGCAGTGAAATTACCATTACTGAGCAACTTGTTGGCGGCGGTGTGGGCGTAAGTTACACCACAACCACTGACGCCAATGGTAACTGGTCACTGACTGGTATTGATATCTCATTACTGAACTTAGGCTCAGTGATCGCAACAGCGACCGATGCAGCAGGTAATACCCGTACAATTAGCTCAGACGACTTTGATAATACGCCACCGACACTCACTGTTGATGTTGCAGCACAAAGCGACAGCAACACGCCAATCATAAGCGGCACAAGCGATGCAGGTGAGGGTGCACAAGTGACGATTGTGGTTACTGATAGCGCAGGCAACCCACAAACCATCACTGCGCTTGTGGATGCGGATGGCAATTGGAGTGCCACTCCAACCACACCGCTAAGCGAAGGTGAAAGCACCATTGAAGTGAGTGTACGCGACAGTGTCGGCAACGAAACCACCGCGAGTGATACCACCACCATCGACACGCAAGCGCCAACGCTTACGATACAAAATGTAGGTGATGTAAACGACCTAACACCGACATTACAAGGCACCAGTAACGAAATTGGTGGCACTGTCACACTCACTATCACAGATAGCGCAGGTGCTGTGCAAACCATTGATACAATAGTTGACAGCGATGGCCACTGGGTTATTGAAGTATCAAACGCGCTTGCCCAAGGTGACTTCACAGTTGTTGCGAGCATTACCGATGCCGCAGGCAATGAGAGCACAGCGAATAGGAGTGGCAATGTTGATACGGTTACACCAATCGTCACTGTTGACGCATTGGGTCTAGGTAACGACAGCACCCCAGTTGTTAGTGGTACCTCAACAGAGCCTGAAGGCACGGTTATCAACATTATTATTACTGACAGCAACGGTGATGAACACCCAATTACAGCCACAGTCGATGCAAACGGCGATTGGCAAGCAACTAGCCCTGAATTACCGGATGGAAGCTACACCGTGCAAGCCAGTATCACCGATGATGCAGGCAATACTGGCGGTGCAGTTCAATCAGGCAACCTAGATACCTTAGCGCCAACTCTGACGTTAGACACAGTCGGCGCCACGAACGACAGCACCCCAACAGTCAGCGGAAGCAGCAATGCGCCAGCGGGCACAGTAATAAACATCAGTGTAAGCGAAGGCACCACAACAGAAACGTTCACCGCAACAGTACAAGCTGATGGCAGCTGGTCAGCGGATGTACCGAATGCACTGAGCGATGGTGAGCTCACCATTGAAGCTAGCGTGAGTGATAACGCCGGTAATACCACTACATTAAGTGAAACCGCAACACTCAACACCACGGCCCCAAGCATTAGTATTAATGCATTGGTTGATACCAACGACACCACCCCAACCATTAATGGTACAAGCGATGCGGCAGATGGCACCACCATTAGTTTAACGTTTGAAGACAGTGCAGGGAATATTACGACTGTTGATACGACCGTAACGGGTGGTGTATGGATCGTAGACGCACCAACTGATTTAGCCGAAGGCGAATACACCGTCACAGCTACCGTGAATGATGGGCTGGGCAATATAGGGAGTGCAACAGAGACAGGTCAGATAGACCTTACTGGCCCGAGCCTTATTATTACCGACAACGGCGTAGGCAACGACACCACCCCAACGATTGCAGGTACCAGTGATGCAGTGCAGGGAAGTGAAATAACGATTGTTGTCACTGATAGCAGTGGCACACCGCAAACAATAAGCGCCACCGTACTTGCCAATGGCACGTGGTCAATCCCTGTACCGGTAGCACTAGCAGAAGGTGCATACACCATTAGTGCAAGTGTTGAAGATGCCGCAGGCAACGACACCACCGCCACAGGCACCGGCGAAGTAGACACCACCGCACCTACACTTGTACTTACCAGCCCAGGCTCAAGCAACGACGTAACCCCGACACTGAGCGGCACAAGCGATGCGGTTGAAGGCACCGTTATTAACTTCACAGTTGTGGACGATTTAGGTAATACACAAACGTTCACCACCGCTGTGGATGCTGATGGCAACTTCTCAGTCGAAGTGCCAACAGCACTTGCAGAAGGGCCGTACACGATCACCGCTAACATCAGCGATGTGGCAGGTAACAGCACCGATATTACCGGCAACGGCACAATAGACACGTCCGCGCCAAGCATTACCGTTGATGCGCCAGTATTAACAAACGACAGCACGCCAACAGTGACAGGCACCAGTGATGCACCTAGCAGCACCATCACGGTGACGTTTACAGATGCAGCGAATGCAGTGCAAACTATTGATGTACAAACCGATGCTAATGGTAACTGGAGTGTAACGCCAAGCGGCGATTTAGCGGAAGGTAATTACAGCGTCAGCGCCAGCATCACCGATGCCGCAGGCAATACAGGCACGGGTACAGACACTGGCGAAGTCGATATAACCGCTCCGGATATTGAAATTATTCCATCGTTTTTATTAGGAAATTTGGTTTCTCTTTCGGGGGATTCTGATCTACCAGGGGGTTCTGTGATCACTATCACAGAGTACCTAGTTGGTGGGTTAGTTGGCGCAACTTATACAGCGACAACAAATCCTGATGGTACGTGGGGGCTTGCAAACATAACAGTACCTTTACTAAGTCTTGCTTATGTAACAGCCAGTGCAAGTGATGCCGCTGGTAACGTCAGAACAATCAATACACTTGATTTTGATAACGTAGCGCCAGAACTAACCGTTAGTGTTGATGCTTTATCGAATGATAGTACCCCAGTAATTAGCGGAACCACCGATATGGGGCAAGGCACTGTAATTGATGTGACTGTCACCGATAGTGCAGGGCAAAACCAAGAGTTTACGGCGATTGTTCAAGCCGGCGGTGGCTGGTCTGCTGCTGTACCAGCAGAGCTAGCGCAAGGTCAGTATACTGTTGTTGCAGAGGTTCGAGATGGTGTTGGTAACTTAACATCGAAGCAAGTGCAAGGAGAAATAGACAGCGCTGCTCCTTCATTAAGTGTAAATGAAGTTAATTCAACAACTAATACAACTCCTACAATTTCGGGTACGAGTGACGAAATTGGTGCTGATGTAACTATTATTATTGGTGGTCAAACACTAATAGCAACTGTGGGTACTGATGGTAATTGGCAAGTAGATGTCCCCGTAGCACTTGTTGATGGTGATTATACGGCGCAAGTAAGTATTAACGATGACGCTAATAATATCAGCAGCACGACTATTGATTTAACAATTGATACCCAAGTACCTGTTATTGTATTTAATGATATAACTGTATTTAACACTAATACACCAATTGTAAGTGGTACTTCAACTGAACCACAGAATACGGTGGTCGATATAGTCATTACAGATAGCAACGGTGATATACATACTTTAACCGCAATAGTTGATGCTAGCGGCGATTGGCAAGTTACAGCGCCAAGCTTGCCAGATGGCAATTATGATGTAGAGGTAAGTATTACCGATGATGCTGGTAATACAGGCTCTGATACAGGTTCGAGCTTTATTGATACTCAAGCACCAAGTATTACTATAAATGCATTAGGTACAATTAATAACAGCACGCCAACTATTTCAGGCACATCCAATGAACCTGAAAACACAAATATTACAGTAACTGTGACCGATGGAGATAGTACCGAGACTTACACAACTGTTGTTGGTGCAGGAGGTGCTTGGAGTGTAGATATAACAGACGCACTGACTGATGGTGAAGTTACAGTTTCTGCAAGTGTTACTGATGCCGCAGGGAATGAATCAGTTGCAAATAGTACCGCAACGTTAAATACCAATGCGCCTACAATTAATATTAATACAATTGTTGATACGAACGATCAAACACCAGAAGTATCAGGCACAAGTAGTGCGGCAGATAACACAGAAATCACAGTCGTTATAACTGACGTTAATAACATTTCACATACTGTAACTACTATGGTAGTAAGCGGGGTTTGGAGTGTTGATGCGACAAGTATTCTTCCTGAAGGTGAGTTTACTGTTTCGGCAATTGTGACTGAAGGTGGTTTAACAAGTAATGCAACTGGTGAGGGAGTGATAGATTTAGCTCCACCAGCACTTAATATTACACCGCCGGTAACTTCTAACGACACTACGCCTACAATTTCAGGCACAACTACAGCTCCACAAGGCGCATTAGTTATTATTTTAATTACGGATAACTTAGGTGCAGAGCAAACGGTTAATGCTACTGTTGGTGCAAATGGCACATGGTCAGTCGCTGCAAGTACAGAGGTGAGTGAGGGCACTTACACGGTTTCAGCTTCAACCACAGATACTGCCGGTAACCCTGTAAACACAAGTACTACAGGGGTAGTTGATATAACAGCGCCAGTTGTAACTATTAATAATATTGCTGGAAGTACCGATCTAACTCCAAGTATTTCAGGAAGTGTGACAGGTGCCAATGTGGGTGATGCTGTTGCTGTGGTATTCACCGATGCACAAGGTAATGAGCATACTGTAAATACAACGGTTCAAACTGGAGGTATATGGTCTGTAGAGGCAAGTAGCTCTCTTTCACAAGGCGATTATTCAGTTGAAGTATTTGTTACTGATAGCGCGGGTAATACCGGGGACGCAACAGATACAGCAACCATTGATACAATTGCTCCTGAAATTAGTATTAATCAAAGTTCATTAATACTAACTCAAGATAGCACTCCATTGATTACAGGTACGTCTAACGAGGAAAATACAAACGTTATTGTTACCTTTACTGATTCTGCTGGAGTTTCTCATCAAATGACCGTTCAAACCGATGGCAATGGAGACTGGCAAGCGGCCGCTAATAATATTTTAGCTGACGGTGTTTACAGTGTTAGTGCAACTATTAGCGATGCTGCGGGCAATACTTCGGTCGACAATAAAACCGGTGGTGAGGTTGATACCGTGGGACCAGAGCTAACAATTGTGCCTTCGTTCCTATTAGGTCGGTTGGTTTCTTTATCTGGTACATCTGATTTGGGCGAAGGTAAAACCGTTACGGTTACTCTAGAGCTTGCAGGTGATTTACTCGATTTAACATACGATGTAACCACAGATGCAAATGGTGATTGGGAGCTATTAGGCCTAGCCGTTAATGTTATTGGTCTATCAGTTGTTGAAGCCTCTGCAACCGATGAAGCGGGTAACACCACCACTATTACGACTGCAGATGTAGATGCTTCAACGCCGTTACTTAATGCGGTGGTTGACTTTGCTACTGGTGAGGGCGATTTACCAATAATTAGCGGTACGACCGACCAAGCCCCAGGCACCGAAGTGCTAGTGAGAGTGGTAGATAGCGAAAATGTAGTACAAGAGCTTACGGCTATAGTGCAAGCCGATAATACGTGGGCTGTACAAGTTCCTCAATCATTGGCTGAAGGAGTGTTTAAAGTCACTGTTAATGTGTTAAGTGAAGTAGGTATTACTACGACGCAGTTACTTACGGATGTGGTGGATACAATATCGCCAACACTTGGCTTAGAGGTTATTGGCACAACATCAGATTCAACGCCAATTATCCAAGGTACCAGTGATTTAATTAATGGTGTTGTTGAAATACAACTTGATGGTGGTTCAGTTTTAACCACTACGGTTAATGCAGCTGGGTTATTTTCACTCGAGGTAGATGCATTATCTGAAGGGCAACACGTTGCTAATGTGAGTATTACTGATAATGCAGGTAATGTAGTTACCGATACGCTTGAATTCGTCGTTGATACGCTAGTACCAGTGGTTGGAATTTTACCACTGAGCATTAGCAATACCGATTTATTAGAAATTTCAGGTACATCGGAAGAAGAACCAGGTACAGATATTGACGTAACTGTTATTGGTAGTAATGGTGAAAAAACGGTATTTAATACCTTAATTGGTAGCGATGGCAAGTGGTCTTTAGTAACTACTAGCTTATCAGATGGTATATATACTGTTTCTGCAAGTATAACTGACGCCGCAGGCAATACTGGGCAGTCGGCCATTGAGCAAGTAACCATAGATACTATAGCGCCAGCGCTAGGGATTGATGCGTTTGGTGTACTTAATACGCTAACACCTACTATTGAAGGGACAAGCGATGAAGAGGTAGGAAGTTTAATTACCGTAAATATTACTGACTCTACAGATACATTATATGTAGTTACCACTTCGGTATTAGGAGACGGAACATGGCTTATTGTTACTCCTTTACTTGCTGAAGGTGACTTAACAATTGAGGCAATAAGTACCGATGATGCTGGGAATATAACAACAGTTACGCAAACGGGCACTATTAGTACAACCTTACCAGGTTTGTTAATTAATCAAATTGTAGATACAAGCGATACAACGCCAACAATTACAGGTACCACAGATATATTAGCAGGTGACGTACAGGTAGTTATTACCGATAGTAGCGGTACAGCAACGACATATAACACCCAAGCTATTGCAGGTGTATGGACTCTAATACCTACAACACCATTAGCTGAAGGTGCCTTTACTGTAAGTGCTACAGTTGAAAACTTAGGGCTTACAAGTTCTACAAGCCTAGGTGGCATTATTGATTTAACACCACCAACAGTTGAAGTTAACCAGTTACCTGTTACTAATAACCCGTTACCAACAATTACAGGTATAAGTGATGCACCAGCAGGTACAAATGTAAGTGTTGTTATTACTGATGCTAATAACGATTCACAAACTATTACCGCTCAAGTTGCAGGCAATGGCACATGGTCAGTAACAGCTACTACCGCACTGAGTGAAGGTAGCTTTAGTGCAACAGCATCAATAAGCGATACAGCGGGTAACTCTGCTAACGATACTATGGTGTCAAGCACAGACTACACAGCGCCAACTGTAGTCATAGATCCAATATTGGTAGGGCAAGATACAACACCTACTGTTACGGGGTCAGTAATTGGAAGCTTTGCAGGACAAAATGTTATAGTTATGTTTACTGATTCAGCTGGTGCCACTCATAATGTTCAAACAACAGTTGGGCCTGATGGAACTTGGAGCGTGACCTCTACACAAGTACTTCCTGAGGGTAATTACAGCGTAGATGTAAGCATTGCTGATAGCGCAGGTAATACAGGTACGCAATCATCAAGTAGCGCAATTGACTCAGGTATTACAATTGATTCAGGATTGGTACTAACTACAGATCAAAACCCAGTTATAACAGGTACAGCCGCTCCAGGTGAGTCAGTAACGGTGACCTTTAGTGGCGCTACAGAGGCAACTGAAACAGTATTTGCTGATGCATCTGGTGAGTGGAGCGTAACAGCTAATACTACCTTAGCTGATGGGGCTTATACAGTAACAGCTGTAGCGACCGATAGTTCTGGAAACGCAACATCAAGCGGTAGTTTATCTGGATTGGTTATTGATAATACACCGATCAACTTTACAGTAGAACCTGAGTACTTACTTAATTTATTGGGTATAGGGATATTGGTTGGTTACGAAGGTACATCTGATGGCGGTGAGGGAAGTAAGGTCTATATTTTCGACTCATTAGTTTTAGGCATTGATTTAGTATTAACTTCAGCGCCATATGCAGTTGTAGATGCTCAAGGTAATTGGGACTCTACTAATTTAGATCTGAATCTTTTAGGTTTACTGGGTACAGGTCTTGAAAACACGCATTTCTATACTGTGGACGAAGCTGGTAATTATCAAGTTAAAAATGGAAATGATGTATTTATAGAGTCAGGCAATATTTACGATAATGGAGCAAGCGCTGCTTCTGGCGACACAATCCCTGCATCATTTAGCGAAGAGTCGGCTTTAGGCGATACAACCCCTAATGAAGTTTCAAGCAACAACTTATTAAGCACTGAAACGATTGATTTAGGCAACTTGAGTGGTCTATCAGCACCTGAGCAAACTATGCAAGTGAGTTCGGCGGAGCCGCTTAATATTGATGACGTTATCATTAACGAAGATGCAGAGCAGCTTATAGCGCTAAATACACTGATTGAAGACGAAGGCTCTGCAATTGCTTATACTCCAGCTCAAAGTGGGGGAAGCATTGATGCAGCAGCATCTGCGGTTGATGTACAAAATCAATCGGAAGAGATGATTAAACACTTAATTGAAAGTAGTAATAATCAAACGGATATTTAATATTAATAGAGCCCTCTTAATTATTTATTAAGGGGGCTTACATTATTAAGAAAATTGATATTATTTATAACGAAATTTAAGCATAAAGGACATTAAAAAAGCCTTATTGATAAATCAATAAGGCTTTTTTAATGTGAAATTTTGGGCTTACGCTTTTAAATTACGAACCAGTTTACTCTCGGTATTTACAGACTTACCGGCTTGGTCGTAGGTCATTGACGTTGGTGCGCCAATTAATATCTCTTTTAATTGTTTAACACTTAGTTGCGCTTGGCGAGCGGCATGAGCATTAACATTATTTTGTTTTTGGCACTGCGCAAGTTGAGTTTTAACTTGGCTTATTAGCTCAGATATTTCAGGGTTTTGTGTATCGTTACTGGCAATTAGCTTACTTAGCTCTTTATCTAGAGTGCTTAACTTAGTTAAAAAAGACATTTTTTGTTGGGTAATTTCTTTTAAACCAGCACCACGTCGTGAGGCAATAGCAGTAAGCTCGTCGTTTAATAGCGCGTGCAAAGAGTCTAAACAACTTACTTGTTGGTTTAGTTTTACGCTAATTAAACTATTATGATCAGCCATACACGTTAAACTCAAAATCAGCTAAGTTTTTAGCAAGCTTTTCACTGTCCACTTGATATTTACCTTCGGTAATTGCTTTTTTAAGCTCAGCAACTTTATCGCTATCAAAGCCAGACGATTGCTGTGCTTTATCTTGAAGCGTTTTTAATTGCTGCGCTTGCGGCGTCAAGCTTACAGAGTCACTTGCTGCTTTAGGCGAAGGAGTCTGCGTCGCTTGTGTATTTGCGTTATCTTTTTTTAAATCAACTTGTTGTTGCTTTGCATTTGTTAACGCATTAGCTTGTTGATTACTGCCATTAACTTGATTAACCATAATAATAAACCCGTATATTACCCAACTTATGCCATGTTATCGGCATATACGTAGGATACTTTAGTATAAATCTAAATTAAATATTCACCTGAACAGACTCTACACCATCTACTCGCGCATTTAAAACTTTACCTGATTTTTTGTTTTTTATTTGTATCTGTTCGCCCAAAGTACCGTCTTCTAAAGCAATACCTGTGGTTTTAATTCTAAGGCCTCTAAGGTTAGCGTAAATATTAACAGAGTCACCTTTACACACCATACAAATTTGGTTTAGTAATACTGGCATACCACTTCTAATATTTCGTTTACTTCTGCTGCCTATTAGCATTGTGGGGTCATCTAAGTACTGTATTCGTACAAAGTGAGTTGGTTTCATTTCAATACTTAAATGCGATTTAGTTATTACTTCACCGCGGGATAAATTAGCGGTGGCAACAACAACTGGAGCCATTTCAACAACTCTTACATGAACGTATTGAGCCCACGTTTGCGCATCATTGCACTTGGCTTGTAAGGTTACTTGGCGGTTAAATGGTGGCTCATCGGATGTTGATAATTCAAGTTCAGTATTACAGACACGATCAGGAATGCGACTATCTAAAGGCAGTGCACTTAATTGAGTATTAGTATTTTGCAATGTACCAATCTGCTTAGCTATATAAGCAACGGCCATGTCTTGTAATAAATCTTTACTAAACACTTTAGCTTGCAAAGGGAATACAAAGCACAAGCTAGTAACAAAATAAAAAACACTGTATCTTCTGATTTTTTTTAACAAACTCATAATGTTTCGACTATGCTTATGGTTTCAAACAGGGTATAAATATTTTGCGTCAAAAAGTAGACGCACCCGCGATGTTATGTAGCTTTATAAATAGAAAGCAATTATCGTTCCGTATTATTTGTTTTCTTTAGGAGATTTGAATGGCAGGCATTTTAGACTCAGTAAACCAACGCACACAGTTGGTTGGGCAGAACCGCCTAGAATTACTTTTATTTAAGCTCAGAGGGCGTCAGCGTTTTGGTATTAATGTATTTAAAGTGAGAGAAGTGCTGCAATGCCCTCCACTAACAAGCATGCCAAAATCTAATCCGTATATTCGTGGTGTTGCACATATTCGTGGTCAAACCATTTCGGTTATTGATTTATCAATGGCTGTAGGTGGGCGCCCAATCGACAACATTAAAGACAGCTTTATAATCATTGCTGAATACAATCGCTCTGTGCAAGGGTTTTTAGTGGGCGGAGTTGAACGTATTGTAAATATGAATTGGGAAAAAATAATGCCACCGCCATCAGGTGCCGGACGTTATTCATACTTAACAGCAGTGACCGAAATCGAAAATGAATTAGTCGAAATTCTCGATGTAGAAAAAATTCTCAACGAAATTTGCCCAGTGAACACAGAAGTAAGTGCTGAAGTTGCACAAAGTGGCGATATTCAAAAAGATTTAGGCGAACGTATCGTATTTATAGCAGACGACTCTGCTGTTGCGCGTAATCAAGTTAAACGTGCCCTAGAGCCGTTAGGCGTGCAAACAGAGCTTGCCAAAAATGGTAAAGAAGCACTTATAAGATTAAAAGAAATAGCAGAGCTTGATTGTAAAAACGATATTACTGAGCGAGTAGCGTTACTTATCTCAGACGTTGAAATGCCAGAAATGGACGGCTATACCTTAACAGCTGAAATAAAAGCAGATCCCAAACTTGCACCTTTGCATGTTATTTTGCATACCTCTTTGAGTGGTGTTTTTAACCAGGCTATGATTGAAAAAGTCGGGGCGGATGACTTTATTGCTAAATTTAACCCAGACGAATTAGCAACAGCGGTTAAAAAGTGGGTTCATTGTGATTAACAAAAATAGGTGCTACTAACTTGAATAATAAAGATTTGCAGCAAAGTGAATACGACCAGTTTCGTTCGTTTTTAGAGCAGCAATGCGGCATTGTTTTAGGTGAAAACAAACAGTATTTAGTTAAAAGCCGACTTGCTCCGTTAATGACTCGATTTAATGTGGGATCTTTATCGGAGTTGGTTAGTAAAACTCTCGGGCCTCACGAGCGGCAATTAAGAGCCGCTGTGGTTGATGCAATGACCACAAACGAAACGTTGTGGTTTAGAGATCAATACCCGTTTGAGTTGCTCCAAAATAAGCTTTTTCCTGAGTTTAAAGACTTAAGAAGGCCTTTAAAAATTTGGTCTGCTGCCAGCTCATCAGGCCAAGAACCTTATTCAATAGCTATGTCAGTAGCTGAATTTAATACTAAGCAACCTGGTGTGCTTCGTATGGGTGCACAAATTATTGGTACCGACATATCTAATACCATGCTTGATATGTGTAAAAATGCAGAATATGACGCGCTTGCACTTGCCAGAGGGTTATCTGCAGAGCGTCGTAAAAAGTTTTTTAAAGACAGCGGCAATGGTATGGCACAAGTAAACGATACAATAAAAAAACAAGTTAGTTTTAGGCACCTGAATTTGCTTGATTCTTACGCGTTAATGGGCAAGTTTGATATTATTTTTTGCCGAAATGTACTTATTTACTTTGCGCCTGAAATAAAAGCTAAAATTATTAATCAGTTTGCACAAGCATTAAACCCAAAAGGGTACTTATTTTTAGGGGCGTCAGAGTCTCTAACTGGCCTAAGTACTGAATTCGATATGGTTAGATGCAACCCCGGTATTATTTACCAAAAGAAATAACTAAGTTAATTCATTTCCCTAAAACGACGCACCAAGCGTCGTTTTTCTATTTAGATACATAGTCTTATAAAAATATAACACTTCCTAATATTAATGGCTTATTTTTTGCTTTATTCATGGGTAAGTCAATTTTTTGGAGAAGGTTATGGCTATCAGTTTTGATAAAGCATTAGGTGTGCATCCGCAAGCCATGTTGATCCGTTCACAGCGAGCTGAATTAATTGCAACTAATATAGCTAACGCTGATACGCCTGGCTATAAAGCAAAAGATATTGATTTTGCCTCTGCATTAAAAGCGGCAAGGTCAACCCAGCAAAGCGGCAATACTATGGTAAGAACTAATGATAAACACATTGGTGGAGGTACTCATAGTATGGGCAGTTCAGAATCATTTCGTTTGCCAAATCAATCAGATACAGGTGATGGTAACTCGGTTGATATACAAGTGGAACGAAACTTGTATACACAGAATGCTATGGAGTATCAGGCCAGCTTGCAATTTTTAAGCGGTAAATTTAAAGGCCTGAATAAAGCTCTCGGTAGTCAAGGATAAAAATTATGAGTTTATATAATGTTTTCGATATTGCAGGTTCGGGTATGAGCGCACAAAACGTTCGCTTAAATACTACAGCTAGTAATATTTCTAATGCTAATACCATTAGTTCATCTCAAGACAAAACGTACCGAGCGCGCCAACCTGTATTTGCGGCTGAGCTAACAAAGGCTTCAGCATCAGTAAGTAACCAACAGGGCTCCGCAGTTGGTGTTAAGGTTTTGGGCATTGTTGAAAGTAATGCACCATTACAAATTGAATATAACCCAAACCATCCAAGTGCGGATGAAAATGGCTATATCTATAAACCCAACGTCAATGTTGTAGAGGAGATGGCAAATATGATTTCTGCCTCTCGTTCTTACCAAACAAACGTGCAAGTTGCTGATGCAGCAAAGCAAATGCTAAGTAAAACACTGTTGCTAGGGCAGCGGTAACCGAGGGTAGGTTATGAGTAACGATATTAGTACATCTTCATCCTATTTAGACTCTATACGCTGGCAAGAATCGCAAGTAGCGACCAGCGACAATGAGAGTGATGCGTTAACACAAGAAGACTTTTTCTCTTTGTTAACTCAGCAATTATCGTTTCAGGATCCCAGTAACCCTGCGGATAACGATCAAATGATTGCGCAAATGACCAGCTTTACAATGGCGCAAGGCATCAGCGATTTAAATTCAAATTTTGATAGCTTAGCGTCTTCTATGACATCAAATTCAGCATTGCAAGCATCAACACTTGTTGGCAAGCAAGCTTTACTTGAGTCAAACACCCTGGATTTAAATGAAACGGGTGATGCCAGAGGCTCGGCAGTGGCAGAAGAAGCCGTTGATAACTTAAAAATTAAAGTAACTGATGCATCAGGTCAGCTAGTGAGAACTATTGATATGGGTTCTCAATCAGCAGGTGCAGTACGTTTTGCGTGGGATGGCAAAAATGAAGCTGGTGAGCGTTTACCTGAAGGTGAATACTCAGTAACCGCCGAAGGAAGTACTGACGGCGAATTTTCAAGCTTGCCCATTGCTACATTCAAGAACATTGAAAGCGTTAATATTAATGGCTCAAGTGGCATTATTATTAACACTAAAGAAGGTGCGGTTAGGCTGACAGATGTAGCAGAAATCGCGTAGTAAATTTTAGTATTTTTCGCCTGCTAGCAGGCCACAGACTAACAGGTTAGAGGTGAATTATGAGCTTCAATATTGCATTAACCGGCCTTGCTGCCGCGCAAAAAGATTTAGACGTAACGGCAAATAATATTGCAAACGTTAATACCACAGGTTTTAAAGAGTCACGCGCTGAGTTTGCCGATGTTTACGCTTCATCAGTGTTTAGCTCTGGTAAGACTAAAAATGGTGACGGTGTGCAAACAACCATGGTTGCGCAGCAGTTTCACCAAGGCTCACTGCAATTTACAAATAACTCACTTGATTTAGCAATCACTGGTGAAGGTTATTTTGCGATGACCGACGATTTATCTTCGCAAGATTTAACATATACACGTGCGGGTGCATTTAAGCTTAACCAAGATAACTTTATGGTTGACGCAAAAGGTAACTTTTTACAAGCATTCCCAGTTGATTCATCTACAGGTGATACAACGTCGGTAAGTTTGAGCACAACTGATCCAATTCAAATCCCTGATTCGTCTGGTTCTCCTCGCGCAACAGAAAATGTATTTTTGTCGTTTAACTTAGATGCAACGGCGGATCCATCAGGTCTAGATTTTGACCCTGCTTCTAGTGGTACTTATAACTCATCTACGTCAACAACAGTATATGACTCTTTAGGTGAGCCGCACATCTTACAATACTTTTTTGCTAAAGAAGATGATGCCGCAGCAGGTGGTACAGATAACAGTTGGGAAGTATACGCAACACTCGATGGCAAAGTAGTTGATGGCACAACTGGTGGAGAACAAACCGCACCTTATACACCACTGACTACCCTAGGTTTTAACTCGAGTGGTTTGCCATCAACAACAGGTGGTGTGGCAAATACAAATACAACTACTTTTGATGAAATACTACTACCAGCGGGTTCTGGTGCTGGTTTATCAACATTACTAGACAATGGTGCAACTTTCCCAGGTACTGGTATTGAGCTTAACTGGCGCGATGAAAATAACACGGCAGGACGTATCCCAACTCAGTATTCAAGTGGTTTTGAAGTAAAAGCACTCGATCAAGATGGCTCAACGGTTGGTCGTTTAGCCGGAATTGATATAGGAACAGACGGTAAAATTGTCGCTTCTTACAGTAATGGTGACTCAACATTCCTAGGCCAAGTGGCTATGGTACGTTTTCCAAATTCACAAGGGTTATCACAAGTGGGTGATACAAGCTGGAAGCAAAGTATTGATTCAGGTGAACCTGTAGCGGGTGAAGCTGGTTCGGGTACATTTGGTGGAATTAACTCATCAGCGCTTGAGCAATCAAATACAAACCTTACAAACGAGCTTGTAGACTTAATTACTGCACAGCGTAATTACCAAGCAAACTCACGTGCGCTTGAAGTTAACTCAACTATTCAGCAAAGTATTTTGCAGATTCGATAAGCTAAACCCCATTAAATATATTAGGCTGCATTTTTGCAGCCTTTTTTATAAGTCCTCTTTGTAAGCCCTTCTAAATACCTCTCAATGTTGCGTCAAATTTAATCTGGCATCTATTTTGCATTTGTAAGTTCAGAGATTTTTTATGTGAGTCGATACTATGGACAAAATGGTCTACATTGCGGCCTCTGGCGCTAAGCAAAGCCTACAGGGGCTTGCTTTAAAAGCCAATAATTTGGCAAATGCAAATACAACGGGTTTTAAAGCTGACTTTGCGCAGGCGCGTTCTATGCAAGCGTTTGGCGAAGGTTTGCCTACACGTGTATTTTCAATGCAAGAGCGTCCGGGTTCAAACATGGTATCGGGTGGCATTGTTCAAACCGGGCGAGACTTAGATATCGCGATGAGCGATAACGCATGGCTTGCTGTGCAAGATGCCTCCGGTAATGAAGCTTACACAAAAGTGGGTACGTTAAACGTTACTGCTCAAGGCATGCTCGTAACCAGCCATGGTCGTCAAGTTATTGGCGAAGGGGGACCTGTTATTTTACCCGTCCCAGTCGAAAAAATAGGGTTTAGCCAAGATGGCGCTATTCAAGTTCGACCACAAGGCGCTCCCGCTAACTTTTTAGAAGAAATAGACACGCTTAGAGTGGTAGAAGCAAATAGCTCACAGCTCGAAAAAGGTAACGATGGTTTATTTAGACCAAAAGCAAATGTAACAGTAGATACCTCTGCCAATGTAAAAGTTTTAAGTGGTTCGCTTGAAATGTCGAATGTGAACCCTGTTCACGAAATGGTCGACATGATAAGCCACCAGCGCCAATTTGAATTACAAGTGAAATTAATGAAAACAGCTGAAGAAATTGACGAGCGTCAAGATCAGTTATTACGCATAGTTTAACTTTAAAATGAGGACACGATTATGAATCCAGCATTGTGGATCAGTAAAACTGGGCTAGACGCTCAACAAACCGATATATCGGTTATCTCAAATAATTTAGCGAATGCGAGTACCGTAGGTTACAAAAAAAGCCGCGCTATATTTGAAGATTTACTTTATCAAAATATTAATCAACCAGGTGGTCGTTCATCGCAAGATACCGAAATGCCATCGGGCTTAATGTTAGGTGCGGGTGCTAAAGTTGTAGCTAACCAAAAAGAGTTTACGCAAGGCAACATGTTAACCACCGAAAACTCACTAGATTGGATGATTTCTGGTGAAGGCTTTTTTGAAGTACTGCAACCAGATGGCAATATTGCTTACTCGCGCAACGGCCAGTTTACTACCGATGGCGATGGACGCATTGTAACATCGGGCGCAGGTTACGTTATTCAGCCAGAAATGAATGTACCTGATGACGCGCAATCAATTACGGTTTCGCAAGACGGCGAAGTATCTGTACGTGTTGCAGGCCAAGCCGATAACGTGGTCATTGGTCAGCTAACAATTAGTGATTTTATTAATCCATCGGGCCTTGAGCCAATTGGTCAAAACCTTTATACCGAAACCGCTGTAAGTGGTGCGCCGGTACAAGGTAACCCGGGTGTTGAAGGGTTAGGTAGCATTATTCAAGGCTCACTCGAAACTTCAAACGTAAATGTGACTGAAGAGCTGGTAAACCTAATAGAAACTCAGCGTATTTACGAAATGAACTCAAAAGTAATTTCGGCCGTTGACGAAATGATGAGTTATATCAATCAACAGCTTTAATAGAGTAGGGGGAATTATGCGTAATATTATTTTATTTACAGCGGGCACATTATTTTTAAGTGGCTGTATGTCTACGCAAAATAGTGAAGTAGTGCAGGACGACCCTTACTACGCACCTATGTACCCCGAGCCTATTTTAGAGCCGCTGGTAGCCACAGGTTCATTGTTTAATACTCATACATCAAACGACTTATATTCTGATAAAAAAGCGCTACGTACTGGCGATATAATTACGGTTAAATTGCAAGAGTCTACTCAAGCAACAAAAGCCGCTAAAACAGAAACAGACAAAGAAACCGACGCAAGTTTAGACCCCGTTATTGGATTAGGTGGTCTACCTGTAAATATAGGTGGCGATAGTATTCAGTTTGGTATTGGTAGCGATTCGTCGTTTACGGGCGATTCAAAATCAAACCAATCAAACAGCTTAGTGGGTGATATTTCGGTTAATGTAATGCGCGTTTTACCTAACGGTAATTTAGTTATACGCGGCGAAAAATGGCTAACGCTTAATACCGGTGAGGAGTTTATTCGTTTAGAAGGGCTAGTACGCCCTCAAGACGTAAGCGCCGATAATACGGTTGAATCAAACCGTATTGCTAATGCACGTATTCAATACTCAGGTAAAGGGCAAACGCAAGAAGCGCAAAGTCCTGGTTGGCTTACACGTTTCTTTAGCAGTTCGCTGTTTCCATTTTAGAGGGTAGCAACATGAATAGCCTTAAAGCTTTATGTTTAGTTGTGTTATTAGGTTGGCAGTTTACTGCCAGTGCTGAGCGCATAAAAGATGTGTCTATGGTTGAAGGCGTACGCTCTAACCAATTAGTTGGTTATGGCTTAGTGGTTGGTTTACCAGGCACTGGCGAGCAAAACTCATACACACAACAAAGTTTTAGAGGCATGTTGAACAGCTTTGGTATTACGCTACCTTCAACTCAAAGTCCTAAAATTAAAAATGTTGCCGCTGTTGCTGTGCATGCAGAATTACCTGCATTTAGAAAGCCCGGACAAACAATAGATATTACGGTTTCTTCTATTGGTAGTGCAGGCAGTTTACGTGGCGGTACTTTACTACAAACCTTTTTAAAGGGTGTAGACGGTAACGTGTACGCTATTGCACAAGGTAGCTTAATTGTCGGTGGCTTAGGCGCACAAGGCCTTGATGGTAGTAAGGTTGTAATTAACACCCCTACAGTTGGTCGTATACCAAATGGCGCAACAGTTGAACGCACTGTAGAAAGCCCATTTATGCAAGGCGATTACATTACCTTCAATCTAAACCGCCCAGACTTTACAACGGCAAAACGCCTAGAAAAAACAATTAATGACTTAGTTGGCCCAAATAGCGCACAAGCAATAGATTCTGTTTCTATTCGTGTTATAGCACCACGCGATGCATCCCAGCGTGTATCGTACTTATCGACACTCGAAAACTTAGAATTTAAACCAGCTGACATGGCCGCTAAAATTATAGTTAACTCGCGCACCGGTACAATTGTCATTGGCAAAAACGTTAAGCTTCAGCCTGCGGCTATAACTCATGGTGGCTTAACAGTAACAATTGCAGAACAACAAAACGTGTCACAACCAAATCCGCTAGCAAACGGTGATACAGTTGTCACACAGCAAAGTATTATTGATGTAAACCAAGACGACTCGCGCGCCTTTGTATTTAATCCAGGTGTAAGCCTTGACGATTTAGTTCGCGCAATTAACGAAGTAGGCGCAGCGCCTGGTGACTTAATGGCTATTTTAGAAGCACTAAAAGAAGCCGGCGCAATTAACGGACAGTTAGTTGTTATATAAATAACCCAAGCCAATAAATAACGTATTACTTAAGCCCTATATTTTTGAAGTTAGGGCTTTTTATTTACAGCAACTTAAGTTTATTATTTTTATCTTCCTTGTTTTATCGGTAGTGGCTCAATTTTTGCATTTTTAACTGCATTATTCATTTTGTGTCAAAAAGCCGATGGAAACTAATCACCTCGATAAACAAAACTTTTTTGATTTAGGCAACTTAGATTCACTTCGTAAAGAAGCCTTAACCAGTGGCGATGCATCAACTGATGCTTCCAAAGCTGCGCTCAAAAAAGCGGCCGCACAATTTGAAGCTATTTTTACGCAAATGTTGCTAAAAGGAATGCGCAAAGCTAACGAAGCATTTGAAGACAAAGACAGTCCATTTAATTCAAGTGGCGTAAAGTTTTTTGAAGAAATGCACGATCAGCAACTTTCAACAGAGCTTTCATCAAATGGCTCGTTAGGCCTTGCCGATTTAATTGTTCAGCAGTTATCGCCTGAGTCTAAAAACTTTATGCCAGGCTCTGTACTTAGAACAACCAACGATATTTTTAGCGATACGCAAGTCGGATCCGCTCTTCCTCATGAGCAAAAAAATAAGCAATCCGATCTTATCGTTAAGAGTACTAAAGCCGATATTGCTGAGCCTAAGGTTAATACAGCAGAGTCTAAAACCGATAGCCCAACATTTAAAAATGCAGAAGAGTTTGTAAGTTCAGTGTGGGAACACGCTAAAACTGCAGCGCAAAAAATAGGTTTAAACCCAGCTGTAATGGTTGCACAAGCGGCACTTGAAACCGGTTGGGGCAAGCACATTATTAATAAAAGTGACGGTGGCAGCTCAAATAACTTATTTAATATTAAGTCAGATAAAAGCTGGGAAGGCGATAAAGCAAGCAAAGTAACGCTTGAGTTTGAGCAAGGCACACCCGTTAAAAAACAAGCCAGCTTTAGAGCCTACGATTCAATTAAAGATAGCGTGAACGACTTCGTTGATTTTTTAACGCAAAACCCACGCTACAAAGAAGCATTACAAAATACAGCAAAACCAAACGACTTTTTAGATTCATTACAAAAAGCAGGTTATGCAACCGATCCAAATTATGCCAGCAAAATAAAAAAAGTGCTCAATAGCAGTCAGCTAAAAGACATTGCGGCAAACGTGATCCGCCAAGGAGTAGAGTAACATGTCGTTTAATTTATTGAACATTGCCAGTTCTGGGGTTAGAGCAAGCTCGGAGCTACTGCAAACGACAAGTAAAAATATCGCCAATGTAAATACCGAAGGCTATGTGCGTGAGCGTACAGAGTTTACCACTATGGTTGATAACCAAGTGGGGCGAGGCGAAACATACCGATTATTAAACGAGTTTGCTCAGTCACAGCTAAATCGTGACACCTCTAATAAATCGTTTTTCGATCAGTTTATTACTGAGGCTAATCGAGTTGATACTATTTTTTCTGAAGAGTCGAACAACCTTTCGACCGGAATTAACTCTTTATTTAATAACGTGCAAGAAGCGCTAAATCAACCGTCATCTACCGTTGCCCGCTCATTAGTAATGACAGATGCGCAAAGCTTAATTGATCAAATGGATAGGCTTTCGGGCATCGTGCTTGATCAAAAAAGTGTAGTGAACGAGCAGCTCGAAATATTTTCAGATGAAGCAAACTCACTAATTCAAAGTATTAGCACGCTAAATCAAAATATTGCAGCAGTTAATGGCACTAATAACGCCGCAGATGCGAGCTCTACCTATAACGAACGCGATAAAGCAATACGCGATTTGTCAGAGCTAATAGACATAGAAACGCTTGATGGTCCAAATGGCGAAAAACTCGTTTTTATGGGCACAGGCGAAGCAGTGGTTATGCAAAATGGTGCATTTAACTTATTTTCGATGACAGGCGACCCCGATCCTAATTTTAAAGAATTCACGCTTGACGTTAATGGTGGCAAAGCAGTGCCGCTTGAAGTTGATGTAAGTAAGCTTAAAGGAAAAATTGGCGGCTTACTTGCTTTTAGAGATGACATATTAGTTCCTGCGCAAAACCAAATTGGTCAAATGGGCTTAGCGATAGCTGATGCATTTAACGAACAAAACAAATTGGGTATGGATGCAACAGGTCAGCTAGGGGGTAATATTTTTAATATTCCTACCGTTGGCGCTTATGCGTATCAAGCTAACACAGGTACTGCCGGTATGACTGCAACGGTAGAGCCAGGTAAAGGTAGTGAACTTCCTGCCAGTGACTTTATTATTACCTATACAGGCAATGCTAATGAAGTAAGTATTCAGCCTATAGATAACAAAGGGGATCCGCTGGGACAGCCTTCACTTGCTGATATATCGACAGGTGTTATTGATTCATCGACTATAACCACCGGCGAATCATTTGGTCTTCAAGTAAATGTATCTGGGGCAGGTGTTGAGGGTGATCAGTTTCAAATAAAGCTTAATTCAGATGCCGCTTCAAGTATTACACTTGCAACAGGGCGCGCAGAAGATTTAGCACTAGCATCGCCAATCCGTACTGCTAACGATTTAAATAATATAGGTACCGCTACTATTTCAGCGGGAGAAGTAACAAGTGTTACCTCCGGTGGATTTACTTCAACACCAAGCTTAACAAACGGTGAAATAACGCTTGTTAAAACAGGTAATGCTAACGAATATCAAATTACAGATAATAGCGGAACGAGCACTTTTACTATTACGCCTCCTGCAAAAGGAATGTTATCGCAAGCGGGTGCCCCATTCGATACCTACGGATTCGATTTTGATATAGAAGGCACACCTGCAACAGGCGACACCTTTACACTTGAGTTTAACGAAGGCGGCTTTGATGATAACCGTAATGGTTTAAAATTAGCTGATTTACAAAATGGTGAGTTAGTCCGTTTAAATGTAGAAACAACAGCAACGGCCGACAACCATAAAACGTTCAACCAAGCTTATTCAGGATTAGTGAGTGATATAGGTGTTATAACTGGCCAAGCAATCACAAGTGGGGCTGCATTTGATGCTCTAGCACAGCAATCTGAGGCATGGTACGAGTCGTTATCGGGTGTAAACCTTGATGAAGAGGCCGCAAATTTACTGCGTTTTCAACAATCATATTCAGCATCAGCACAAGTTTTAGCAGCAGCTCAAGAAATTTTTGACACCTTATTAAATGCGGCGAGGTAATTATGCGTTTATCAAATAATTTAATGTACCAAAACAACATAAATAAAATACTCGACAACCAACAAGGTGTTGCAAATGCTCAAGAGCGAGTAACAACAGGTGAAAAGTATTTAACCACCTCAGAAGCGCCAGCTGCTATTTCGCAAGCTATGCTGTATTCAAATAAAATACAAACAAATGAGCAATACACTAAAAATATCGATCAGCTAAATGGCCGCCTAGAAACTGAAGAAAGCGTATTACAAAGTATAAATAGTAATATTCAACAAGCGCAAGAGCTCACTATTCAGGCTGGTAATGGTGTTTATACTAAGGACGATTTAAAATCGATTGCATCAGAACTTAGTGGCATTCAACAAACGTTAGCTAACTTAATGAACACCCGATCAGAAGACGGAAAGTTCATATTTTCAGGATACCAAGACAGCACGCAGCCTTATCAGTTTGATTCTGCAGCGGGTGAGTACACCTATAATGGCGACCAAGGGCAACACCAAATAACTATAGCTGAAGGTGTATCAATTAAAGCGAGTGATAACGGCTTTGATACGTTTGAAAAAACTAACGCGCGATTAAATGTAGAATCTAACACGGCAAGTGTTTCAGGCTCTATTACAGCGGCAAGTGTATATGTAGACGGCCAAGCTGAGTTTGATAAGTTTCATCAAGCAAATTACAACGCAGACCCAACAGCTCTAGCAACAGCAAATACTTATAGTGTATTAGTAAGCCCGGGGGCTACGGCAACAGATCCACAAACTTACGAAATATACCGAGATGGCGCAGCACTAACCCCTGCAGTAATAGGTGAAGTTACTGATGAGTCTATCGATTTTGCAGGTATGAAAATTGAATTTGAAGGCACAGCACCAGGTCAACTCGATTTTAGCCTTGAAAAACCAGGCAAAGAAAACGTACTTAATACATTGCAAGCACTTATTACCGGCCTTAACGATGGCACACTTGAAGGTGGTGACTTTCAGCAAGTACTTGCTGATGGCTTAGTGCAATTACAAAACGCCAGTGAGCAAGTCGTGTTTACCCAAGCAAGTTTAGGTGGGCGTATGAACGCACTTGAAAGAGTAAGCGATTCTAACTTAGCACTCGATATTCAAAATAAAAGTAATCGCTCTAACTTAGTTGAAGTTGATATGGCAGAAGCTATTAGCGAACTGACTAAACAAGAAACGGCACTGCAAGCATCGCAAGCCACTTTTGGCCGTTTAACTAACCTCTCGTTATTCGATTACTTATAAGCTGATTATAAGCAGAAATACCTTGCCGCTTTACCCACTTTAAAGCGGCAATACTTTGCGGCAAAAATTGGCTACAAAATCGCGGCAAAAAAATGTCACTCTCTTCTAAATAACTTCACTCTTTATTTACAATTCAACGGTATCTATTTTTGTTAATTAAAAACAATAACTTAAAAATAAATTAAAGTTGGCACAGTAAATGCCTTTCTTATTATAAGAAATTATCGAACAGTGGTTCCTGTTAAATCGTGTTGAACCACACTCTGTTTAAACCTAGGAGATGGTAAAATGGCATTAACAGTAAATACTAATGTGTCGTCACTAAACGCACAACGTAATCTAACTAAATCTGGTGAAGGCTTAGCTACTTCAATGGAGCGTTTATCATCAGGTATGCGTATTAATAGCGCAAAAGATGATGCCGCAGGTCTACAAATTTCAAACAGATTAACATCGCAAATAAATGGCTTAGCCGTTGCTCAACGAAATGCTAATGATGGTATTTCAATGGCGCAAACAGCTGAAGGTGCGATGGCTGAGTCAACCAACATATTACAGCGTATGCGTGAGCTTGCCTTGCAATCTGCAAATGGCTCGAATTCAGATAGCGATCGTGATGCACTTCAAAAGGAAGTAACGGCATTAAAAACCGAGCTAACAAGAATTGCGGAGACAACAAGTTTCGGTGGTCAACAGTTATTAGATGGTTCTTTTGGATCGAAATCATTCCAAGTAGGTGCCAATGCAAATGAGACAATTGATTTAACATTGAGAAATATGGCTGCTGATAATATTGGAGCTTTTGAGGCTACTTTATCAGGTGATGTAGCAAGTGCTCTTGGTTTAGGTCGAGCATCAGTCGCAGCTGATACTGCAACTGCATCTTTAAATGGTGTTGCTGGTGGGGCACTGAGCGTTAACGGAACTGCTTTACCTGCAAATATTGGGACTAATGCTCAAGCAAGCACAATTGAAACTTCAATTAACGAGCTTACAGGCACAACAGGTGTTACAGCCGATGCTCGATCTCAAGCTGAAATAAAGTTAACGGCTCCAGACTCTGTTACATTTCAACTAAATGGTACACAAATTTCTGCATCAGTGGCAGATACAGCAGATTTAACTGATTTAGCATCAGCTATAAATGCTGAAACAACTAACACAGGGGTTACTGCTTCAAGTAAAGATGGCAAATTAATACTGACAGATGAAAGTGGTAAAGATATTGAAATTGCTGATTTTTCAGCCGCCTCTGCAGATATGACAGTCGCGGGTATTTCTCAAGATGGTAACACTCAAACAACTCCAATTACACTGGATGGTCCAGGGACAACAGCTGACAGCACGACTGTGGCAGGAAGTATAAAATTATCTTCAGAAAATAGTTTTAGTGCAGTGACAGGAGTTGATGCCGATTTAGGTGGTGATGCAGTTTCTATTCTAAACAAAGTATCATCTCTTAATGTAGAAACCCAAGATGGCTCTCAAAATGCTCTCGCAGTTATTGACAAAGCTCTATCACAAATAGATTCTCAAAGAGCCGACTTAGGTGCCATACAAAATCGTTTTAGCTTTACTATTAGTAATTTAGCTAATGTTGAAGAAAATGTTTCTGCTTCACGAAGTCGTATCCAAGATACTGATTTTGCAACTGAAACAGCACAAATGACTAAAAACCAAATACTACAGCAAGCGGGCACTTCCATTTTGTCGCAAGCCAACCAAATACCACAAGCAGCCATTAGTTTATTAGGTGGCTAATTATTTAGTTTACTAATAACTAAATATATAAACGCACTTTATTAAGTGCGTTTTTTGTTTTTAGGTTATTTAAATCATCTAAAGCATAATATTCAAACTGTATTTTAAACTCATTTAAAATAACTAATCTTTTAAAACAGTCGGTTAGCTTTTTTTAAGTAAATAAACCAATTTATTTCTAAAATACTTCTAAAGATAATTTATCTCCTGCCGTTAACTTAATCAGTACGGAGCTGAGCATACATTTGTGACAGCTCTTGGTTAAATTAAAATAGCAACATTACGAAAGTAATCAGGAGTTTTATTATGATTTCAGTAAACACAAATGTATCTTCATTAAACGCTCAACGTAACCTATCGCAATCAGGTTCAGACTTAGCGACTTCAATGGAACGTCTATCATCGGGTATGCGTATTAATAGCGCAAAAGATGATGCGGCAGGCCTACAAATTTCAAACCGTTTAACATCACAAGTAAATGGTTTAGCAGTAGCACAGCGTAACGCTAACGACGGTATCTCAATGGCACAAACTGCTGAAGGTGCTATGAGTGAGTCTACCAATATTTTACAGCGTATGCGTGAATTAGCGCTTCAATCTGCTAATGGTTCAAACTCAGATACAGACCGTGATGCTCTTCAAAAAGAAGTGACAGCACTTAAAACTGAGCTTACACGTATTTCAGAAACGACATCATTTGGTGGCCAACAACTTCTTGATGGCTCATTTGGCTCCAAGTCATTTCAAGTTGGTTCTAATGCAAATGAAACTATAAACGTATCACTTAAAAGCATTGGTGCAAGTGATATCGGCTCATTTAATAAAACCTTAGCTGGGGGTGTTGGAGCTGCACTAGGCTTGGGTCGAGCCTCAGCAGCAGCAGCTGATAATACATCTGCAAATGGTCTAGCAGGTTCAGCTTCTGATGCACTTTTCATTAATGGTGAAAAACTTGATGTAATCGCTGCAGGAACTGAAGCAAGTACTCTGGCTAACTCAATTAATGAACTATCTGGGGAAACGGGCGTTACTGCAGACGCAAGATCTCAAGCTGAAATTTCTCTAGATGTAGCGGGTTCTGTATCATTTGATTTAAATGGGACTCAAGTTTCAGCAACAATTTCGGATGCAAATGATTTAACTGATTTAGCTTCAGCTATAAATGAAGAAAACACTAATACTGGAGTTACAGCTGAGGTAAAAGATGGTGCGTTAATTTTAACGGATGAAACTGGTGCTGATATTAACATATCTGATTTTACTTCAACAACGTCAGACTTAAATGTTAAAGGTATTGCACAAGATGGTACTACTCAAACAGCAGCTATCACTTTAGACGGCGCGGCGACGGCTGGCGATAGTACGACTGTTGCGGGAAGTATAAAGCTTTCTTCAAATAGTAGTTTCAGTGTAGTTACAGGATTAGATGCTGATTTAGGGGGAGATGATGTTTCTAAACTTATTAAAGTATCAGATTTAGATATTACGTCTCAAGACGGTTCACAAAGTGCTTTAGATGTTATTGATGGTGCATTAGCCCAAATAGATAGTCAGCGTGCAGATTTGGGTGCTGTTCAAAATCGTTTTGACTTTACGATTAGTAATTTATCTAATATCTCTGAAAACGTATCTGCATCACGTAGCCGTATTCAAGATACAGATTTTGCGACTGAAACAGCGCAAATGACGAAAAACCAAATTTTGCAACAAGCAGGTACATCAATCTTATCGCAAGCGAACCAGTTACCACAAACAGCACTTAGCTTATTAGGTTAATAAGTTAAAAGTTATAGCTTAATGGTTAGCTAACTAATACATAAAGTCAGTATTAGTATTTTAAAAAAGGAGGTGGCTTTAGCTACCTCCTTTTGTGGTTTAAGAATATAAACTAAGCTATTGTTGGTTTAATTAAGTGAAAAATAGGAATCTGTTATGAATACAATTACTTCAAACGCAGAAATTACAACATTACCGACCCCCGTTGCTGGTGATGATAAGCAAGCGGGGCAAGCTGCTCGTTCTTTGACTGAGCGAGCGGTTGATGATGTAAAGCAGACGGAAGCACAAAATCAACAAAATTTACAGCAAAACCAATACAAAAATAACAATCAAGATGAAAAAGATCAGCCCTTAGAGCGCGAACAGCTAGAACAAATGGCGCAACAATTGCAGGATTTTATGGGTGAAATGAACCGCAGCTTACAATTTAAAGTTGATGAAGATTCAGGCCGCGATGTAATTAAGGTGCTTGATAAAAACAGTGGCGAAGTTATTAAGCAATACCCTTCTGAGGAAGTCTTAAGCCTAGTTTCTAAACTGTCTGAATCTGCCGGTATTTTGATTGATCAAACGGTTTAGTCGGTAGTTGTAATTACTAATACTAAGTTAGTTTATTTTTGAGTATTTGAGAGGTGAAGTATGTCTATTACATTTAATGGTTTAGGTTCTGGGTTAGCAGTATCAGATATTGTTGATGCACTCGTTAATGCAGAACAAGCACCTGCTGAAGCTCGTTTAAATACTACAGAAAGTAAGTTAACTACGGATATTTCTGCTGTTGGCGCACTCAAGTCAGCGCTTGAAAAAGTACAAACTTCAATGGAAGCATTGGGCGATACTGATAACTACCAAAAGCGAACTGCGTCTGGCAATGATGATTTTATATCTATTAGCTCAGATAAAGACGCTCAGCCAGGCAGTTACAATGTAAAAGTAGACGCATTAGCACAGGCTCATAAGTTATCTTCCCCTGCATTTGCAGCAGACGAAGCAATTGGTGCTGGCGTAATTACAATTGGCTCTGGCGCAAATAGCTTTTCTACTGTTTTATCGGCTACAAACACGTTAGAAGATTTACGAGACCAAATTAATAACGGCCCTTTTACTGGCAGTGATAGTAATGACTCTGTTGTGGCAACGATAGTAACCAGTGATACCGGTCAGCATTTAGTGCTCACTAGTAAAGAAACCGGCGAAGACAACGCAATTACAATTACCGTACAAGACGATGATGGTAATAATACTGATACAGGCGGGTTATCTCGATTAGCTTATGATGTATCAGACGCAGACCCTGCTAATCACACAACTAATTTAACACAAGTTAATGCTGCCCAAAATGCACAAATAACGATTGATGGCACGTTGACGGTATCAAGCAACACTAATGAATTTAGTAACGTGATTGATGGCGTGGATATAACAGCTAAAAAACCGCACGATACCGACGACGACATAAGCGACATATCAATTACCGAAAACAACACTAATATTAAAACAGGTTTAAATGGGTTTATTGCTAGTTACAATGAATTGTTAGAGCTCAGTAATAATTTAGGTGCCTCAAGTGAAGCTGGCGCTGGAGTTATGGCTGGGGATTCACTACTTCGAGGCGTTATGTCAAAGCTTCGTAGTGAAATAACTGAATCAATTGATTTAGGCGATGGTAATTCGTTATCACTTTCGCAATTAGGTGTCGAAACAGATCGCTACGGTGTTTTAACGCTAAATACAGAAACACTCGATGAGCAAATAGATGCAGATGTAAATTTAGTGCAGCAGTTTTTTGTAGGTGATGACGATGATGGTTTTGCTCAGTCGTTTGACGAACTAATGAGCTTTTATACAGATTCCAATGGTATTATTCAAAACAGAATTGACAGTAAAACAAATCAACTAGATGATTTAGATGATGATCGCTTGGACCTTGCCAGTAAAATGGAGTCGCTATCATCTCGACTATATGCTCAATATAATGCGATGGATTTATTAGTAGCGAGCCTTAATAACACCAGTAGTTATGTTCAAGCTCAGTTAGAGAACATGCCAGGCGTAGTTAGGCAATCAAATTAAGAGCTGAGTTAAAGGTATTACGAATCAATAAAAAACCGCTAAGTTTAAATTTAGCGGTTTTTTGTGTGTATTGCTCTTTAATTCAAATAGTAAGCTATAGCCATGTATTTAGTTAGAATAAAGGTAGTTTATTAAAACCATTTACTAGATGGCTTTATAAGCTTTTATCGCCTTACCAGACTTTTTATGTTTAATAATAGCTTTTGATGATTCGTTTTTTGCATTATTCGCTTTAACTAAAATGGTATTTATACGAAGCTGAATTAATTCTAATTGCTCTGCACTTGGGCCGTCGCTGCTTTCGCACCATTGCTTTAGTTCAACATTTAAAGTGTCTAAAAGAGGCTGAGCTTCGTCTGCATTATCATCATTTACTAACACTTCAATTTCACTAAGCAACGTTTGTATGAGCTCAGAGTAGTTCGTTAGTGGCTCTGAAGATGTTGGCGAGTCCATAATTTAAATTAAACCGCAGGGTTTCGTTGATCTAGTGGAATGTTATCCCAGCCTTCTTTAATTTCTTTAACAATACTTGATACTTCAATAATTGCTTCAATATCGTTGTTTATGTTCGCTTGCGTTAAACGGCGTTGGCAGTAATCGTAAAGTGCCAATAAATTGTTAGAGATACTAGGGTCTTGTTCTACTTCTAAATTAAGTGCGTCTTGCAGTGCACCAAATAATAAAACACAGGCTGAAATGTTTTCACCTTTTTTTTGTATTTCTTTGCGCTCAATAAACCCTTTTGTTGCTGCTAAGCGACCGATAATATTACTGAATATAAGGTTTATTTGTTCGTAAGGGGCCATTTCGGCAATACTACTGGCACGAACTTGACCGTATTTTTTTACTGAGACATGAGCCATGGGAAAATCCTAAAATTTAAAACGATAAAATTATGTGAAAGCTAATACAAAAAATTAATTAAGCTTTTATACTTTTATAAGAACAAAGCAATATTAATGCCAAGCATTTTCACTTATTTATATATCGGCATTTGTAACTTCAACTTAAATTTATAATTGAGTTTATTTACTAACAATAGCATTTTTATAGCCGAGTAAATTAATTATTAGAGCTAAGTTGTATTTAGGTAATCGTTAAGTAATCGCTGAGTAATAACTAAGTTAAAACTGCAACTCATACTTAATGATTAACTATTAAGTATGATTGACTTAACTAGCCCGTCTGTTTTTTGGCGTTTATGTCAAAAAACTGCCGCTATCACTTGCATCCATGCTGAACTGGCTTACAATTTAACTAATTATACAAATTAGTGAAAGTACGGCTCGCTAAATATGATCTTGATTTTAGATAATAATAACAACCGCGCAATAGGATTAAATGCTTCGCTTGGCTTTATTGGTGAAGCTGCTCAACTATTAAGCGAAGACTGCTTTGAACAAGAATGCAAAAAATATCAGCAGCAAGAATGCATGATTATTTTAGGAGCGTTGCAATCACTTGACCACGAAAGCTTAATTAAACGCTATCCAACCCTACCGTTTTTACTAATTGGCGAAACGCTAAAACCACTATTAAGTATAGCTAATGTAGTGGGGCTTATCTGTGAGCCATTTAATCACGAAGTGACAACTCAGTTACTCCACGATTGCCAGCAGTATCAGCGTATGTTGCCTAATGAGCATAAGCATACTAAACCGCATAAGATTTTTGATGGACTTGTTGGTGAAACAGAGGCCGTAAAAGATGTTCGCTTTTTAATTGAACAAGTGGCAAAAACCGACGCTAATGTTTTAATTTTAGGCGAATCAGGTACTGGTAAAGAAGTTGTTGCCCGTAATGTACACCTGCTTTCAAAGCGTATTAATGGACCGTTTGTACCAGTTAACTGTGGTGCTATTCCTGCAGAGCTGCTCGAAAGTGAACTATTTGGCCATGAAAAGGGCGCGTTTACTGGTGCTATATCGGCGCGTAAAGGGCGCTTTGAACTTGCTCAAGGTGGAACGCTATTTTTAGATGAAATAGGCGATATGCCACTGCAAATGCAAGTTAAGTTGCTGCGAGTATTGCAAGAACGCAGCTACGAGCGTGTTGGTGGCACCAAGGCTATTCAGGCTGATGTACGCGTTATTGCGGCCACGCATCGTAACTTAGAAACAATGATTGAAGAGGGGAGTTTTAGGGAAGATTTATATTACCGCTTAAATGTATTTCCTATCGAAAACCCATCGCTGAGTGAACGTGCTGATGATATTCCGCTGCTTTTAAAAGAGTTAATGCGCCGTGTTAACGACCAAACAGGTTCTACCGCTAAGTTTACTGAGCGCGCAGTTGAGAGTTTAAAAGAACATGCTTGGCCTGGTAATATTCGTGAGCTTGCTAATTTAGTGGAACGTATGGTTATTATGTTTCCTGAAAAAGTGGTTGATATTCCCGACTTACCTAATAAATATCGTTACATTGAAGTTGAAGCATACGAGCCAGAATACCCTGAAGAGTTAATGGAAAAAGACGCCTTTAACGACATATTTAGCACAGGCTTTAGTGATTACGAAAGTGAGCCAGACGCTGAGTTTAGCCAAACGGGTAGTGGGCTATTGCCAGATGATGGTATTGAACTTAAAGATTATTTAGCCGAGCTCGAAATAAGCTTAATAACCCAAGCGTTAGAGCGCTATGATTACGTTGTAGCGCGCGCTGCAGAAATACTAGGTGTTCGCAGAACAACACTCGTTGAGAAAATGAAAAAGTATAATCTTTCACGAGATTAAGGTTTAAAAGCAGTTGTCAGTGTTAAGTTATAAATTGGCCAAACACAGTAGATAAATAACCCCTCGTTTTGTAGGTGCGGTTTTATACCGCACTTTACTTAAAAATATTAGCAAGAGCGCGAAGTAAATTCGCACCTACACGGTTTTTACTTTTGTTGTAGACGCTAGACTTGCTCGCGTGAAAAACAAGACTTTTAATCATTTAAATAAAACGTTATTTCACAAAGAGAAAAACGAAGGTAAATGAGAAGCCATTGTCAACTTACGCGTCACTTCTCTAAAGCGCAGCGTCTCTTAACCTCTTTGTGAACAAATCACTTTTATGGTTTTTAATCACTTACCGCTTAAAGCCTTAATAATTTCTTCTTTTCTAAAACAATCATTACTGTGATCGTTAACCATACCGCAGGCCTGCATGTGAGCATAAACTGTTGTAGGCCCTAAAAACTTAAAGCCGCGTTTTTTTAAATCTTTAGCAAATGCGGTTGATGCCTCTGTAATTGCAGGATAATCCTCAACGTTATTCAAATTACTTATAATCGGCTTATTATCCACAAACTGCCATTGGTAGTTACTAAAGCTACCAAATTCTTTTTGTATTTCTATAAAGCACTTTGCGTTGTTAACAGTTGCCGCAATTTTTAAGCGATTGCGCACAATCCCTTCATTAAGCATTAGTCTCTCAACGTCATCTTGTGTGAATTTTGCCACTTTATTTACATCAAAATTAGCAAATGCTTTTTTATAACCGCTGCGTTTTTTTAAAATTGTGTACCAGCTTAAGCCTGCTTGCGCTGATTCAAGAGTGATAAATTCAAACAGCTTTGTATCATCATAAAGGGGGACGCCCCATTCTTCATCATGGTAAATAACGTAGTCGGGTTTAGTAGTGTCGAGCCACGGGCAACGGCACTTTATTTGCTCACTCATTATTATTCCTTTTTGCGTGCGTCATTTTTATGTCGCTCAAATTATTGATGTAACTTAATGATAAGTATGTAAATAAATTTTGGTATAAATCGTGCATTTAGACATATATCTACATCAATTCGAGATTTGATTATGGCCCTTGCTAGCGTGCTAAAACCACAGTTTTTTTCTGCAAATCAGTATAACCCATGTTTACTTCAAGAGGAGTACATTGGTGAATTAAGCGATCTGCGCAAGCAAGCAAGTTGGCTTTCGCATTTGGTTGATACCATGCCAGCAGGAGTGGTTGTACTTGATGGCAAAGGGTTGATTGCAAAAGCGAATCAAATAGCGATTGATATGCTTGGCGAGCCACTTGAAGGCGAACGCTGGTTTAATGTTATTCAGCGCTCTTTTAGGCCGCATCAAGATGATGGCCACGAAGTGTCTTTAAAAGACGGGCGTCTAATAAAGCTTGATATTACCGCTTTAGCACCAGAGCCTGGGCAACTTATTTTAATGACGGATTTGACCGAAACTCGCCGTTTACAAAAACGTGTTGCACATATGCAGCGATTAAGCGCGCTGGGTAAAATGGTTGCGTCACTGGCGCATCAAGTCCGTACACCGCTCTCAGCCGCTATGCTTTACGCCGCTAATTTAGGATCAAAGCGCTTACCCGAAGCATCTCGCGATAACTTTCAAACAAAGTTAATGTCGCGTTTAAAAGATTTAGAAACTCAAGTAAACGACATGCTGTTATTTGCTAAAAGTGGCGATCAGCAAGTTGTTGAGCAAGTTTCAATGCAGCAGCTTTTAACAGAAGTTAAAGCGGGCGCTGATGCGATGGTCGCACTTAATGAAAGTGAGCTGGATGTAAGCTTACCAGAGCCAGATATACAAATAGTCGGTAATAAAACGGCATTGGCCAGTGCTATTCAAAATCTTGTGCACAATAGTATTCAAGTTATTGGCAGCGGTGCAAAAGTAAAAATTAGCGCACAAAGAGATTTAAAAGATTTAGATATGGTTCGTATTAGTGTGAGCGACAATGGCCCAGGTGTTGATTTAAGCCAAAGCGATAAAATTTTTGAACCATTTTTTACTACAAAAAGTCAGGGCACAGGTTTAGGGCTTGCGGTAGTAAGTTCGGTGGCTAGTGCGCACCAAGGCCGTGTTGATGTGACTAATAATACGCGGGGTGGTGCCTGCTTTAGCTTGTTACTGCCTATTAAGGCAACATCTAAACTAGAGGGTTCATTATGAGTAACACTATTTTAGTTGTCGAAGATGACGCTGGGCTTCGTGAAGCCTTAATAGACACCCTTGAAATGTCGGGTATTGAATGTGTTGCAGCCAACAGTGCTGAGCAAGCAATGTTACTGCTTAAAAAAGATCAATTTTCGCTTGTTGTAAGCGACGTGCAAATGGGCGCAATGAGTGGACTTGATTTACTACGCAGTATTAAATTAAACCACCCTGATTTACCTGTATTGATGATGACGGCGTACGCCACAATTGACGATGCGGTAGAGGCGATGCGCCTAGGTGCAATTGACTACATGGCTAAACCATTTGCACCTGAAGTGCTGTTAAATATGGTGAGCCGTTATTTGCCTGAAAAAGCAAAAGAAACCGACGGACCTATTGTTGCCGACCCAACTAGTATTCAATTATTGGAGCTTGCGAGTAAAGTAGCACGCTCTGATGCAAGTGTAATGGTACTTGGCCCAAGTGGTTCAGGTAAGGAAGTACTTGCGCGTTATATTCATGATAAGTCGAGCCGATGTAATGAGCCATTTGTGGCGATTAACTGCGCGGCTATTCCTGAAAATATGCTCGAAGCCACGTTATTTGGTTATGAAAAGGGAGCTTTTACGGGGGCGATTCAAGCATGTCCGGGTAAGTTTGAGCAAGCACAAGGCGGCACTATTTTACTTGATGAAATTACTGAGATGGACTTAGGGCTACAAGCTAAGCTGTTACGCGTACTGCAAGAGCGTGAAGTTGAGCGTTTAGGGGGTCGTAAAACAATCCAGCTCGATGTACGTATTTTGGCAACCAGTAATCGTGATTTAAAAGAAGCCGTGTCTGAAAATCAGTTTAGAGAAGATTTATATTACAGGCTTAATGTTTTTCCACTAATGTGGCGACCATTGTGCCAACGCCCAGGCGATATTATTGTATTGGCTAAGCATTTAATTGAACGCCATATAAGTAAAAGCAAAGAGCCCATGGCATATTTAGATAAAGCTGCTGAGCAAAAGTTACTGGCTCATGCGTGGCCTGGTAATGTGCGCGAGCTTGATAACGTTATACAGCGTGCACTTATACTGCGCACGGGTAATACAATAAACGAGCATGCTATTTTTATCGAAAATTTAGTATCTAATAACTTTGTTATGGAGCCTTCATTGGCACCGGCGCAAACTGTATCGCCAGCAGAAGTGACTCACGCAGATAAAGGCGTTGATAAAAGCACGCTAAGCTCTGCATATTATGATGAAAAATCGCATGCCGAGGATGAGCCTAAGCAAGGTTTACTAGCGGCAGATACCGGTAGCTATAAAGATGAGCTTAAAGACAAAGAGCATCGTATTATTTTAGAAACCCTTGCGCGTTGCCAAGGCAAGCGTAAAGACGTTGCCGAAACGTTGGGCATAAGCCCACGAACTTTACGTTATAAACTAGCGCAAATGCGCGATTTAGGTATTTCACTTCCTGCATAACCTCCTATAAACCCTAAGTTTGCGCTGCGAACTTAGGGTTGTCAAAACTCTGACTAACACAAATTGAAGTTAACCTATTGTATTTTAATGATTAATTATTTGGCATGCTTTGTGCTTTATTACTTGTAAGAGTTCACTGCGTGTCAGAGATAAATTATGAAAATTCAAAACAGTGCTGTATTTCAAGAAATGCAATCAATGGCTTTAGAAGCCGGTCGTAATAATCAAATAAATAAATTGCCGACTCAAGTTCAACCTACTTCTACTTCCCAGTTTGGCGACATGCTAAGTGATGCACTAAATTCAGTGCATGGATTACAACAAGATGCCGCTCAAAAAGTAACAGCAGTTGAGATGGGGGATCGAAGTGTATCGCTTGCTGAAGCGATGATTGCTTCTCAAAAATCGTCAGTTGCTTTTGAGGCTACAGTACAGGTTCGTAATAAACTTGTTGAAGCTTATAAAGAAATCATGAACATGCCTGTTTAATTAGGTAGTGGAGAATTATTGTGGCGCAATCTAACCAATCTACAGACCTAGCACTTGCTGGTGGCGGTATTGACCAAAGTGGTGGTGATGATCAACAAGAACAAAAGTCAGGCTACTTAAGTGCTTTAAATGGTGTTGATGTATTGCGCCAAGTAACATTGGTTATAGCATTGGCTATTTGTTTAGCTATCGCGATTTTTATTATTATTTGGGCTCGTCAGCCAGATATGCGCCCATTAGGCAAAATGCAAACAGAAGAGCTTATTCAAACATTAGACTTTTTAGATGCGCAAAAAATTGAATATCAACTTGATGGCAATGTTGTATCGGTCGATGAAAGCGAATACCAAAACATTAAATTGCTAATGACCCGCGAGGGGTTAGAGCAAGGCCCTGCATCTGGCTCTGACATAATTATGCAAGATATGGGCTTTGGTGTAAGCCAACGCTTGGAGCGTGAACGCTTAAAGCATGGTCGTGAGCAACAATTAGCACGCACCATTGAAGAGCTAAATAATATTACTCGTGCTAAAGTATTGTTAGCCATCCCTAAAGAAAACGTATTTGCCCGCAGAGAGAAAAAACCATCTGCTACTGTTGTATTAACACTTAAGCGTGGCCGCTCACTTGACCGTGAAGAAGTAGACTCTGTTGTTGATATGATTGCTTCAGCAGTACAAGGCTTAGAGCCTGCACGTGTTACGGTTACTGACCAAAATGGTCGATTATTAAATTCAGGTTCGCAAAGCTCATTAGCAGCACGCTCTCGTAAAGAATACGATTTAGAACGCAAGCGCGAACAAGAGTATCTTGAAAAAATAGACAGTATTTTAATACCGGTTGTTGGGCTTGCAAACTATACAGCTCAAGTTGATTTGAGCATGGACTTTAGCTCAGTTGAGGAAACTCAAAAGCGTTATAACCCAGACCTACCAGCGGTTAGAAGCGAAACCACATTTGAAGAAAATAACATTGGCGGCCTAGCTGTTGGTATTCCAGGTGCGCTTACAAATCAGCCACCGTTAAACTCGAACATTCCTGAGGTTGCGGGGCAAGGTGGTGCAGGCTCAGCTACATCACCAACACGCAGCCACAAAGAAGCCACGCGTAATTATGAACTCGATACAACCATTTCGCACAAGCGCCAGCAAAGTGGTGTAATACGTAGAATAAGCGTATCAGTTGCTGTTGACTACATCGCTAAAGTGGGAGAAAACGGTGAAACAACCATGACTCCACGCTCGGTAGAGGCATTGTCAAATATTCGTCGCTTACTACAAGGTGGTGTAGGTTTTGATATGCAACGTGGTGATGCACTTGAAGTCGTGACAGTGCCGTTTGTACGTGAAGAAACAAATTTAGCAATAGAAGTGCCACTGTGGGAACAAGACTGGTTTATGAAAATAGCCCGCCTTGTATTAGGCGCCTTAGTTATCATTGTATTGATAATGGCAGTAGTAAAACCAATGCTTAAACGCTTAATTTACCCAGACGATACACTAGAAGAATACGACGAAGATGCATTAAGTTCAGGCGTAGATATTGGCGACAACACGCTTGATATGCTAAATAAAGACTTTGATTCTGCTTCGGTTGGTTTCTCAAGTGATGGTACACTGCAGTTACCGGATTTACATGGCGACGAAGATTTACTTAAAGCAATTCGTGCCCTTGTAGCTAACGAACCAGAACTATCATCACAAGTAGTCAAAGCGTGGTTAACAGAAGATGACTGATCAAGAACAAAAACAACTCCCACCAGCCTTTGATGTTGATAAGCTAGATGGGGTAGATAAAGCCGCTATATTACTTTTGAGTTTATCAGAAGAAGATGCCGCGCAAATCCTTAAACACTTAGAACCTAAACAGGTGCAAAAAGTGGGTATGGCGATGGCTGGGTTACAGGACTTATCACAAGCTAAGATTAGCGCTGTACACAACTTGTTTATAGAACAAATTCAAAGCTTTAGTACCATTGGTTTTCAGTCAGAAGACTTTATTAAAAAAGCGCTTACAGCAGCACTTGGTGAAGACAAAGCCGCTAGCCTTATTGACCAAATTGTTATGGGCTCAGGCGCTAAAGGTTTGGATTCATTAAAATGGATGGACTCTAAGCAGGTAGCAAACATTATTCGTAATGAGCATCCACAAATTCAAACCATTGTATTATCGTACTTAGAGCCAGAGCAGTCTGCTGAGATTATTGCTCAGTTCCCTGAAAAAGTGCGCTTAGATTTAACCATGCGTATTGCAAACCTTGAAGAAGTTCAGCCAGCAGCACTGCAAGAGCTAAACGAAATCATGGAAAAACAATTTGCCGGCCAAGCAGGTGCACAAGCCGCTAAAATGGGTGGCTTAAAAGCTGCTGCAGATATTATGAACTACCTAGATACCAACGTAGAAGGGCAGTTAATGGACTCTATTCGTGAACATGACGAAGAGATGTCGCAGCAAATTCAAGACTTAATGTTTGTGTTTGAAAACTTAATGGATGTTGAAGACCGCGGTATTCAAGCAATCCTACGAGAAGTACAACAAGACGTATTAATGAAAGCAATTAAGGGCACCGACGATGCGCTTAAAGACAAAATACTGGGCAATATGTCTAAACGTGCAGCCGAAATGCTTGCTGATGATTTAGAAGCTATGGCACCGGTACGTATAAGCGAAGTAGAGGCGGCGCAAAAAGAGATTTTATCAACAGCGCGTCGTTTATCTGACTCAGGTGAAATTCAGCTGGGCGGCGGCGGTGGCGAGGAGTTCCTGTAAACCATGAGCAAACTCAAAGGACGCACACTTCGGGCTGATGAAGCCGATGAATTATTAAAAAACTGGGCTATTCCAGATGTAGCACCAGATGAGAGCAGCTTTGGCAATCGCTCTACGGCTTACGGCACACCGCTTAGTGAGTTGTACAAAAAAGAATTAGCCGAAGAAATGCCTATTGATGAGCCACAAGAACCAGAACTCCCTGCGCTTACCATGGTTGAGCTTGAACGCATTAGACAAGACGCGTACGAAGAAGGCCTTAAACAAGGTCATGAGCAAGGCTACATAGACGGCTTTGAAAAAGGCGTTGGCGAAGGTAAAGAAGCAGGCTACAAAGAAGGCTTAGAGCAAGGTAAAACACAAGGCCTTGAAGATGTAAAACCATTAATTGAAGAGCAGTTAACAAGTTTAAAAGCCATTTTAGAGGGGCTAACTGCACCGCTAGATAAAGTGGACGAACAAGCTGAAAAGCAATTAGTACAACTTGCTAGCATGTTGGCGGAAGCTGTTATTTATCAAGAAGTAAAAACATCGCCTGATGTGATTTTACATACGTTAAAGCAAAGTATTGATTCACTTAATGCGGAGCAAGAAAAAGTACGAATCCATTTAAACCCCGAAGACTTAGAACTCATAAAAGAGAGCTACGGCGAACAAACCATTATTGATAATAACTGGCAATTAATGGCAGAGCCCACTCTTGAGCGCGGTGGCTGTGAAGTTAAAACAGCGCAATCGTCACTCGACATGACCCTTAAAACACGTGTCAAAGAAACGTTGGATAGTTTTTTGCATAATAGTGGTATCTAACTATTTTATTGGCGTGTTATGTCAACTCAACGTGCACCTTTAAGCGAACGCTTATCTCAATATCAACAACATATTAAAACCCCGGCGCCTGCTGTGGCAGGTATTTTAACGCGTGTTGTTGGCCTTACCCTTGAGGCTAGAGGTTTACGTGCACCCGTTGGTAGCCAATGTAAAATAGAAACTATGAACGGCTTTGTAGACGCCGAAATAGTCGGTTTTAACGATCAAACTTTGTACTTAATGCCTAACGACCACATCTCTGGTGTATTACCTGGTGCGCGTGTTATTCCTCAAGTAAATAATTTAGGTTTACCTGTAGGGATGAGTTTATTAGGCCGCGTGGTGGATGGTTTAGGGCGACCGCTAGATGGCTTGGGTAAAATTAATGCTGAGCATCATTTAAAGTTTGCGCAAAATACTATAAACCCGCTTTCAAGAAGACCAATCACTAAGCCTATGGATGTAGGTGTGCGTGCTATTAACTCGGTTATCACAGTAGGGCAAGGCCAGCGTATGGGCTTGTTTGCAGGCTCTGGTGTGGGTAAATCAGTACTTCTCGGTATGATGACCCGAGGTAGCGAAGCTGATGTCATTGTGGTTGGCTTAGTGGGGGAACGTGGTCGCGAAGTAAAAGAATTTATTGAAGAAATACTCGGTGTAGAAGGGCGTAAACGTTCAGTTGTTGTCGCAGCGCCTGCTGATTCATCACCGCTTATGCGTTTAAAAGGCTGTGAGAGTGCAGTCACTATTGCTGAGTATTTTAGAGATCAGGGTTTAAACGTATTATTGTTACTCGATTCGGTAACGCGTTATGCAATGGCGCAACGTGAAATTGCACTTGCTGTAGGCGAGCCGCCTGCTACAAAGGGATATCCGCCTTCGGTGTTTGCTAAACTACCTGCGCTGGTGGAGCGTGCTGGTAATGGCGGTGAAGGGCAAGGTTCAATTACTGCCTTTTTTACGGTATTAAGTGAAGGGGATGATATGCAAGACCCTATTGCTGATGCAGCGCGAGCTATTTTAGATGGCCACATTGTACTATCGCGTGATTTAGCTGACAGCGGGCACTATCCCGCTATAGATATAGAAAAGTCGATTTCGCGTGTTATGCCTCAAGTTGTTTCTGAGCCGCATATGCAACAAGCCCGAGTGCTTAAACAAGTGTATTCAATGTATCAACAAAACAAAGATATGATTACGTTAGGCGCTTATCAAAAAGGGACCGATCAAATGCTCGACCAAGCTATAAATATGATGCCAAGAGTGAATGCATTTTTACAACAAGGTATGCGAGATGTCATTAGTTACGATGATGGTCTGCAAGGACTTGCTCAGTTATTAGGACAAGCATAATGGCTAAAAACAAACTCGATTTATTGCTCAAAATTGAAAATGATAAAGAAGAAAATTTGCGCATGAGTTACTTACAAGCCAATCAAAACTTGCAATCGAATCAACAAAAGCTCCAAGGTTTAAACAATTTTAGACTTGAATACTCTCAGCAGTTACACCTAAAAGGTAAGTCGGGTTTATCTAGTGCAGGGTTTGGTCAGTACCATGCTTTTATAGCTAAAATTGAAGAGGCAATTCGCCAACAAGCAAGTACCGTAAATACCGCTAAGCAAGTTGTTACTCAACGTAAAACTCTATGGCTTAAGCAGCAAATTAAAGCTAAAGCAGTTGCCAAACTAATCGAAAATCAAAAACTCAAAGCAAATGCGTTAATGGCAAAAAATGAGCAAAAAATGTTAGATGAGTTTTCAACTAATCAGTTTTTTCAACGTCGTAAAGCTTTGTAATTCAGGCACGTTAATTGCTTTATTACTTAGTGGAATTCAACTTTTGGCGGTATGCGGTGGCATATTGCCGTAATGGTATTAGGTGATTTATGGCGATGAATAACATTTCGTTTTTAGTTTCTTCTGAAAAAGATTCACTGTTAGCTTTTAAAGACAATAGCTTAGCTAATGGCGAAGAAAATTTAGGCGATGAATTTTTAAGTCAGCTAAACGAAGCGCATAACTCTATGGTGCCATTGCTTAAAGGCAATAAAAATCCCGATGCCGAAAATTCGATTGCCATACCTAAGCATAAACAGCCAGAAGAAAATGAAAATCTGAGCATAAAGCTAGATGAAATAACAACAGACGAAGTTACTTTTGTGTCTGTTGAGATGCTTGATCAAATTAATTCAGCACAAGCAATGAGCACTTCGGTCAATAAGCCGTTCGATGCAACTAACAGTTCAGAATCAGAAAATGCAGAGCTAGAAGCTACACAAGCAGAGAATACCGAAATAGAAAACACAGAAATAGAGAATACAGAAATAGAGAATACAGAATTACAAAGCACACCAATAATTGCATCCACTAATACAAGTGATGAAGTATCGGCTAAAGAAGCGAATACAGCCAGTGTAGTGCAAAATCCAATTGCCACTAATATAGACTCTAAAACGGCTAAATTAACTGATTCAAAAAGCGATAACTTTAGCTCACCATCTTTGAATTCGTTACCATTAAATGAAGGCAAGCATCGTAAAAGTGGTGTTGCTGAAGCTATTGAAGGGCCATTAAATTCTATAAATAAAAAGCCCGATGACAGCATTGGCCCTATATTAGAAAAACCTGAAGTTGCATCAATGAGTTTTAAAGAGCAGCTAGGACAAAATAAGTCTGCTGATAAAAATAATATAGTTTTGCCAACACTCACCGACAAAGCGGGCGTTACTCAGTCTTCTTCAGCCGCAACTGAAGCTGATAATAATGCAGCAATAGATACGTTAATGACTAAAGATGCGAGCTTAATTAAAGCTAATGATGTTATTGCTAGTTTAACGCCTGAGCAGCGCTCACAACTTAACGCGCAAGTTAAGGTATTAGAAAATACTGATTCAACCAGTAACGCAACTAGTAGCACTTCAAATCTCAAGAAAATGCTTGCGCAATTTATTACTGATAACGAAAAAGCACAAAGCACGGCAACAAAACACTCTTTTAGCGCAGAAATAAATTCACTTAATACAACTGAAAAACAAAGCTTATTAACGCAATTAAACGCTTATATTAAAGCAGAGCAGCCTAAAGGCGAGCAATTGGAAGTGCTTAAGCAAACAGTTAATGAATTAAAAGCTTCAATTGAAATAGGACTTGCCGATACCGCTAAGACCGACTCAAAAACGCTTGTAGCGTCAGAGACTCCTAATACAGTATATAATCCACAAAAGTTAAGCTTAAAGACATCGACAAACGAAGGGGCTGATTTAAATAAAGCCGTAACAACCTCAACTAAGGGTGATGATTTATTAAAATCACTTGAAGAATTACAAAAAGATGGCCTTAAAAAAATAACTGCAGAACAAACTCCTGTACGCGTGGCACAAGTATTTACGCAAATTACAGCTGCTTTAAATACTCAGCAAACGAGCATATTAAGCCAATACGACTCATTAAGTTACGAGCAGAGCTTACTTGATACCCAAATAATACAAACTCAACAATTACAAAGTACATCGCAAGTTAAGCAAGTAAGTATTGATCCTGGTGTAATGCAGGCAATTAATATTGTTAAAAGTGATGCAGCTAAATTACTGCAAGAGCGCGTTAGCTCAATGCTGAGCATTAATAACAAAGAAGCAGAAATTCGCCTAGATCCTCCCGAAATGGGCAGTATGCAAATACGTATTCGTAGCGATGCAGAACAAGCACATATAAACTTTGTAGTACAAAACCAGCAAGCCAAAGAAGCACTTGAACAATCAATGCCGCGCTTACGTGAAATGTTAGCGCAACAAGGGTTAGAGCTTGGTGAAAGCACTATTTCTTATGGGCAATCAGGTGGTGAAACTGCCGAGCAAAGTGAGAGTGGACCCCAAGGTAATATGGCTAATAATAAGTCAGTTAATGATGAAAACGACGAGCAAGCAAATAACACTGCACAAAGTTCTCGACAACAAACTTCATCATCAATAGATTACTATGCCTAAGTGCTGCTATTATAATAACTAAAACAAGCAAGTACCTTTGCGATTAAAGGAATCATGATGGCTGAAGAAACAAGTTTAGAAATTGAAGAAACCGGTAAAAGTAAAAAGAAACTAATAATAATCATAGTAGCTGTACTACTTATTGTAGGCGGTGCTGCAGGTTACTTTTTTATGTCGGGTTCGGATGCGCCAGTTGAAACCTTAGATGAAGAGACTGCGATGTCAGCAGATGCACCTTCTGCTGCAGTTGGTGATTCAGCTGAAATAGGCAGTGCTTTATATGTGTCAATGCCACGCCCATTTGTATTTAACGTACCCGGTTCAAGTCGCGACAGAATTGTGCAAATTAAAGTACAGTTACTAGTACGTGGCGAAGTAAATGAAGAAACAGCCAAAAAACACATTCCACTAATAGAAGGGACGCTACTAAGCGTGTTTTCTACTACAACTGCTGATGAGTTAAGTACGAGCTCTGGTAAAGAAACACTTCGTTTTTCTGCACTTGAAAAGGTACAAAAAGCCTTAATGGATGTTGAAGGCAGCAAAGTAATTGAGCGGGTATTGTTTACCGGCTTTGTGATGCAATAAGGGGTTAGCGTGAGCGATTTATTATCCCAAGACGAAATTGATGCGCTATTACACGGTGTTGATGACGTTGAAGAGGAAGATATACACGACGGTGAAGATGGCGGGGGAAGTACGCTTCAGTACGATTTTTCTTCGCAAGATCGGATCGTGCGTGGTCGTATGCCGACGCTGGAAATTGTTAATGAACGCTTTGCTCGTCATATGCGAATTAGCCTATTTAACATGATGCGCCGCACTGCAGAGGTGTCTATTAACGGCGTGCAAATGATTAAGTTTGGCGAGTATATTCATACTCTATTTGTTCCAACCAGCTTAAATATGGTCCGTTTTAGACCTTTAAAAGGCACTGGCCTGATTACCATGGAAGCACGACTTGTGTTTATTTTGGTAGATAACTTTTTTGGTGGTGACGGGCGTTATCATGCAAAAATCGAAGGCCGAGAATTTACGCCAACAGAGCGCCGAATTGTACAAATGCTCCTTAAAATAATCTTTGAAGATTATAAAGAAGCTTGGGCACCGGTTATGGATGTATCGTTTGAATATCTCGATTCTGAAGTAAACCCAGCTATGGCTAATATTGTAAGCCCAACTGAGGTTGTGGTTATTAGTTCTTTTCATATTGAGCTCGATGGTGGCGGTGGCGATTTTCATATTGCACTTCCGTATTCAATGCTTGAGCCAATTCGAGAGCTGTTAGATGCGGGTGTTCAGTCTGATACTGAAGATACTGATTTACGTTGGAGCAAAGCGCTTCGCGATGAAATAATGGATGTAGAGGTTGAAATATCAACTCAGTTACTTGAAGTTGATTTAACCTTAAAACAAATTATGGAACTCAAAGCCGGTGATATTATTCCGGTTGAAATGCCTGAGCATATAACCGTATTTGTTGAAGAACTACCTACATTTAGAGCCAAAATGGGTCGCTCTCGCGATAATGTTGCGCTTCAAATTAGTGAAAAAATTAAACGACCTGATTCAGTTAAATCTGAGCTGCATGTATTTACCAAAGGCGGCAAGAAAATTGACTCAGATGCAGAATTAGCAGAACTAGAAGATGATTTACACCTCTCTGACGGTGTAGACTTAGACTGGTAATTGATTAAAAGGTTAAAAGTATGAGCGATGATCAAGACACAATGGATGAATGGGCAGCAGCATTAGCAGAAGCCGAAGCTCCAGATGATAGTAGCGAAGCACATGTTGCAGAGCTTGATGAGTTAAGTGATTCAAAACACGAAATGAGTGGCGATGAAAAACGAAAACTCGACACTATTTTAGATATCCCCGTTACTATTTCAATGGAAGTAGGACGCTCTAAAATTAATATTCGTAACTTATTGCAACTTAACCAAGGCTCTGTTGTTGAGCTTGACCGTGTTGCGGGCGAGCCGCTAGACGTGTTAGTTAATGGTACTTTGATAGCCCATGGTGAAGTAGTTGTAGTAAACGACAAGTTTGGTATTCGCTTAACTGACGTGATAAGCCAAGTAGAGCGGATCAAAAAACTACGATGAGCTTATTAGTTGCTTTAACGAGTTCCGTTTTTTCAAAAGCAGATGTGGCAACACCCACTGGAGATATACTCTCTATGGTGCTGTCGCTTGTAATGGTGCTAGTACTAATTATTGTGCTGGCATTTTTTGTTAAAAAGCTTAATCCAAATTTAGCAAACAGCGATGAATTTAAAGTAGTCAGAAGTCTACCTTTGGGTTCTCGCGAGCGTTTAATGGTTGTTGAGATAGATAATGCTCAGCATTTACTTGGTGTAACTCCTCACAGTATTAATTACTTACACAAGTTAGAAACCCCATTAAGTGAAAAAGAACTACCTGAACTCGCTAAACGATTTGGTAAACTTTTAAACCCGCAATCAAACCAAAATAAAAAGAATTAAACCTATGACAAAGTGGCTGCTTATTATTTTTGCCATGGTGTTTGTACCAAGTGTAAGCGCAGAAGGAATTGATGCGCTTACTATTACAACAAACGCTGATGGCACACAGGATTACTCAGTAACGTTACAAGTTTTAGCAATTATGACGGCGCTGAGTTTTATACCGGCTGCCATAATTATGATGACCTCCTTTACACGAATAATTGTTGTACTCGCCATTTTGCGCCAAGCAATTGGCTTACAGCAAACACCGTCAAACCAAGTATTATTAGGGATGTCGCTTTTTCTAAGTATTTTTATAATGTCGCCTATTTATCAGCAGGTAAACGAGCGAGCTATAGAACCTTACTTAAATGAGCAGGTTACTTCAGTACAGGCATTAGAGCTTGCTAAAGAGCCAATGAAAGCCTTTATGCTTTCTCAAGTGCGTTTAAAAGATTTAGAAACGTTTGCTAAAATTGCCGGTTATGATCAGCTAGATTCGCCACAAGACACACCGTTAATAGTGCTTATACCCGCCTTTGTAACCAGCGAATTGCAAACCGCATTTATAATAGGGTTTATGTTTTTTATCCCATTTTTAATTGTTGATTTAGTGGTCGCCTCGGTATTAATGGCGATGGGTATGATGATGCTTTCACCCATGATTGTGTCCTTACCGTTTAAAATTATGTTATTTGTACTTGTAGACGGCTGGAGCTTAGTGATGGGGACTCTAGCCAAAAGCTTTGGTTTAGGGACTTAGTATGCAAAGCATTAACATGACCCAACAATAGGAGTACAACATGGAACCGGAAATTTTTGTTGATATCCTAAGTGACGCTCTTTTTTTAGTTATTAAGCTGGTGTCTGCAATTGTAGTCCCAGGCTTAATTATTGGTTTAGTTGTAGCTGTGTTTCAGGCCGCAACGTCTATCAATGAACAAACATTGAGCTTTTTACCTCGTTTATTAATTACCATTAGTGCGCTTATTGTGGGTGGGCATTGGCTTACTCAAGAACTAATGGACTTTTTTACTCGCCTAGTATTACTTATTCCTGAAATTGCAGGTTAAACGTGGAATACCCCTTTGCTGTCGTTATTCAATGGTTGAGCGATTTTTTGTTGCCGCTGGTACGCATTAGCTCAATGATTATGATTATGGCTGGTTTGGGGGCTAAAAATGTTCCTACACGTATAAAAATGGGTTTATCGGTTGTTGTAACTTTTGTTGTAGTTCCTGTTTTGCCCCCAGCTACATTCACTAATTTATTTTCATTTGAGATGATTTTAGTCGTTATTCAACAAATGCTGATTGGTGTTGCTATTGGTTTTGCATCTATACTTTTATTAAATACTTTTGTGTTAGCAGGGCAAATACTCGCGATGCAAACCGGTTTAGGTTTTGCTTCGGTTATTGACCCTTCTAATGGTGCGAGTGTGCCTGCTGTGGGCCAGTTTTTTCTTATTTTGGCCACCCTATTATTTTTTGCTTTTAACGGTCATTTAATGATGATTCAAATGGTGGTGCATAGCTTTCAAGTGCTACCCATTGATGGTACATGGTGGTCTGTAGATCATTACTGGGACATAGTGACTTGGGGCGGCTGGATGTTTACTACAGCACTGGTACTCTCACTTGCACCGCTTACCGCGATGCTCGTTATTAATATGTCGTTTGGTATTATGACGCGTGCAGCACCGCAATTAAATATTTTCTCTATTGGTTTTCCGTTTACCTTGGTAGCGGGACTTATTATTATTTGGGCGACACTAGGTAACTTTGTTACTCAGTTTGAGTTTCAATGGTTAAAAATGGTTGAGCTAATGTGTACTTTAGTTGGTTGCTCACCTTAGGAGAAAGTCATGTCTGAAGACTCAGGACAAGAAAAAACAGAAGAACCCACATCCAAAAAACTTGAAGAATCTAAAAAGAAAGGCCAAATAGCGCGCTCAAAAGAGCTAGGTACCATGTTTGTACTTATTTTTTCGGCTATATCGCTTTTGATGTATGGGCCAGAAATTGGCAAAGGTTTATACAATGTAATGGGCCGAACCCTTAGCTTAAATCGCAACGAAGCCTTTGATACCACTAAAATGTTTGCCGTATGGGGAGAGGTTGCAGACGCGTTAATGTTTCCTATGGCTATGTTTGTATTAATTATCGTTTTGGCTGCATTTATTGGTAATACGTTACTAGGTGGTTTTAACTTTAGCTGGGAAGCTGCTGCACCTAAAGCAAGTAAAATGTCGCCAATGAAAGGCTTTAAACGTATGTTTGGCCCGCAAGCGGCTATTGAGCTTGTAAAGTCACTTTTAAAATTTGGTTTGGTTGCAAGTTTTGCTATATTTTTAATTAATACCTATTTTGATGAAATACTGCATTTAAGTTTAGAAAGCGCACCGGGTAATATTATTCATGCCTTAGAGATTTTAGGCTGGATGTTTTTAGGTCTTTCGTGCACTTTAATTATTATTGCCGCTATTGATGCGCCATTTCAAAGTTATAACCATAACAAACAACTTAAAATGACCATGCAAGAGATTAAAGATGAGTATAAAAACTCTGAAGGTGATCCACAAATAAAAGCACGTATTAGGCAAACCCAAAGGCAAATGTCGCAAAATCGTATGATGCAAGATGTCCCTGACGCTGATGTTATTGTTACCAACCCAACTCACTACTCTGTAGCATTGAAATACGATACAGAGCGCGCAGGAGCGCCAATAGTGCTTGCTAAGGGTATTGATGAAATGGCGATGCAAATTAGAAAAGTAGCAATAGGGAATGAAGTACCTATTTTAGAATCCCCTATGTTGACCCGAGCGCTTTATCATACGGCTGAAGTAGGAGAACAAATACCCGATCAGCTATTTACTGCAGTAGCGCAAGTTTTAGCGTATGTATTTCAGCTTAAGCGCTTTAATAAAGGGCGGGGTAAACGTCCAACTAAGCTCAATAACAAGCTCCCAATCCCCGATGCCTACAAGTATTAAACCGTTAACTTAGTAACTTGGAATAGTTATTGCAAATTCTACGTAGTGTCAATTTTTTGAAATTGTAGAATTATGAGTTTTAAAGCGGTATTACAACAACTTAACAGAGACAAAAAAGACTATGCCAAAGGGGTAGGTACTCCTTTGCTTGTGCTTGCAGCCTTGGGAATGGTGATCTTACCGTTACCGCCATTTTTACTCGATATTCTTTTCTCGTTTAATATTGCCCTCGCATTAGTGGTTTTACTCGTGACTGTTTACACGATGAAGCCGGTTGAGTTTGGTATATTCCCCTCTGTATTACTAATCGCTACGATTATGCGCTTAGCGCTTAACGTTGCCAGCACTCGAGTTGTATTACTTGAAGGTCATAATGGTGGTGATTCTGCCGGTAAAGTAATTGAAGCGTTTGGCTCAGTTGTTATTGGTGGTAACTACGCAGTTGGTTTGGTCGTATTTTTAATCCTTATTATTATTAACTTTGTGGTAATTACTAAAGGTGCTGGGCGTATATCTGAGGTATCTGCACGTTTCACCCTTGATGCAATGCCGGGTAAACAAATGGCAATTGACGCCGATTTAAACGCTGGTTTTATCAGTGCTGAGCAAGCGCGTGACCGCCGCGAGGAAGTAACTCGCGAAGCTGATTTTTACGGCTCAATGGATGGTGCGAGTAAATTTGTAAAAGGCGATGCCATTGCAGGTATTGTTATATTAATCATCAATATTGTTGGTGGTTTATTTGTCGGTATGATTCAACATAATTTGAGTTTTGGCAACGCAATGGAAGTATATACATTACTTACCATTGGTGATGGCTTAGTTGCTCAACTCCCTTCTTTACTGCTTTCAATTGGTACCGCGATTGTTGTAACACGTCAAAATGAGTCGCTCAATATGGGTGACCAATTTAAGAAACAACTAGGTAACGAAAAATCACTCTTTATTGCTTCAGGTATTTTGATCATCATGGGGTTAGTGCCTGGTATGCCGCATTTTGCTTTTTTAAGCTTAGGTGCGTTACTGGGTTATTTAGCTTACTACACACAGCAAACTAAGTTAAAAGCCGCTGCAGCAGAAGCCGAAGAAGCCGCCAGTGGCGGAAGCGCTGCAACAGGTATTGCCAATAAACAAGAGCAAAAAGAACTTGGCTGGGATGACGTTCAACAAGTTGATGTAATTGGCTTAGAAGTAGGTTACAGATTAATTCCATTGGTAGATCAATCTCAAGGTGGTGAGTTACTTAATCGTATTAAAGGTGTACGTAAAAAGCTTTCTCAAGAACTTGGTTTTTTAGTACCACCTGTTCATATTCGCGATAACTTAGAGCTTGATCCAAATGCTTACAGAATAACGCTAATGGGTGTTTCAACCGGTGAAAGCGAACTTAAACATGGCGACGAGCTAGCAATTAACCCAGGGCAAGTATTTGGCCCAATTAAAGGGGTTGAAACTAAAGATCCTGCGTTTGGCCTTGATGCAGTATGGATCAAGCCTGATCAAAAAGATGAAGCGCAATCACTAGGTTATACCGTTGTAGATTCAGCCACGGTAGTCGCCACTCATATTAGCCAGTTATTAACTAACAGTGCGGCGTTGCTACTAGGGCATGAAGAAGTTCAAAACCTGCTTGATATGCTTGCTAAAAGCCATCCTCGCTTAGTAGAAGGACTAGTACCTGATGTGTTGCCATTAACTGCAATTGTAAAAGTACTGCAAAATTTATTGAATGAAGGTGTAGCTATTCGCGATATGCGCTCAATTGTTCAAACCCTTGTTGAGTATGGTCCGCGTAGCCAAGACCCTGATGTATTAACGGCTGCAGTGCGTATTTCTCTGCGTAGGTTAATTGTTCAAGATGCGGTTGGTATGTCATCAGAAATCCCTGTCATAACCTTGGCACCTGAGTTGGAACAGATGTTGCATCAGTCATTACAAAATGCAGGCGATGAAGGTGCCGGTATTGAGCCTGGACTTGCAGAGCGACTTCAAGTGTCATTGACACAAGCGCATCAAAATCAAGAAATGGCCGGTGAACCTTCTATATTGCTAACGTCAGGAATGTTACGCACTGTGTTATCTCGTTTTGTTAAGTACACCATTCCAGGATTGAGAGTGATGTCTTATCAAGAGGTACCAGACGAAAGACAGATCAAGATTGTTAGCTCTGTAGGCCAACAATAAGATTTTAACAGGGGTTGAATCATGAAAATTAAACGTTTTTTTGCTAAAGATATGCGCACAGCACTTAAAGAAGTTAAAGATGAGTTAGGTGTTGATGCGGTTATTATGTCAAATAAGAAGCTGGCTAACGGTGTAGAAATTGTAGCGGCAGTTGATTATGACAAAGCAGCCCCTAAAGTAGCAGCGCAACCACAACGTACTGCAGAGCCGCGTGCTCAAGCACCACAGCAAAGTATGCATAATTTTGTAAAACCAGAGCCTCAGCGTGCCAAACCAGAGCCGCAGGCAAAAGTGGCTGACAGCCTACAAGCTTTATTAGAGCGCCAATCACCGCGTCCTCGCTCCCCTGAACTTGCATCAATGTTTTCACAATCAGGTATTGATACTACCGATAACTATCAAGAACCAGTTATGGAACAGCGTACTAAAAATATGTTTGCTCCTGAAAATGCAGCGCCAGTTCGTCCACAAACTCAAGCGGATAGCTTAGGTTTTGATGATTTAGACAGCGACTTTGATGATTTAGATAGTCCAGTAACGGCTCGCCAACAAACACCCAATAATGAAAGCGAAGAAATGACAACAATGCGTGAAGAAATGAACGCAATTCGTCAATTACTTGAGCATCAAGTATCAGGCTTAATGCAGCAAGATATGGCGCGTCGCGATCCAACACGCGCTTGCATGGTTGACCGCTTAGTCGGTATGGGTATTGATAAAGAAGTAGCGCAACAAATGGCATGTTTTGTACCTGATGATGTATCTCGTAAGCAAGGCTGGAAAGCGTTGTTAACGATGGTCGAAGATCAAATGCAAACAACCAATAATGAAATACTTCGCCAAGGTGGTGTATATGCGTTAGTGGGTCCAACAGGTGTTGGTAAAACAACAACAGTTGCTAAGCTTGCAGCTTTAGGCGCACAAAAATATGGCGCTGATAAAGTGGCCTTAATAACCACTGATACATACAGAATTGGTGCTTATGAACAGCTTGCTACTTACGGCCGTATTATTGGTTGTGGTGTAAAGCAAGTTAAAGATGCTAATGAATTAGCTGAAGTTTTATATCATTTACGAAATAAACGTCTAGTATTAATTGATACAGCAGGTATGAGTCAGCGAGATTTACGTTTAACTGAGCAGTTAAACACGTTAATGCGTAACCAACGTGTGGATATTCGCAGTTACTTAGTACTAAGCGCGACGGCACAAATTAATGTATTACAAGAAACAGTACGTCACTTTAAAAAAGTACAGTTAAGTGGTTGTATTTTCACTAAGTTAGATGAATCATTAAGTTTGGGTGAGATTATTAGTATTGCGATTCAAAATCGCCTTCCAATAGGGTATCTTACTAACGGTCAACGAGTGCCAGAAGATATTCGTGTTGCAAATGCTGAAAAACTAGTGAAAAAGGCTGAGCAGTTATATTTAAAAAGAACAAAAGCACAACATTCAAGGCACCAAGCAGTGGCGCCAAGTACAGTAGGGATGTATGATTAACACAGTATTAGATCAAGCAAGCGGCCTGCGCAAAATGAGTCAAAACAATAACAACGGCGTAAAAGTTATCGCTGTAACCGGTGGTAAAGGTGGGGTGGGGAAAACAAATGTTTCTCTAAATACCGCTATTGCACTAGGGCAACAAGGTAATAGAGTATTAGTGCTGGATGCTGACTTAGGTTTAGCAAACTGTGATGTGATGCTTGGTTTACGTGTAGAGCGCAATTTATCACACGTTTTGTCAGGTGAATGTGAGCTTGACGAGATTTTAGTTGAAGGGCCTGCTGGTATTAAAATTGTACCCGCTACATCGGGCTCGCAAAGTATGGTTGAATTATCGCCATCTGAGCATGCCGGGCTAATTCGTGCATTTAGCGAATTGAATACCGAATTTGATATTTTAATTGTAGATACAGCCGCTGGTATTTCAGACATGGTGCTAAGCTTCTCACGAGCAGCACAAGATGTAATGGTTGTAGTGTGCGATGAACCAACATCAATAACCGATGCTTACGCACTTATTAAAGTATTAAGCCGCGAGCACGGTGTTTATAAGTTCAAAATTGTTGCCAATATGGTCCGCAGTATGCGTGAAGGCACTGAATTGTTTGCAAAACTATCTAAAGTTACCGATCGCTTTTTAGATGTTTCAATGGAGCTAGTAGCAACGGTTCCTTATGACGAAAATATGCGCAAAGCAACACGTCGCCAAAAGGTGATTGTTGAGCTCTTTCCAAGTTCGCCAGCCGCTCTCGCGTTTAAAGCGCTGGCGACAAAAGCAGTTAAATGGCCAATACCAAATCAACCATCTGGGCATTTAGAGTTTTTCATTGAGAAACTAGTAAACGGCTAATTATGACAACATTGGTGAATAGAGCTATGGGATATCAATCAACACAAAACTTAAATGTGATTGTTGAGAAACATGCATCACTTGTTAAAAAAGTGGCATGTCATCTAATTGCTCGATTACCACCTAGCGTTCAGCTTGATGATTTAATTCAATCAGGAATGATAGGTTTAATAGAAGCTTCAAAAAACTTTGATGCAACAAAAGGCGCAAGCTTTGAAACCTTCGCCGGTATTCGTATTCGCGGGGCTATGCTTGATGAAATGCGTCGTGGTGATTGGGCTCCTCGTTCAGTACACCGTAAAAGCCGACAAGTTGCAGAAGCAATTACTGGGCTCGAAAGCAGTCTGAATCGCGAACCAACAGATACAGAAGTTGCTGAAAAACTTGAAATTTCACTCAATGAGTACCATCATATTTTAAATGATGTTAATACCAGTAAAGTATTAGGCATAGAAGACCTTGGTGTAGATGAGGATGTTATTACTCCCGTAGGCCAAGATTTAGCGCTAGACAAACCTTTTAATAATGTTAAAAATGATCGGTTTAATGAGTCTTTGCTAAATGCAATAAAGTCATTACCAGAGCGTGATGCAATGGTACTTTCTTTATACTATAACGATGAAATGAATTTAAAAGAAATAGGACATATACTCGATGTAAGCGAATCGCGTGTAAGTCAGATACATGGTCAGGCGATGATTAAGCTAAAAGCTAAAATCAATGACTGGATAAACTAGTAGTAAGTAAACTAAGGTTAATACCTCACTGGGGGATGTTTTGGATAAAAACATGAAAATTCTTGTAGTTGATGATTTTTCAACGATGAGACGAATTATAAAAAACCTATTACGTGACTTAGGTTTCACTAATGTTCAAGAAGCTGATGACGGGTCTACAGCTTTGCCTATGTTACAAAATCAAGTATTTGATTTTGTGGTTACAGATTGGAATATGCCGGGAATGCAAGGTATTGACCTTTTAAGAGCAATTCGTGCAGATGATAAGTTGAAACATATCCCTGTATTGATGGTAACGGCAGAAGCTAAAAAAGAACAAATAATTGCTGCAGCGCAAGCTGGCGTTAATGGTTATATTGTTAAGCCATTTACGGCTGGAACATTAAAAACTAAATTAGAAAAAGTATTTGAACGCTTAGGCTAATGATGGGGGAGAGGCTTATGTCAGCACCAGCTGCGCCTCAAATAACGTTAGAACAAGCTCGTCAACTCGTCATTTATTTAGAAAACGATGAGCAAGATAAAGCTAATCAGTTGATTTTAGAGACAGCTTCGCAAGAGCAGTCTAAATTATTTGCTGAAGTTGGGAAGTTGACTCGTCAACTGCACGAAGCACTTAAAAGCTTTGAGCTTGATACTCGCTTAACTAACATAACGACAGATGCGATTCCAGATGCTAAAAAGCGGCTTAATTATGTTATAGAAATGACAGAAAATGCGGCTAATAAAACAATGGATGCTGTTGAGGCTAGTTTACCTATAGCTCAGCAACTTGCAGATGAAATATCTCATATCAAACCGACATGGGATCGTTTAATGAGCCGGGAGATTGAGCTTGGTGAGTTTAAACAACTTTGCCATAGTATCGATAAGTTTATGAATAACTCTCATCATAAAACGGATGAGCTTCAAAGCTTAATGACAAATGTACTAATGGCTCAAGACTATCAAGACTTAACAGGTCAAGTTATTCGCCGTGTTATAGAACTTGTTAGAGAAGTAGAAGAAAGCTTACTTCATCTTTTAACAGCGTTTGCTGAACAAGATGACAGTGACAACACAGCGAATAAACTAGAACAACAAAAAACAAAAGAACCAGTTGCCACACAAACTTTAGCAGGTCCTGAAGGCCCTATTATTGATAAAGAATCGCGTAATGATGTTGTGTCTGATCAAGATGAAGTCGATGATCTTTTATCAAGTTTGGGCTTCTAAGAGGAGAGTAACTGCATGTTTGAAGTCGATGAAGATATTTTACAAGACTTTCTTGTAGAGGCAGGAGAAATCCTAGAGCTTTTATCTGAACAGTTAGTTGAACTGGAAAATAATCCAGAAGATACCGAGTTACTAAATGCCATATTTAGAGGCTTTCACACTGTAAAAGGTGGTGCAGGCTTTTTAGCTATGACAGAACTTGTTGATGCTTGCCACGGCGCTGAAAACGTATTTGATTTACTACGTCAAGGCGTGCGAACGGTCAATTCAGAGTTAATGGATGTTATTTTACAAGCGCTCGACACCATTAATGAAATGTTCGCGACTATCCAAAATAGGGATAAGCCAGAACCAGCAGATCCTGAGTTACTTCAAACCCTCCACATTTTGGGCCTACCTCCAACAGAAGCCGAGCTTAACGGAGTCGCTTCAGAAACTGACGTTGAACAACCTCTTGATGAAGTAGTTGATACGCCAATAGCTGATGAGGAAGATCCATTTGCATTTGATGAAATGTTTAGCGGAACTCCTTCGGTTAGTGATGCTGAAATAAACGAAATCACTGAAGATGAATTTGAAAACTTACTTGATGAACTACACGGTAAAGGACAAGGTCCTGCAGTTGAAAAGCCAGTAGCAAGCAGTAGTGATTTTAATGGTGATATTACTGATGATGAATTTGACAGCTTATTAGACGAGTTACATGGAGTTGGCAGTTTTGGTGAGGTTGCGAGTAAAGCACCTGAGCAAAGTAGTGTAGTTAAAGCACCTGTAGAACCAGCTAAACCAGCGTCAAATACTGCTAATTCATCAGATGATGAAATTAGTGATGATGAATTTGAAGCGCTTCTTGATGAACTTCATGGTAAAGGCACTGCACCTAAATCAATAGAAAGCACTCCAGCTGTGAAACAGCCCAATATCCCAGCTAAACCAGCTGCAAAAGCGAGTGTGCCTGTAAAAAAACCAGAACCTGTAAAAGCACCCGCTTCTAAACCGGTAGAAAAACCGGTTGCTAAAGCAGCGCCAGCAACGCCTAAAAAATCAGCGCCACCAGCAGCAGAGACGACAGTTCGCGTAGATACAAAACGACTTGACCAAATTATGAATATGGTTGGTGAGTTAGTACTTGTGCGAAATCGTTTGGTTAGTTTAGCGACCAATTCAGACAGTGAAGCAATGGGTAAAGCAATCTCTAACTTAGATGTAGTGACTGCTGATATTCAAGGCGCGGTTATGCAAACGCGAATGCAACCAATTAAAAAGGTATTTGGTCGTTTCCCTCGCGTAGTACGCGATTTAGCACGCAGCTTAAACAAAGACATTGACTTACAACTTGTAGGTGAAGAAACCGATTTAGATAAAAACTTAGTGGAAGCACTAGCCGATCCGCTTGTGCATTTAGTTCGAAACTCAGTTGACCACGGTATTGAAATGCCAGCTGTTCGTGAGGCTGCCGGTAAGCCTAGAACAGGTAATGTTACTTTATCAGCGTCTCAGGAAGGCGACCATATTTTGTTGACCATTAAAGATGATGGCGCTGGTATGGATGCTGAGAAACTGAAAAAAATAGCAATTAGTAAAGGCGTGCTCGATCACGATCAAGCGAGTCGACTTTCTGACACTGAAGCATACAACCTAATTTTTGCACCTGGCTTTTCTACAAAAGAAGAGATATCTGATATTTCAGGTCGTGGTGTTGGGATGGATGTGGTGAAAACTAAAATCACCCAATTAAACGGCTCTGTAAGTATTCAATCTGAGTTAGGTGTAGGTACTATTTTAGAGATAAAAGTACCACTTACCTTAGCCATATTACCGACCTTGATGGTAATTGTTGGCGCACAAACATTTGCGTTACCACTTGCTGGTGTTAGTGAAATATTCAACTTAGATTTAACGAAAACAAATGTGGTTGATGGGCAATTAACAATTATTGTCCGTAAGAAGGCAATACCGTTATTCTACCTCGAGCACTGGTTAGTTAAAGGCTCAGATCGCTCACAGCGAAAAGCAAAAGGCCATGTAGTTATTGTGCAAATTGGTACGCAGCAAATTGGTTTTGTTGTTGACTCATTAATTGGCCAAGAAGAAGTTGTAATTAAGCCGCTTGATGCGTTACTTCAAGGAACACCAGGTATGGCAGGTGCTACAATTACTTCAGATGGTGGCATTGCACTGATTTTAGACGTTCCAAACATGTTAAAACATTACGCAGGCTAATAATAAAGTAGGTATATATTTAATATATACCTACGCATAAATTTAATAAGAGAGCTAAATGGCCGTTAAAGTTTTAGTTGTTGATGATTCAAGCTTTTTTCGCCGCAGGGTAAGCGAAATTCTTGAGCAAGATAGCGACATACAAGTTATAGGCTTTGCTGTGAATGGCAGAGAAGCTGTTGAAAAAGCAGCTCAGCTACGTCCAGATATGATCACTATGGATGTCGAAATGCCTGTGCTTGATGGTATTAGCGCAGTTAAAGAGATAATGGCGAGTAATCCAACCCCGATCTTAATGTTTTCATCACTAACACGTGATGGCGCAACAGCAACGTTTGATGCGCTAGATGCTGGAGCAATGGATTTTTTACCGAAAAAATTTGAAGACATCGCTCGCAATAATGAAGACGCTATAAAGCTTTTACAAAATAAAGTGAAAGATATAGGGCGAAGACGTTTACCGCGAACGTTTAAAGCTGCAACACCACCTAAGCCAGTAATATCAACTAAACCGATAACAAGCTCACTTTCGCAAAGAACAAACACACTAACGCCTTCGATAAAACAACCCGATAGAAGCTTTCAAAGAGCAGCACCTACAATACCGTCAGGTTCAAATGTTGCCTCAATGCGAGCAAGTGGAAAGCAATACCAGCTTGTGGCTATTGGCACTTCTACAGGTGGCCCTGTTGCACTACAAACTATATTAACTCAATTGCCTGCTAATTTTCCTCATCCTATTTTGCTTATTCAGCATATGCCTGCGGCTTTTACACCTGCATTTGCGGCACGTTTAAATGGCCTGTGCCAAATAAAAGTGAAAGAAGCGCAACAAGGTGACCGCTTACAACCAGGAACGGCTTATCTAGCGCCTGGCGGACAGCAGATGATGGTAGAAGGGCGTGGTGCAAATAGAACACTGCGCGTGTTTGAAGATCATAGCGAGAGAATAAGTTATAAACCGAGTGTAGATGTAACGTTTGCCAGTGCAGCAAAAACGTATCAAGGCGATGTGCTTGCTATCGTTTTAACAGGCATGGGCGCTGATGGACGTGACGGTGCAAGAATGTTAAAGCAAACGGGGGCAACTATTTGGGCACAGGATGAGAAAAGCTGTGTTGTTTATGGAATGCCTCAAGCCATTGCTAATGCGGGGCTTTCGAGTGAAAGCTTAGCATTGAGCGATGTTGCAGCACGTATAAAGAGAGAGGTAGGTTGTGGATAAACTCTCAATATTTGGACTATTTGTAGCACTGGGTGCAATAGGTCTAGGTTACTCTTTAGAAGGCGGCGTTGTTTCTGCTTTATTTAATGGTCCTGCCCTTATTATTGTATTAGGCGGCACGCTTGGTGCTGTTATGTTGCAAACATCAGCAAGTACCTTTAAAAAAATGCTAAATATGAGCTCTTGGGTTTTTGTTGCGCCACAATATGATATTGAAGATGCAATAGAACAAGTTAAGCGATGGTCTCATAAGGCACGTCAAGAAGGTTACTTAGCGCTTGAAAATGAAGCGCTAGCTCACCCAGATGCATATGCAGCAAAAGGTTTAAGCTTGCTTGTAGATGGCTGCTCAGAGCAAAAACTACGTGACACGCTTGAAATTGATTTACTGCTAGAACGCGATCGCTTGCTTGAAGCCGCACGTGTTTATGAAGCGATGGGGGGCTACAGTCCTACCATTGGTATTTTAGGTGCTGTGCTTGGTTTAATACAGGCAATGTCGTTTATTACCGATCCACAAATGCTTGGTGCAGGCGTTGCAACGGCATTTATCGCGACTATTTATGGTGTTGGTTTAGCTAATTTATTGTTTTTACCAATGGCAAATAAGTTAAAACAGCGTGTAGAGCAAAAAATGCTTTACCATGAAATGCTTGCCGAAGGCGTGATTGCAATAAGCGTTGGCGAAAGCCCAGTAAATATAGAATTAAAGCTTGAAGCCTACCGTGTAGAGCGTCCTAATTTAGTGGACGAATAACATGCTACGCCGACGACTGCGTCACTCTGCTCCTAAAAGTCAACATACAGAGCGTTGGCTTGTATCGTATGCCGATTACATGACCATTATGTTTGCTTTTTTTGTGGTGCTATATGCGATAGCGATCAACAAAGAAGAACAATTTCAAATATTGTCAGACTCCCTTGAACACGTTTTTGATAAATCTGCCCGCCAGCACTCCCAGCAAGGTGAGGGCGTCAATGGTAATGGAATATTGACTGATAGAGTGACGCCTGAACAAGAAGTTCTTTATGGTGAAAGTATTTTAAAAGAAGAACAAGGACCAGAGTTACTCGACGGTCAAAGTGATACAAGTAACATACAACAAAAATATTTAGGAAAACCACTCGATAGCTTACTTGCTAAGCTGCAGTCAGCGCTTATTGATGAAATTCGTGATGGAGAAGCCAGTTTAGAGCTTAATCAAGATTGGCTGATTATAGAGCTAAGCTCAGGTATGTTATTTTCAAGTGGTAGCTCAGTTGCACACTCTAGGGCAAAGCAAGTCGTCAAAATTGTTAAAGATATTATTGCTCCAGTAGATAACTATATTAGGGTGCGTGGCTATACTGATGATGAAAGTATTCGCAATGAAATATTTCGCTCAAATTGGGAACTCTCGGTTGCTAGAGCAACATCTATTTTAGTAGAGCTGGAAGCATTAGGTATTAATTCTGCCAGAATGGCGATAGAAGGTTATGGTCAATATTCACCTTTTGTAAGTAACGATACAGAACAAGGGCGAGCAGAAAATCGTAAAGTTGTTATTGCACTTTCTAAGTATGGTTTACCACCAATACAAGACATTAAAGGTGATGAACAAGCCGTCAAGCCAGTAGCGGAAGAGCCTGAAATTGAGCTTCCTTCAGATGACGATACAATAAAAATAATTCGTTTGCCTCATGGTGGTATTCGCATAACAACGCGCAATGAACAGTAATTAGGATGTAATGTGAAGATTTGGACTGTCGCAAATCAAAAAGGTGGTGTTGGTAAAACAACAACAGCAGTGAGCCTTGCTGGTATTTTAGCTTTGCAGGGTAAGCGTGTGTTGCTTATTGATACAGATCCTCATGCATCACTCACTTATTACTTTGGCATTGACTCAGAAGATTTGGAAGTCAGCGTATATGATATTTTTGCGCGTGGCACGAGCATGCAAAGTGAAGAGATACTTCAAGCTTTATGCCCATCAACACTTGAAAACCTAGATATTTTACCCGCAACAATGGCGATAGCCACGCTTGATAGAAGCATGGGTAATAAAACAGGTATGGGATTAATACTAAAAAAAGCGCTTGCAAAAATCAGTGAACATTACGATTATGCCATTTTAGATTGCCCCCCAGTTTTAGGGGTGTTAATGGTTAATGCGCTTGCAGCAAGTGAGCGAATTTTAGTGCCAGTGCAAACGGAATTTTTAGCACTGAAAGGGCTTGATAGAATGATGCGCACTATGGAATTAATGCAAACCTCTCAAGCGAAAGATTATCAATATACTATAATCCCTACTATGTATGATAAACGTACTAAAGCATCGTTAGAAGCATATAAAACACTTCAAAGTACGTATGGTGATAAAGTCTGGCCAGGTGTGATACCGGTAGATACTAAATTTAGAGATGCAAGCTTTGCGCAAAAAGTGCCTGTAGAGTATTGTCCTCGTTCGCGTGGTGTATACGCATATAAAGCACTGCTAGAATATTTAATTGAACAAGGTTAATGAATGAGTAAGCAATTATTTGCTAATGAAAAAGTAATGAAACAATACCTAGGGGCTTTGTTATGTGAAGACGAGCCTGTAGATAACCTTGAGCCAGTCGCAAAATTACTTGAGCAAATGCCACACGACTCGCAGCAAGAACATATTCATTTAAAACCAAAAGAACAGATAAAAGCGGCAGAAAAAATATTTGATCAAGACTTACTTAATCCTGAAATTAAGCCAATAGTTGAACCGATATTTGAAGCCGCAAAAGTTAATAAAGTCATTGACGATGAAGTAATAGAGCCGATAAGTACGACTACAGAAGAACCAGAACCACAGATTATAACCACTAGCCAATCTGACTATTTTGATGGTGAATTTCAGGCATTATTTTTTGAAGTTGCTGGTTTAACATTGGCTGTGCCATTAAAAGCATTAGGCGGTATACATCAATTAGGTGAAGTAAATCATTTATTTGGTAAGCCAAAGTGGTTTAAAGGCGTTATGCTCAACAGAGAAGAAAAGCTTAATGTTGTTGATACTGCTCGTTGGGTAATGCCAGAAAAGTATGATGATAAATTAGAGGCGTCTTTAGATTATCAGTATTTAATTACCTTAGGTGATAGCCAGTGGGGCTTATTAGCTGAAAAGTTGATAAATAACATTACATTGAGTAAAGAAGATGTAAAATGGCGTACAAATAAAAGTAAGCGCCCATGGCTTGCTGGTGTTATAAAAGAAAAAATGTGTGCTTTAATAGATGTAGATAATTTAAATATATTATTAGAGAAAGGCTTAGATAGCCGTCAGTAGTAATGACCATTACGGGGTAATAGCATGAATCAAGATAAATTACTGTCAGCAAATAAAAACGCAGATAATAATGATGAAATTTTACAGTGGGTTACGTTTAAGCTAGAGGAAGAAACCTACGGCGTAAATGTAATGCAAGTACAAGAAATACTTCGTTATACAGAGATAGCCCCTGTACCAGGTGCACCTTCTTACGTTATTGGTATTATTAACTTACGCGGTAACGTTGTAACTGTTATTGATACTCGTGCACGTTTTGGTTTGTTAGCTGCTGATGCAACCGATAATTCTCGTATATTAATTATTGAAGCTGAAGAGCAAGTTATCGGCATTTTAGCCGACAGCGTATCTGAAGTCGTTTATTTACGCAGCTCTGAGATCGATAGTGCACCAAATGTTGGTACTGAAGAAAGTGCTAAGTTTATTCAAGGCGTTTGTAATCGTGATAATGAGCTACTGATTTTAGTCGATTTAAACAAGTTACTCAGCGATGATGAATGGGATGAGTTAAGCGATATATAAGCTTTACCAAATAAATTATGCTGTTACTTAGTATAGCTATATCAGCGTTAGCGGTAGGACTTATATCGCTGGCGCTAATAATTGCATTAAAAAACAAACAAGTGAATGAAATTAATGCTGTATTACAGCAGCTTAAAGATAGCTCAGAGCAAACTCATATTTTGCGAAGTGAAATTTCAGAGCTTAGAACAGGGCTTTTAAGTATTGGTAAGCGAGTGCTTGAGGTTGAGCAACAAAATCAAGATTTAATACAACAACAAGCTGCGCAGAAATACGATGACCCTGATGCTAAAATTTACTCCCGTGCAGTAAAAATGGTTGAGTTAGGTGCGGACCTCGATGAGGTGATACGCGAATGCGAATTACCGCGAGCAGAAGCCGAATTACTATTTTCACTACATAAACAAAAAGGCGCTTAGCGCCTTTTTAGTTATAAGCGTGTAAATAATCTCACGCTTTAATATTTAACTTACCTTGAAAGTCTTGCCAGCCTGGCGGAAATTGACCTCTTAATACATACGAAAACGCAATAAGCTCTGCAATTACATAATAAAGCTCTTTAGGGATTTCTTCCCCTAAGCTTAAATGCGACAACGTTTTAGCAAGCGCTGCATCTTCGTGGATCATAATTCCTTTTAATTTTGCCGCTGCAATTATTTCGTCAGCTAACTCACCAAACCCTTTTACGCTTACAGTGGGGGTGTTGCCAGCTTCGTATAAAAGCCCAATGGCTGACTTATTAATAGGTGTATCACTCATTACTAAACCTTAATATTAATAATTGCATGAGATTTATAAAATGCCTGATTATTTGCATCGCCTCGCTTTAAGTTGAGCTCTCCAACCTGTAAACCATGCTTAGCTAGTTTGGATCTTAAATTATCTAAGTGAGGGTGAGCAATTGCGCTTACTTCTTGGCTTGAGGCTAATAGCTGGCAATCGAGTGCTTTATCCATTAACTCAGCGGTAATCTGTAACTGCCCAATCTGTGCATAATCAAAGTTTAACCTGACAAACCATACATTTTTATCTTCTAATTTATCTGCGCTTGGCTTTTTATACTGCCCCAATGTTATTTCTGTTTGGGCGGCCTCAGGCGGCAATTTCATTGGTAATAAAAATTGTGCAAGCGGGTTTGTGTCTGGTTGTTGATTTGGTGTTGAAACACTTACTTGGGTAAGTGTGTTTTTAACTTGTACGATTTCGCTAGCCAATGCTTGAACTTGAGCTTGCTGCAGTTGCTCAAGTATTTTTGCTCCCGCGTTTCCTGTTTTAAAAGTAGGTATGAGTACTTGTAAAAGTGCATCTAAGCCAGTTTGGTTATTAAAGTTTATCGGTGTTACTGATTGGCTAATTATAGGGGCTGCTAAAATACTCACTGCAACTTGTTCAAGTCCTTTAGTGAAGCTACTTTGTAGTATATCACCCGTTAATTGAGATGGTTGTAAGGTGGCTAATACTTCACGCCGTATGGTCGCAGGGTTAATATTATTACTTGAGACCATGCGATTAAATGCTTGGTTAATTAAGCGAGTTAAATCGGGCGTTTCTTTTGTTGCTCTATTTGTAATGTCAGTAATTTGACTACTTAAAAGCTGTTTGTTACCAGCTACTCTATCCGTAGGGATTGTGGTATCAGGAAGCTTTAATAGTGTGCTTAATAGCTTTGCTTCTATTGGTTGTAGCATTTGACTACGAGAGGCAATATTAGATAACGGCTCTGCTAATGGGAGCATGTTTTTAATCGAGGCTGAGTTTGCACTGTTTTGATTGTTGCCGTTTATTACTGGTTGCACTGAAGAGGTTATTTGCCCTTTAGTAACAATTTCACTTGTAGGCTTAATTAACGTATCAACTTTACTGTTAGTACTAATATTCAGAGCACTCAATTGACTCGCGTTTAAATTACTTGGCTTAGCGCTCGCCACTCCATTTTGAGTAATATTATTTGGCGTTGGCGTGTTAGCTGTTGTTATATTTGTAGATGATTGCCAAACACTAACACTTCCTTTTATTTGCTGAGTTAATTGTACAAGTGGCGGAAGTCTTGAAAAGTGCTCTGGTAAAGTATTGCTCGTATTACTATTTAACGCAGTACTTACATTTTGGGTAATGTTAACTCTATTTAACGGTGATACTGTTAATTGCATAACTAAGCTCGGCCTTTGTATCGCAGATGATCCAGACGGCGGCATTAACTCAGATTTATTTGCTGCTGCAAAGGGCTTACTTTCAAAGTATTTAACTGCATCATTAATTCGCGTTTTTAAATCACTAAAGCTATTTTGTAGCCACGACTTTATTGGGCTATCAGGTGTAAGCAGTGGGCTTGCTTTAATAGTGGACGCAGAAAAATGTATTTCAGGGACACTGCTTTTTTGAGCTAAAAGTAACTCGTTAAACGGTTTAGAAAATGAGTTATTAAGCGTTACTTTTATATTATTAGTATCGGTTTTAATAAGTAATTTATCAGCCTGATTTATTAAATTTACCTTAATGGGGGTGTTGGGTAGCTCACTAACTTGTTGATTAGTAATAGGCGTTGTAAACGAACCTGACTTTTGAGGATGAGTCAAAATAGCTAGTTTAGGTGTTGCTTGAAGTTGCGCACTAGGTAATAAGGCCACGAGTAATTTAGTAAGTTTAGTTTGGCTAAGTGGTTGCGTATGAATTGTATCTGCAAAGCGATTAATAACATTAAGCTGTGCGCCTTTGTTAGTCGTACTAACAACTACTTTTGAAGGCTGCTCAGTTAAAAGTAACTGCGCTACGTCTTTATTTATGGCAATACTGGCGTTAAGTTTATCAATTACTAATTTTGGGGTAGGGGACATAACCACCTGTAAATCCATTGGTTTGCTTTGTACCTCAGTGCCCGTGCTTACATAATTTAATAAACGCTGTAATTGTACTGGTTGATTTAAAGTAAGGGTTGTAGTGTTTGGCGTGATGTTGAGCTGTTTGCCATCGGGACTAAGTTGTATGTTAGCACTGGCTATCTTTTGTAAATTTTGAGGTGCGCTTGTAGTGCCAAGTCTTAATGTTTGCCAATGTTTATCAATAAATACATCAAGCGTAATCGAGTCTTTCGAAAATTGAATGTTTTTAGCCGCAAGTACCTCATTAGGTAATTGCGATAACTCATTGGTTTGAGGGTTTGTCGATTGATTGATAACCAATGAATTAGATAATGTTATTTGCGTTGGCGTATTCATTATTTTAAATCAAGTTTTCTCTATTTTAAGTGAATCGATTTTAAAGCAATATTCGTATTACCCTATCATTATGGTAGACTAACGCCTAATTTTTGGCAGAGAGAATCGTCATCTTGTTACACATTAAGTCCGTCACCTGCATCAAGCAAGATCGTTGTTTGTTTGCGGATCTTAATTTTAGCCTTAATAGCGGTCAAATCATGCAATTAGCGGGTCCTAATGGGGCTGGTAAAACATCGCTATTGCGTATTATCGCAGGCTTTTCTGTGCCTGATGAAGGAGCTGTTTTATTTCAAGAACAGCCTATATCTAAGTATTACGAAGAGTATGCCAGAGAACTACTCTTTATAGGCCACAAAACAGGTGTAAATACTCAGCTTAGTGCAGTTGAAAATGTTCGTCATTGGTTACAAATTAATGGCTACATAAACCAGCCTGACTTGTATCCCATTTTAGCGCAACTTGGCCTTGTTGGACTTGAAGATGTACCGGTTAGAATGTTATCTGCTGGACAACAAAGACGTGTAGCTTTGGTCAGGCTTTGGTTAAGTGATGCTAAATTATGGGTACTTGATGAGCCATTTACCGCGCTTGATAAAAGCGGTGTTGCCTTTTTACAGCAGCGATTTACCGAGCACTTACTAAACGGTGGAGCTATTTTGTTAACGACTCACCAAGACTTAACGACCCATTTTAGTAACTTGCAAACGGTTACACTGGAGTATCGTCACTAATGACTCGTCAACATTCTTATTGGTTGCTATTTAGTGCGGTATTTACCAAAGATGTAAAACTTGCGTTTCGCCAGCGCGCTGAAATTGTAAATCCTATTTTGTTCTTCTTAATTGTAATTTCATTATTTCCGTTAGCAATCGGGCCTGAGCCTGGTTTACTAGCGAGAATGGCACCGGGAATTATTTGGGTTGCCGCATTACTCTCTACCATGTTGGGCTTGGATAAGCTGTTTAGAGATGATTTTAATGATGGCTCATTGGAGCAGTTAATTGCATCGTCTTACCCGTTATCGTTAACCGTACTTGCTAAAGTGGCTGCTCACTGGGTGGTAACAGGTTTACCGCTTGTATTAATGACGCCGCTATTTGCATTGTTGTTAAACCTAGAAAGTACGGCGTTAACAGCGACTGTTTTAACATTATTATTAGGCACTCCACTATTGAGCTTTATTGGCGCAATAGGCGCAGGGCTTACTGTGGGATTACAAAAAGGGGGTATTTTGATGAGTTTACTCGTACTGCCTTTGTATATTCCTGTTTTGATTTTTGCAACGTCGGCTATCGATACCAGCACCATGTCGCTGGATTATAGTGGGCAGCTTGCCATTCTTGGTGCAATGTTACTTATTGCTATTATTAGCGCACCAATTGCCATATCGTCAGCTTTAAAAGTGAGTGTAAGTTAATGTGGAAGTGGTTACATCCCTATGCTAAAGCAGAGCGTGCATACCAGTTATGCAATACGTTACTGCCTTATTTTGCCGTAGTTACTGTAGTTAGTATGATTGTTGGATGGGTATGGGGGCTTGGTTTTGCACCTGCCGATTACCAACAAAAAGACAGCTACCGTATCATCTTTATTCATGTTCCTTCTGCCATTTTGTCTATGGGGGCTTACTCATCAATGGCTATTGCAGCTGTTGTTGCACTTGTATGGCAACTACGAAATGCCGAACTTGCCGTTATTGCTATAGCGCCTGTTGGTGCTTGTATTACAGCTATAGCGCTTATTACTGGCGCTGCATGGGGTAAACCTATGTGGGGTGCTTGGTGGGTATGGGATGCGCGTTTAACGTCTGAACTTATTTTATTATTTTTATATCTTGGCGTGCTTTCGCTTTATCATGCATTTGAAGATAAGAAGTCAGCAGGGCGTGCAGCTTCTATTTTAGCAATTGTTGGCGTAATTAATTTACCTATTATTCATTACTCAGTTGAGTGGTGGAATACGCTACACCAAGGCGCAAGCATTACAAAACTAGACACAAAAGCAATAGACCCAAGTATGTTTTGGCCACTTATGGTTAATATTTTAGCCTTTGCTGCTTTTGTAGGAACAGTGACTTTAATTCGTCTTAAAAATGAAATTTTACAACGCGAAAAGCACCGACCGTGGGTGCGTTTGTTGTTAAATAAGGGGTAATTATGCAGTTTGACTCTTTTTCTGATTTTATTGCAATGGGAGGCTATGGGTTTTATATCTGGCTTTCTTTTGGTACATGCGCTCTTATTTTACTCGGTATTTTAGTGAACTCTTTAAGAGATACCAAACGTATTATGGCTTCAGTTGAGCAACAAATAATACGTGAAGCGCGAATTAAAAAAGCTAAACAGGAACAAGCCTCATGAATCCAAGACGTAAAAAGCGCCTATTGGTAATTATTGCCGTACTGTTTGGTATTGGTGGATCAATTGGTTTAGTGCTTTATGCACTTCAAGAAAATATTAATCTTTTTTATACGCCAAGCGAACTTATTGATGGCAAAGGGCCTAATAAAGAAAAACCATTCATTGGCCAAAAGCTACGTATTGGTGGCATGGTTGTACCAGGCACGGTTGAGCGTAATGAACAGAGCTTACAAGTAAGCTTTAAGCTAATTGATACAGGTCCATTAGTGACCGTGCGTTATCAAGGCATATTGCCAGACTTGTTTCGTGAGGGGCAAGGCATTGTAGCGCAGGGCGTATTAATCGAACCTAATGTTATTGAAGCATTTGAAGTGCTTGCAAAGCATGACGAAGAATATATGCCAGCAGAAGTTGCTGAGGCAGTTAAAGGTATTAAGCACGAAAAACCAAAATACAACTTAGATAGTGGTAATTAGCTATGATCCCAGAAATTGGTTATTTTTCTTTAACGCTTGCCATGGTGCTAAGCGTTTTACTGTGTATTTTTCCTCTTTGGGGCGCGCATACCGGTAATCTTCGATTAATGCGTGCAGCTCCCTCTTTAGCAATTGGGCAATTCGCTTTTGTTTTAATCTCTTTTGCAGCACTTATTTACGCCAGTGTAACGGATGATTTTACCGTATCGTATGTGGCATATCATTCAAGTAGTACGCTACCTTGGTATTACAAAATCACCTCTACATGGGGCGGCCATGAAGGCGCTATTTTACTGTGGTTAGTAATGCAAGCAGGTTGGACTGCCGTTGTCGCTGCGCGTTCTAAATCATTACCTTGGGTACTACGTGCTCGCGTATTGGGCGTACTTGGTTTTTTAGGTGTGGGTTTTATGATGTACACCTTACTACTTTCAAGTCCGTTTGAGCGCCTACTTCCTTATTTCCCTGTTGAAGGGCGTGATTTAAATCCGTTACTTCAAGATCCGGGCATGATTATTCACCCGCCATTACTGTACATGGGTTATGTAGGGCTATCAGTTGCTTTCTCTTTTGCTATTGCTGCGTTGTTAACCGGTAAGCTTGATAACACATGGGCTAAGTGGTCACGTCCGTGGACAATGACTGCATGGGGCTTTTTAACTCTAGGAATCACAATTGGTAGCTGGTGGGCATATTCAGAGCTTGGCTGGGGCGGCTGGTGGTTCTGGGATCCAGTCGAAAACGCATCATTAATGCCATGGCTTGTTGCAACAGCATTACTACACTCATTAAGCGTAACCGAAAAACGTGGTGTATTTAAATCGTGGACCGTACTACTTGCTATCGCAGCATTTTCATTAAGCTTGTTAGGCACCTTTATTGTACGTTCGGGTATTATTGTATCGGTGCATGCTTTTGCAACAGACCCTGATAGAGGCTTATTTATACTCGCCTTTTTAGGCATCGTTGTAGGTGGTGGCTTAGCGTTATATGCACTGCGTGTATCGCAAGTACATAGTGAAGGCCGATACAAGTTTGTATCACGCGAAGTGGCGTTATGGCTCAATAATATATTTTTAGTAGTTGCTACATTAATCGTATTACTGGGTACGTTATTACCTATGGTTCATAAAGAAATGGGCTTGGGTAGTATTTCTATTGGCGAACCATTTTTTAATAAGATGTTTGCAATAATTTTAGTACCATTTGCTATTTTGATGGGGATAGGGCCATTTTTACGCTGGAAGCAAAATAAATGGGCTTTCTTACAAAACAAAATATTAATGGGCGTATTAGCCAGTGTAGTGATTACCTGTGCTTGGTTGTTTTCAAGTTACGATTTAGTAAAACCACTTACGCTACTAGCTACAACACTTGCGGTTTGGATTGCAATATCAACTGGCATCGACATTTACACTAAATCTGCTGTACACGGCACCTTAAAAGAAGGTTTAAAACGCTTAGGTGTAAGTTACTGGGCTATGGTGCTTGGGCATATTGGTATTTCGTTTGTTATTGCGGGTGTAACGCTTACATCTGCGTATTCAGTTGAGCGTGACGTATCGATGAAGCAAGGCGATACAGTTCAGCTTAACGAGTATGAATACCGTTTTGATGGTGTTAAAACTATTCGCGGGCCGAACTACAGTGGTCATGCTGGTGTTGTATCGGTGCTTAAAAACAATGAGCTAGTAACACGCTTACACGCCGAAAAACGTAAGTATGATATTGGTATGCAGTTTATGACCGAGGCGGCCATAGATGCAGGCTTTACACGTGATTTATACTTAGCGTTAGGTGAGCAGTTGAGCCAAGGTGCATGGTCACTTCGCATTTATCATAAACCGTTTGTTCGTTGGATGTGGATTGGTGGTGTGCTTATTTCCCTAGCTGGATTTATGATTTTATTTGATAAACGCTACCGCACATCAGCTAAAACAGCGCGTAGAGCTGCATCGGAGAATGTTTTATGAACCGTAAAATTTTAGCTATTGCGCCGCTTTTAGTATTTGCTTTTGTATGTGTATTTTTATACCAAGGCCTTTTTGCTAATCCTCGTGAAATTCAAACCGGTCGGTTAGGTCAAGAAATGCCAGCATTTAATCTACCTGATTTAATGCAAGACAATAAGCCGTGGACCAACGAGTCTTTAAAAGGCGAAGTTTACTTACTAAATGTATGGGGTACTTGGTGCCCAACATGTTTAGTTGAACTTGGTTATTTAACTAAGTTACGTGAGCAAGGCGTTAAAATTATTGGGCTTTATTACGTACAAGGTTACGACGCCGACTTTGATGGCCCGTTTGATATGCAATCACTTCGCAGTGAAGTGAGCGATATGCTGCAACGTGCGGGTGACCCATATCAATTTAATATCTTGGATTTACATCGTACTTTGTCGTTGGATTTAGGTGTTTCGGGTGCGCCTGAAACATTTTTAGTCGATAAAAACGGCACTATTTTGTTGCATCACACGGGCGATATAAACCCGCGAGTATGGCGAGCTAAATTTGCGCCAATTATGCAGGAGCTTAAATAATGAAATGGTTACTACTTACGCTTAGCCTTTTTGTAAGCATCAGTGCGTTTGCAGAGCAAGATCGCTATCAATTTGATAACAACAAACAAGCGATATTGTTTGAAGAGCTAACTAAAGAGCTGCGCTGTCCTAAGTGTCAAAATCAAAACATTGCGGACTCTGACGCTGTTGTTGCTAAAGACTTGCGCGATAAAGTGCTCGTATTGGTTAAAGAAGGTAAGAGCAAAGACGAAGTGATTGATTACATGATTGACCGCTTTGGCTATTTTGTTCATTACGACCCACCAGTTACACCAGCGACTTTAGTACTTTGGGTATTACCTGTATTAATTGTCATAGTCGGCTTTGGTTTTATTGTTATTCGCCAGCGAAAAGCATCAGTAAAACAAACGTGGAGCAGTGACGACGAAATGTTGTTAGCTAAGCTAATTGAACAAAATAAACGTCAGGAGCAAAGTTAAATGATTTTAATGTGGGCGTGTTTTGCTTTACTCACACTGGTTGCTCTTGGGTTTGTGATGTTGCCTTTTTTAAAAAAAGAGCGCGTTCAAACAATTACTCATAACGCCAATGCTGAGCTAATTAGCATTTATGAGCAGCGTTTAGTTGATTTACAAACCGATTTAGATAATCAGCGTATTGATACCGTAAATCATGCAGAATCAATTATTGAATTAAAACGCCGTTTATTGAATGAGTTATCACCAGAAAAATCACTAAACAGCAAAGGTAATAATCGTATTTTTGCTTTAACTGGTGGCGCATTTGTTCTTGCTCTAACAGGTGTTTTTTATGGTTTAACGGGTAGTCAGCAGCAAATTTCGGCTTGGCATGATGCAATGGATAATTTAGCTGATTACGGCGAGCGTGCTGTAATGCAAAAAGGTGAGCCGCTTAGCCAAAATGAGCTGCAGGCTTTTGCATTGGCACTTCGTACAAAGCTTAGCCGCTCAGGTGATGATGAAGTTGCTTGGATGCTACTTGGACGAGTTGCTATGTCGCTTAATGAATTTGACATGGCGCAGCAGTCATTTGATAAAGCACTACGTATGAATCCTGATAATATGCAGGTACTTATTAGTTATAGCCAAGTTTTATTATTAGAAGGCAGCGAAGCTAATATGACCCGTGCGGCAGGTATGCTCTCAAAAGTACTAAAAGTTGAGCCTACCAATTTAGATGCAATTTCGTTATTAGCACTCATTGCTTATGAACGTAAAGATTGGCCTCAAGCCAAAGCTGCATTTGAAGTTTTACTTGCGAGTATGGAAAAAAATGATTCTCGTTATAGTATGATCTCTGAGCGTATCGCTGATATAGAGAAGCAAATGCAAACGGATGGCTCTGTTATGCCAGTTACTACAACGGGTGCTATTGCAGTTACAGTCGACATTGCAAAAGAGCTTATAGATAAACAGCCAAAAGACGGTATCTTGTTTATATTTGCAAAAGCAGCAAGTGGTTCGCCAATGCCATTAGCTGCTGTTAAACTCGCTAAATATTCATTTCCAATTACAGTTGAGTTGAGTGATAGTAGTGCAATGGTTGCAGGACTTAACTTATCTAGTGCAGAAAATATTATTATTTCGGCGCGTATTTCTATAGATGACTCGGTTATGCCAAGTTCTGGTGAGCTAGAAGGTCATTCAGAGTCGTTAAAGCGTGAAAGTGTAAGTGACTACCAACTTCAAATTGATACATTAATACCTTAAGGACGTTAGATGTTAAAACACAGTTTTACTTTTTTATGTTTATTGATACTAGCCGGGTGTGCTCAAGTACCACAAAGCAAAGTAGATGACAGAGATCCGCTGCAAAGTATTAATCGTCCGTTATACGACTTTAATATGGATGTACTGGATGCTTATTTATTGCGCCCAGTTGCTGTAGGTTATGTTGAAGTAACGCCTGTACCGGTAAGAAACGGTATTGTTAATTTTACAGGTAATATTACAGCACCTGTCGATATGATTAATGCGGGTTTGCAAGGTAAGCCGGGTAATGCAAGTGTGAGCTTAGCGCGTTTTTTAGTTAACTCTACGGTTGGTATTTTTGGTATTTTTGATGTTGCCAGCTCACTTGGTCTTGAAATTGTAGATGAAGACTTTGGACAAACGTTAGGTGTATGGGGCGTGGGTGATGGCGCTTATTTAATGCTACCTGGCATGGGTCCTACAACAGCACGTAACCTGACCGGTGATGTAGTCGACAACTTTGTATTGCCTGAAGTTGCGCTAACGACTCCACAAACTATTCTAGTGTTTGTTTTAAAAGCGGTAGAAGCTCGTGCATCATTAATACCTCAAGAAGGGCTATTAAATGATTCACTTGATCCGTACTTATTTGTAAAAGATATCTACTTTCAGCGTCAAATTTATGAGCTGTACGATGGCAACCCACCTATAAAAGAAGAGCCAGCTGATTTTGATGAAGACTTTTTAGAAAGTTTATAATTGAAAAGCCACTCATAAAAACGCCAGCTAAATGCTGGCGTTTTTATTTGCTGTTTATATATTTAACCTGAACTCTGGATAATAAATCTATCTCGAGCAGCTATTTTCAGCGCTAACTACGTTGAATTTACTTGCAATAGGCCAACTATTGACGCGTAAGTTCGCCTTGTTTTCACTGAAAATCTCTGGCTAGAGAAAAATAAATTTAAATATCTGAACCAGAGTTCAGGTAGTTTATTTTTCGTTCACTACTAACTGCATTTGTTCATTAACCCAAGCTAGCGCTTCATGATAGGCATCGGGAACTTTTTCTCCTAGGTTTAGCTCTTTCGTTAGTTCGTTTGCATCTGACCAGTTTGCTTGCTCGTAGTATTTAACTAAGTTTAAATATTTTGCTAGCAAGCCTTCATCGTTTAATAGCGCTGCTTTTATATCATTAGAAAGTGGAAGCTTTTTCATGACGCTTTCCATACTCTCATCTAAAATAGCATCCATTAGCGACATCATACCGGTTAAAAATGCCATGCCGGTATCTTTAAACTGCCCATGGGATATAGCGAGCAATTCAGCAAATCGAGCGCGCGTAAGCGATAGCCTAATTAGCTCTACAGGTTTGTCTGCTGATACTTGTGCTGCAAACAGTAGAGACAATAGCTTTTTAATTTCGTTGGCGCCAAGCACTATAAGAGCTTGCTTAATGGTACTTATTTCTGCGCGTCTTGCAAATGCGGCAGAATTTGAATACCTAAGTAATTTATAAGATAGGTTTACATCACGTTCAAACACATCAGTGATTTTCTTAAGATCCATATCAACACTTGATGTTTCGTAAAGTAATTCAGCTAATGCCATTTCTGAAGGTGGTAGAGCCTTACTTTGTACCATTTCAGGTTTTGAGAAGAAAAATCCTTGGAAATAATCAAACCCAAGCTCTAAAGCTTGTTGGTAAATTTCATAGGTTTCTACTTTTTCGGCAAGTAACTTAATATGTGAGTGCGGTTTTAAATCGTTTAGAACCGTTTTTATTGTATCTATATCGGATGCTAAAAAGTCTATTTTAATAATATCAATAAATGGGTAAAAATGACGCCATACAGGTTGATGAATATAGTCATCAAGAGCAATAGTGTAACCTTTATCTTTTAAATCTTTAACAATAGCTAATAAACGCTTACCAGGCTGGATAGTTTCAAGTATTTCTACAACTATAGTGTCTTTACCTAGTAGTGTAGGGTAACCCTTTGATAGTGTTTCTAGGGTGAAGTTTATATAGGCAGGTTTATTGTCAGTTAAATCTTCTAAACCAAAATTAAACTGGCTACCCTCTATAAGTCGTGTTGTTGCTTCGTCACCATCTATATCGGGAAATACGTTATCAACGCCATCACGAAATAAAAGCTCATAACCGATAAGTTTTTTATCTCTATCTAAAATCGGTTGACGTGCAGCGTAAAAATACATAAACAGTTCCGTAAGAGTGATGTAATTGGGTATTGTAATAATATATGGCAAAAGATTCAAAATAGCATTACGTATATTTGCATGATTAATAAATTATCATTATAAATTAAGGTGTTTCTTCTATTTAATTTATTATATTTTACCAATTCGCTTTAAAATTATTCAACATGAGTATTTTTGTATCAGCTGGAAGCAACAAGTTGGAGATTTTATTGTTAGGCATGATATAGTCAGCGAGAATGGTTTTTATCCTAATAGTGTCTTTATTATAATATTTTAAGAGTCAATATTCGGATCAAGAGCCTGTTATTAATAATTATGCGGAGGCTAATTTGGAAACAGGAATGATTATTTCACTAGCATTATATTTTGTTGTAATGTTAGGTATCGGACTATATGCATATAAGCAATCTACTGGCGATGTATCAGGTTACATGTTAGGTGGACGAAATCTATCACCAAGTGTTGCTGCACTATCTGCAGGTGCATCTGACATGAGTGGCTGGATTTTAATGGGCCTACCTGGTGCGATGTTTGTTACTGGTTTTAGTAGTACATGGATAGCAATTGGTTTGGTGATTGGTGCTTGGTTAAATTACCTGTTAGTTGCACCTAGATTACGTGTGTACACTGAAAAAGCAAATGACTCTATAACAATCCCAGATTACTTCTCAAATCGCTTCAATGATAAGTCAAACTTATTACGTGTTGTATCAGCTGTTGTCATTATAGTCTTCTTTACTCTTTACACGTCATCTGGTGTTGTAGCCGGCGGAAAATTGTTTGAAAGCTCATTTGGTCTAAGTTATGAAGTGGGTTTATACATTACAACGGGTGTCGTTGTTTTATACACTTTGTTTGGTGGTTTTTTAGCGGTTAGCTTAACTGATTTCGTGCAAGGTTGTATTATGTTCATCGCACTGATTCTAGTGCCTACTGTTGCATACTCTTTACTCGAACAACCTCTGGAATCTACTTTACATAGTGTAAATCCAGATATGCTTAACTGGATTGGAGCAGGCTCTGCATTAGGTATTATTTCTGCAATGGCATGGGGTTTAGGTTATTTTGGTCAACCACATATCATCGTTCGTTTTATGTCGGTACGTAGTGTTAAGGATATGCCTAAAGCTCGCCGTATTGGTATGACATGGATGATTGTTGCTGCCCTTGGTGCTGTTGGTACTGGTATATTTGGTGCTGCTTATACTTATGAAAATAATATTGTAGTTGAAGATCCTGAAACGATTTTCCTAATTCTTTCTGAGTTATTGTTCCACCCACTTATTGCTGGCTTTTTACTAGCTGCAATTTTGGCTGCTATCATGAGTACTATCTCATCGCAATTGCTAGTAAGCTCAAGTTCATTGACTGAAGATTTATATAAAACATTTTTACGTAAAGATGCTAGCGACTTTGAATTAGTTACTGTTGGTCGAATTAGCGTTGCATTTGTTGCCCTGTTTGCAATTTATTTAGCGTACGATAGAGATAGCTCTATTTTAGACCTAGTAAGTAATGCATGGGCAGGCTTTGGTGCTGCTTTTGGACCACTTGTATTGTTTAGCCTTTATTGGAAACGTATGAATTTTGCTGGCGCCTTATCTGGTATGTTAGTAGGTGCGTTTACAGTGCTTGTTTGGATTTATGGTCCGTTTACTATTAATGGTGAAAGTTTAAGTAGCTTTATGTATGAAATAGTACCTGGCTTTATTTTAGCGAGTATCGCAATTGTTGTTGTTAGCTTAGTAACAAAAGAGCCAGAGCAAAACATCACTGCTTTATTTGATGAAGTAGAAAAAGAGCTTTAAATAGCAATTACTATTCATTTTAAAATGAGTAGTAAGTAATACCAATCCGCGATAATACTTAATCATTTTGCGGTGCTAAACGTGTTGCTACCGGCGTTAAAAAATTATCATTTAGAACAACTAAATATCAAATTTTTTGCCTAGCTATCAACACGTTTTTCCACCCTCAAAATAGATCACTTAATTAAGCGAATTGGTATAATAAAAAAGGGAGCAACTAAGTTGCTCCCTTTTTTATTTAGTTTGTCCCGTCCGAGGAGAGGACAATCTACGAGTTAACTTGCTTTTTTATCGTTGTTATCTTCAATTGATGCAACGTTATCTGACTTTTTACTTTTTGCTGGCGCTTTGGTAACAACTGGATCTTTGCCGCCCTTTAATATGGTCATAAAGTCATCTTTGCTTTTCGCTATTTCTAAAGCAAGTGATTCAATTTGTTGCTCACTAAGCGGTACGTCTACCTTTTCTAGCATTAGCTCAAGTGATTCTGCTATATCGAGCATCTTGTCATAAGCATCAGCTTCTTTTTTGGTAGTAAACGTCATACGCTCGACTCCGTTTCGTTCTACAACATATTTAACAACAACAGCCATGATTTCTCCTGCAAAATTGCTTGGCACCGTGGTTTGTAAAAACCATTAGATTACTGTTTTTATGTACAGTAATGGTTTGGGCGTAAATTTGCAAGCGCGAAGTATTAATTTTTAGGTGTCTTAAATTTGACAAAAAACGGTAACTTTACTTTAGTTAAGCAATCACTTGTTGTACCAGCTGCATTTTCAGGATTTCGGATCATAGTGATAATGCGTTTAGGTACACTTTAAATGATGAGCTTTTCAGTTCCTTACTTTTTGGTTTTCCTGAGCAACATTCAAAATTAAGAAAAGAAGAATAGGGACAAGTTTGATGAAAACGTTAAAAAATTTATTCATAATAAGCTTATTATGCTTACTACCTGCAACTACCGTATATGCACAATTATCGGAAGTAACTAAGCAAATGCCTCAAGTTGAGACAATTAGTATAAATAATGCTGATGCAGATATGCTTGCTAAGCTACCGGGTATAGGTAAGAAAAAAGCGCAGGCAATTGTGGATTACCGTGAAGAAAACGGCGAATTTAAAAGCGTTAGTGATTTATCGCAAGTTAAAGGAATTGGTAAAAAACTATTAGCCAAATTAGAGGGGAAAATTTCACTTTAATAGCAGTAGATAACAATCAGGGCGCTATGCGCCCTGATTAAATTGTTTTAATGCATCGCTTAAGTGTTTTTTAGCAAAGTTGATTTCAATAGGTGTTGTTAAAAGTGGGTAGCAAAGTCCGCCGAGTATCAAAAACGGGATTAATATCCAACCTTTAAATACCGTGAATATTAAAAATAGTGGACTTAGTAATATTAATTTAATAATACGCAGTAACACTTTATCAGTTGGCGATAACATACTTAAAGAAAGTGCTATTACGTCTTGGCGCTTGCGTACTTTTAGATGTTTAAGCTCATCTAATTGGCTTGAAAAAAATGTAAACATATCAAATCGACTTTTTAATTAATAAACGGCCAATAACTATAATAAATAGTGTTAGTGAGAAAATCCCAAATATAATTTCCATCCAAGCAGGCATGCTCAAACCAACAAACTGCCAATCTATATTTCCACAATCCCCGGTCGCCTGAAAAAAGCTAGGTATCCATTCATGTAACGGCATAAACGATGGGAAGTTTGGTTCAAACTCACAGCTAAATGCAAAAGGGTCTGTGGTGGTTTGCATATCAATATGCTCGCGAGCAATTAAATATCCCCAAACACTCGATACACCCCAAATTACATACGCTAATATACGAACTGCTTTGCTCTGTGGTTTAGTAGAACCTACGATTCCTGCGCCTAATAGACCCAGTACGGCTGTACGTTGATATATGCACATTATGCAAGGCGCCAATCCCATTTGGTATTGAAAGAAAAGGGCGGTCACTTCAAGTAAAAAAACGATAGCTGTAAATAAAAGCCACGGGGTACGTTGGGTGGGTAATTGGGCAAGCCAGTTCATAAAAATTCCGCGTTTAAATAAGACGTTAGATTATGACCTAGGATAATGTATGCGGCAACAAAAAGGAAAAAAAAGCTACCGAAGTCGCTTTTTATAAGATGAAAATATTGACCACTCAATGCAGCCTCAGCAGAGGCTACATGACGCTCTACTTAGTTCCCATTGATACATAAGCTTAGTTATATCGCTTACTTATACTACATTGGTACATTGCCTAATCAATTCTTTAAAGTTGCGGTTAGAACGCTCTGTTGCATAGGTGTTCCTTTTTAATGTACTTATGTGTTTTAAGTTGATTAAGCTAGGTATGGTGTAAATAAAAAATACCAATAATTACAATGTACCTACAATGAATATTGCTCTGTATATTTATACATTGTAGCTATATTAGAAAAACCTAAATTTTATTATTTATTAATCTTTAATTTCTACTCATTTGCTTATTAATATACCTGACTTTACTTGTTAGTTATGCTTCGTCTGGTACAATCAGTCAGTTATTCGTGTAAAACGATGAGTGTTGATTAATTCGAGTGGGAACTGGATGAGAATTTTTAAAGCGAAAAGCCCAGCAGGATTTGCTGAAGAATATATAGTTGAATCTATTTGGAACGGCGATTTCCCTCCAGGTTCAATTCTACCTGCCGAGCGAGAACTTTCAGAGTTAATTGGTGTAACAAGAACGACCTTGAGAGAAGTATTACAGCGTTTAGCACGTGATGGTTGGTTAACAATTCAGCATGGTAAACCAACAAAAGTAAATAACTTTTGGGAGACGTCTGGCTTAAATATTCTTGAAACACTAGCGCGCTTAGATGAAGACAAGATGCCAGAGCTGACAGATCAGCTTTTATCTGCACGTACTAATATTAGTGCTATTTATACACGTGCTGCAATTAAGTTAAATCCTGAACGTGTAATTGAAATTTTATCACAAAGTCATGAGCTAGAAGATACTGCTCAGGCATTTGCTGACTACGATTATAAAGTTCATCACGAATTAGCCGTTGCGGGTAATAACCGTATTTATGTATTAATACTCAACGGTTTTAGAGGTTTTTATTCAAAGATTGGTTGTCATTACTTCTCTGATGCTGGAACTCGTGAACTTGCTCGTCAATTTTATAAAGATTTAACAATCTTGGCAGAAAATAAAGAGCACGATGGTGCTATTTCGATGATGCGTAAATACGGTCATCAAACAGGTGAGATTTGGCAAAAAATCCGAGGCGATATGCCCTCAGATATAATGGATTAAATCTAAACGAGAAGCCTGCATTTGCAGGTTTTTTGTACCTGTAAAATAAATATCACATATATGAATTTTTAAACAACTTAATGTATTAACCCTTCTTCAGTAACGTCAAAAGCTCTACCTAATTACAACGTGATTTACACTTCAAAATAGACCTATTATTCAAGCAGATTAGTGCAAGTTGTAAGTGTTCGTTATTTTCGATTGCTCACATCGTTAAATGCGATTGTTCTTTTGTAGTGAATAACTTTAGAATGCCAATTAATTATATGTGTTCGCTATTGGTTTTTAATTTTTAGCGCCCATATAAGTACCAGCATTGCGAAAGCAATTGAAAACAAACTCAAAATATTTGGAGAATAAAATGGGTGTATTAGTAGGCCGCCAGGCACCAGACTTTACCGCTGCAGCTGTTCTTGGTAACGGTGAAATTGTAGATAGCTATAACCTTCATGAAACAATTAAAGGTAAAAAAGCAGTTATCTTCTTTTACCCACTAGATTTCACGTTTGTATGTCCTTCTGAACTTATTGCATTTGATAAGCGTTTTGAAGAGTTTCAAAAGCGTGGCGTAGAAGTAATTGGTGTTTCTATCGATTCACAATTCTCACATAATGCATGGCGTAACACTGCTGTTGCAGACGGCGGTATTGGTAAAGTTCAATACGCACTAGTTGCAGATGTTAAACACGAAATTTGTAAAGCGTATGACGTTGAGCATCCAGAAGCGGGTGTTGCATTTCGTGGTTCATTCTTAATCGACGAAGAAGGCAATGTACGTCACCAAGTAGTGAACGATTTACCACTAGGTCGTAACATCGACGAAATGCTTCGCATGGTTGACGCGCTAGCGTTCCACACTGAGCACGGTGAAGTATGTCCTGCTGGTTGGACTGAAGGTAAAAAAGGTATGGACGCAAGCCCTGAAGGCGTTGCTAAGTTCTTATCTGAAAACGAAGGCGAGCTATAATTTAGCCCTTAGTTTTAAATAAAAAAACCGCCAATTGGCTAATGCCGATCAGTTAAGAAAATGACCGGTTGACCGATCCAAACGATCATGCAAAATCCGTAGTTAGGAAACTAACTACGGATTTTTTTGTGAATATAGAACAAGCACTGCAAGCAACACTTGAAGAAAGCAGCCGATACCATACCTTTGAAAAATTATCAGAAATTCTTGACCCTGAAATCATTGAACAAGGTTTTCAACAAGCTGGGATTGCAACCGTTCGTAAGCGAAGGTTACCGCTTGAGGCCGTTTTGTGGTCAGTTATTGGCATGGCATTGTTTCGAAAAGAATCGGTTTGGAATATCGCTAATAAGCTAGATATCATGTTACCAGGCAAGAACCCACTCGTTGCTCCAAGTGCGATGGTACAGGCGAGACAAAGGTTAGGGCATGATTCCGTTAAACACGTTTTCAATAAATCTGCTCAATCAATGTATAAGCAACAGTCATTCGAAACATGGAATGGTTTGAACCTATTAGCTGTTGACGGTGTTGTGTGGCGAACAGCCGACACGCCTGATAATCGTAAAGCCTTCTCTTCTGGTAGCAACCAATACGGTGATACAGCCTTTCCTCAAATACGCATGGTCTGTCATATGGAATTGACCAGCCATCAACTGCTCAGTAGCGAGTTTGATAACTATAAAACCAACGAGATGAAATTAGCTGAGCGTTTAATTGAACGTACACCAGATAATTCACTGACTATGTTTGATAAAGGATATTATTCTTTAGGCCTGTTAAATCGTTGGCACCAAACTGGGAAGATGAGGCACTGGCTGATACCAGCAAGGCCCGACTTACAGTATGAAATCATCTCCAGCGCGGGTAAAAATGACCATATCATTGAATTGAAAACAACAAAGCATGCACAAAAAAACTTTCCCGATGTTCCTGAAACGATTAAAGCGAGATTAATCAGTAAAACAATAAAGGGCAAAAGCTACCGTATATTAACCTCGATGACGGATAGATTGCGTTATCCAGGTAATGAAATTGTTGAATTATATTGTCATCGTTGGGAGATAGAGCTTGGGTTTAGAGAAATCAAACAAACCATGCTTGATAGCGCATACCATTTAAGAAGCAAGCGTCCAGATATGGTGCGTCAGGAGCTATGGGGCGTGTTACTCGCCTATAATTTAATACGAAGAATAATGACGATGGCGGCGACAGTTACAGGGATATGGCCTAACCAGCTTAGTTTCTCTAGCAGTTCGATGGCAGTCATTCAGTATTTCTCGTCAGTATCTATAATGAGTCCAGGGAACATTCCAATACACTGGCAGCACTTACTCAATACACTGGTCTTATTTAAGCTTCCAGCTAGACGAGAGGATAGAAGATATCCCCGATGGATTAAGCCAAAACCATCTAAGTATCCCCATAAAAAGAAAAATGCCAGTCAGCTTAACTGACTGGCATTAGCCAATTGGCGGTTTTTTTGTGTCTTTTATTTAGAAAGAAAAGCTTACTTTAGTGTACAAGTAGCGGCCACGAGGATTATGCACAGCTGATGCATAACCGTATAAATCGCCATCGCCATCACCAATTGCAAATGGTGGCTCTTCATCAAATAAGTTATTAACACCTAAAGATATTTTAGCTGATTCAGTAATACGGTACGACGTTTGTAAATCAACAAGCGTTTGCGAGTCAATCATACGTGAAGTATTGCTATCAAAGTCTAAATTGCCATCAAAGTCGATATCAGGCGTATCTTCAAATTCGCCTACATAACTGATATTTATATTGGTGTTAAACTCACCAATTTCCCAGTTGGTTGAGAAAATAAAGCGATGCTCTGGGTAACCATATTCACCCGTGTAATCACGACCATCTTTTTCAAACTTATCCTGATATGCCCACTCTAAATTAAATTTAAGTAAACCTAAGTCATCAAGAGAGTGGTTATAGTTTGCTGAAACATCAACACCAGATACTTCTTGCGATGATAAATTTTTAAATGTGCTGTGTATTTTTTGTATTGTGCCTAAGCTTGCACCGCCTGTAGGGGCTAAACGGACACATACGGTACTATTTTGGTTACCACATTCTGCAGCATAAATAGGACCAAATTCTTCTTCATCGATTTTATTATCTTGAGTAATACTCCATACATCAACACTTAAACCAAACTCAGCTGTAGGTGCCCAGATAACGCCCACGTTCCATGATTCTGACTCTTCTGCTTGTAAATCAGGGTTACCAGAGAACTCAATGTTGTAATCAAGTGCTTGGCAATCTAATCCTGTTTGTTCACAGCGCTGTGTATCAACAAAAAATTGGCTTTTTTGTGATGGACCTAAGCCTATTTGCGCTAACGAAGGCGCTCTAAAGCCTTGCGCCCAAGAACCACGAACCGTTACTTCATCAGTCGGTGCCCAGCGCAGAGCTATTTTTGGATTTGTTGTTGTACCAAAGTCGCTATAATCATCGTAACGACCGGCTAATTGTAGTTCGAGGTTTTCAGCAAGTGGGATTGAGAACTCAACATATGCAGCGTATTGTTCACGATCAGCAGAAGCTGATACTGATTCAGTACCAAATATTAAGCCACGTTGAAATTGATCATCAGGGATATCATTTACATCTTCTTCACGGTACTCAATACCGGCGGCCATCATTACAGCTTCGCCACCAAAACTAAACGCTTCACCTGTAATGTTAGCGTCAAAAGAGGTCATATGAGACTCACCGCGACGCACTAAGCTAGTTGTGATTCTGTCAATTACAGCTGGGTCGTTATATGTGCCACCGAATGGATTATAGTTACCGGCATCAATTTCTTGTTGTAAGAAATCGGTGCGTACCCAGCCTTGTGTACGATCGCCTGTTTGTAGTGATTTGCTGCGACCTTTTTGTACCGCTGTCTCCCAGCTCCAATCGTTTATTTCGCCTTTTAACCCTGCAACAAAGCGTAAGGTGTCTGACTCAATGTCCCATTGGCGAGCGCCTGCATCTACTGTACGGTAACGACCAATTTGAATGTCTTCACCAAATGGATTGTTTGGGTGATTAGCGGGTACCGTAAGGCCTGCATCTTCATCAAGTGGTGTTGGTGCACCTGCAGCGACAGAGCTGTTATGCTGAACAGCCATTTCTAAAAAGCCAGTAATGCCGTTATCAAAGCGGTATTCAAATTGTGAAATAGCGCCTACACGCTCAGATGCTGGGGCAACATATCCATATGGGCCGTAATCAAATAAACAGCTACCACTTGAAGTTGCATTTTCAGCAGGACAGGCAGGGTCGATTGTTTTAACGCCATCCACATAAAAGTAGCCAGGGAAACCACGAGATGAACGGAAATCTTCACCACCATAAGGTGCTTGGTTTGCAGTGCCAAGGCTGCCCATTTCATCAGAAGAAAGAGATGTGTTTTTAAAGTAATCGATAATAACAGATGCACTACTTTTTTCGCTTGTTGTACCCCAAACTAGGCTTGCTGTTGTTTCTTCATAATTTGGACCATCTGTACCGCCATAGCCTAGGTTAATCTCAACACCATCAATATCTTTCTTTAAGATAACGTTAACTACACCCGCTACTGCATCTGAGCCATAGATAGCTGAAGCGCCATCTTTTAGTATGTCGATACGCTCAATAGCAGAAACAGGAATACTGTTAATATCTACAAATGAGTTGGTGATACCTTCAGCAAAGGCACTAATTGATACACGGCGACCATTAATTAATACCAGTGTTGCATCGGCTCCTAAGCCACGTAAGCTTACTGCAGCTGAACCGTTAGCGGTTGAATCTTGGTTGTTACCACGAGTAGAGAAAGTACCGCTACCTGCTACAGGCATTCTTTCTAGAAGTTGTTGTAAATTATCGTAACCCATGTTTTCGATTTCAGCTCTACCGATTGACTGTACCGGAGAAGGCCCTTCAATATCAGTTCGCTTAATACGAGAACCAGTAACCTGAATTCGCTCTACTTTTTTAGCTTCTTCTGCTGCGTAGGCTGTTGTTGTAAAACCTGCTGATAATGCGAGTGTTGCGCCCACAATAATGCTTGGTGTAAATGCAGTTGATTGCTTCATCCTTAAGTCCTTGTTGATATATTATAAAATTATTTGCTTAACAAGCGCGGGTATTAATATCATGTAACTTAAGTGTTAGCAATTAGCTTAATTTGTGATTTAAGTATTAGTTTCAATGCTTTTTTGTGGGTTTTATGACCTTATTTATACTTTGTTTTCTAGGTGAAACTAAGCGTGAATAGGATATAGGGTTAATAATTGTCATATAGCTAGATGAAGCCATGTGTGGAATAGCTAGTGATAGAAATAATTTGTAATAATTTATTTCTATAAATTAAAACTTATGTTTGTTTTTCTGCTTTTAATTTATTCAATTATGTAATACCAATTCGCAGTAATACTTAATCAATTTGAGGGGTTAAAGTTGATGCTAAAGGCATTGAAATTTTCTGATTTACGACTGCTAGATACAGGAGGTGGGGTAATGCAGGAGTAATTGCTGATAATGGCTAAGTAATACCAACCTGCATAAATCTTTGATCAATTTAACGAATTAAATTTCACTATAACGTCGTTAAAAATTTTTTATTTAGAACAACTAGATATAAAAATTTTTGCCTAGTTCTAGCGTAATTTTCTTAACGTTAAATAGACCCCATATATAAGCAGATTGGTATAACAAGTTTTGTCTTGTTATCGACACGATTTTCTTATTTCAAAGTAGATTATTTAATTAAGAGAATTGGTATTATTTGAGCTTTTATATAGGTGAAATTAAAAACGCCTAATAAATTAGGCGTTTTTAATTATGCTTTATGCTTCATTAAGCGTTCTTTTTCACGCGACCAGTCTTTATCTTTACCGTCTTCGCGTTTGTCGTGTAATTTCTTACCTTTTGCCAAATGAAACTCAAGTTTTACCCAGCATTTTTTCCAGTACATCGCTGTAGCTATTAAAGAATAGCCATCGCGCTCTGTTGCACCGAATAAACGGTCAAGTTCGCGTCTGCTTAATAGCAATTTACGATAACGTAGCGGGTCGCAAATTACATGGGTCGATGCACTTATAAGTGGCTGAATTTGACTGCCAAGTAAAAATGCTTCGCCATTTTTAAGATGAATATAAGTTTCTGTGATATTTACTTTACCAGCTCGGATACTTTTAACTTCCCAGCCTTGTAGTTCAACACCCGCTTCAAACTTATCGTGTAAAAAATACTCATGTCGCGCTTTTTTGTTTAGCGCGATGGTATTACTTGTCGATTTTGATGAATTTTTCTTAGCCATAGTGCCCTATAATATACGTAATGTGAGATGTTTTACATCGATTTTTTTAATAATGCTTTTAAAAATTTAGCTTTAATTTAAGCAGCATGAAAATTTGGGGAAACGCGCAAAGCTTGCTAAAATTCGCCCACACAGTTGGGAGTGAGTATGCCACAAATAGAAAAAAGTGCGCTGGTTATGTACAGCACTAAAGAGATGTTTGATCTAGTTAATGATGTAGAAGCTTATTCACAGTTTTTACCAAATTGCTCAGACTCAAAAATTGTTTCACAGCACGATAATAACATGACCGCGAGTTTAGAAATATCTAAGGCGGGTATAAAAAAGTGGTTTACCACCGAAAACACCTTTGTTGATGAACAAACCGTGTTACTGCGCCTTGTTGATGGTCCGTTTAAGACGTTAAAAGGGCGCTGGCATTTTCAAGAGCTTGACGCCAAAGCATGTAAGGTTCATTTGCACCTAGAGTTTGAATTTTCAAGTAAGTTAATAGAGCTTGCCTTTGGAAAGATTTTTAACGATGTAGCAAAAAATATGGTGAGTGCATTTACTCAACGTGCAAAACAGGTTTATGGAGCGCGAGTATGATTAATGTTGAAGTGGTCTTTGCATTACCGACCACGGCCACGTGTTTATCAGTTGAAGTGCCACAAGGGACTACAGTCGAGCAAGCTGTTATTCAGTCAGGTATTATAGAAAAGTGCCCAGAAATAGATGCCACATCGCTAACGTTAGGTGTGTGGAATCGAACTGTAAAAGCTAACTATGAATTAAAAGACGGTGACCGTATAGAAATATACCGTCCACTAATTGCAGATCCTAAAGATGCCCGCAGAAAACGTGCAGAAAAAGCAAAAGAAGAGGGGCGTGCAAATAAAATAACGGGTGGTCGCCCACTCGAGAAGTAATACCAATCGGCATAAACTTCGAACAATTTAACAGATTAAATCACACGCTAACGTCTTTTAAAATGGTAAAAGCTTTTTAAGTAAACCAATAAAAAAGGTGAGCCATGCTCACCTTTTTTACTACCTGAGACGTTTATTGCTCTAGCGGTGTAGTAAAGTTTTCAGGTTGGTCATAATCACCTGAGATTGAAACTAACTTTTCATTTTCAAAGTTAATTACTAACTCTTTATTTTGTTCGTTTTTACGGCCTTTATTAAAGCTGTAAATATAGCGCCAAGTATTGTTATCAAAGGCGTCCTCGGCAATAGGTCTACCTAATACATAAACAACTTGCTCTCGGGTCATATTTACACGAAGTTTTTCAACATCCGATTGCTCTAAAAAGTTGCCTTGTGGAATGTTAATTCGGTATACCCAGCTAGAGCAACCTGCTGCTGAGCTAAGTGTTAAAGCGACGATAAGCCAAAGAGAAAAAGTTTTTAACGACTGCATTGTTAGTTGTGATCCTTATTTTTTATAATCTGCATGATACCGATTAGTCACTGAAGGTAAAACCCTTTTAAGCAATTGTTTTATGTTAAGGGCGTTAAGGTAATGTTTTGACCACTGATAATGAAAAAAGTTTACAGCATATTGAAACGAATATTTTAAAAACTGAGTCTACTTGGTTTTTATATATAGTTGAAACACGATTTGGTCATTGGTACACAGGGATCACGACTAATGTTGAAAAACGCTTTGCAACTCATCAAGCTGGTAAAGGGGCTAAAAACCTTAGAGGAAAAGGGCCTCTTTTACTTATCCATCAACAACAAGTAGGTAATAAAAGTGAAGCAAGTAAGCTTGAGTATCAATTAAAAAAGCTCCCTAGAGCTAAAAAGGAAGCGTACGTTTCAGCGTTTAATAGCGGCGATAGTGAAAACACTTAGCTTGTTCAAATTAAGTATATTAGTTGTGAGCAAAAACTATCTTCGAATATAGTTTTTGCTCATAGCTGGCGTGTAATATTAGAGTCGTTTAGCGATGCTTTTCAAAGGTAGCTACAAGCGCATCAAGTGTTTGTGCACTGTTGGCTAAGTCGCGAATCGCTTGCTCTGTATTGATTTGTTCGCTCATTGCTTTATCGCTAATTTCGCTAATTTGCTCAATATTACGACTTACATCGGCAACCACATTACTTTGCTGCTCAGTTGCAGTCGCTATAAGCGTAGCCATATCGTTTATTTGATTTGCTGTTTCGGTTATCGTATCAAGTAATTCAACAGAGCTTTGCATTGCACCAACGCTTTGCTGAGCTTTATCTTTCGATTGGCTAATATCGTTAACTACATCGTCAGATATTCTTGTAAGCTCTTCAATCATAGATTGAATTTCGGTGGTTGATTGCGATGTACGGTTTGCCAGTGCACGTACTTCATCAGCAACAACAGCAAAGCCGCGTCCGTGTTCACCTGCGCGAGCAGATTCAATTGCAGCATTTAAAGCAAGTAGATTAGTTTGATCCGATATGCCTCTAATTGAGTCAACAATACTTGCAATATCAACCGTTTTTTTAGAAAGCAAAGTAACTTGCTCTGTTATGCCATCAATATCGCTGGCAAGGGCTGATATAGTTGCTTGGCTTTGGAGTACTTGTTTGTGACTTTGAATGGTGTTTTCGCGGCTGTTATCGGTTAACTTAGCTGTATTTGCTGCGCTTTGCGCTATTTCTTGTACTGTGGCGCCCATTTCGTTGATTGCTGCTGCGACAGATATTGTTTGTTCTTTTTGGTGATCTATTGCTTGAGAATTTCGTTTGGCTTGTTCAAATACATGATCAGAGCTTTTTCTAATATCGTGACTTTCGCTGGCAACTTGAGTAATCGCTGTTTCTATTTTACTTATAAACTGGTTAAAGCCGTTACTTAGATTGTTAAGCTCTGGTTGGCTCGATTCTGGTAAGCGGTACGCTAAATTTGCATCGCCTGAGCCTAGGCGTGAAAATAACTCAGCCATTTTAGAAAGTGGAGATGAAAGTGAGCGAGCAAGCAAATAACTGATTAAACTCGCAACTAATGCTGTAATTACCGTAAAAGTAAATATTTGCCATTGCAGGGTGTTTACGCTTGCGAAGACTTCACTTTTTGGCACTTGAGCTACAACATATAAATCGGTGTTTTTAATAGGCATAGCAGCTACAAGTGTCGGTTCGCCATTTAAATTAATTTCTTCTAGTGCAAAGCCATTACTATTAAATAGTTGGCTGTGGATATTTGCAGTATACAAATCATCAATATTTGCTTTAGCTACTTTACTTGCATCTTTATGAAGCTGAATCAATCCATTTTTATCTGCAATGAATACAAAGCCTGTTTGCTCAATTTTAAATTGCTGTAATAGCTTTTGCATATCAGTGATGCTTTTTGCAAGACCTGCTAAACCAGTACCATTGGCCTGCTGATGGTTTACAAACATTTTCACATCATTGGCTGACTCTTGATAAATACTGATAGAGTAAGGTTGTTTTGATTGCTTAAAAGCAAAAAACCAGCCATCGGCTGCATCGTTTTTTAACACACGCAAAAACCCATTCTGGTTCCAGTACTGTGCAGTGTCTCTATTTGCCCAAGATGCTGTGGCTAAATCGTATTGCTGGGCAACGCGATTTAATTCTTTTAATAGTAATGTATCGTCTTGGTTGTTTGATTGAGCCCATTGTAAAATAAATTCGTTTGATGATAGTTGCTGAGCAGCACCGAGTAACTCGTTGATTTCACCGCCTATGTGATTGCTGATTGTTTGCAGTTTACTAGGGAGCTCTGACTCAATCATACGTTGCTCAATTATATCTTCTGAGCTGTATAAAGAGGTCAAGCCAATAAGCGCGGCTACACATATAGCAATAGCACTGCCTAAAGCTGTGATTTTTTGAGTAATAGAAAGGTTTTGTATCGTCATGATATTAATTAATTTTACAACTGAGTAGAGGACTATATTAGCACATTATTTATTTTGATCTAAATATTGCCTATAAAGGGATGGATAAAAGGTAGCGTTGGATGATTAAAGTTTTATGAATGAGCATAAAAAAGCCCACATGCAAAAAGCATACGGGCTTGGTTTCTAACAAGCGAAACATTTACTGTTTAGGGTTAAACAATCTTTTTCATTGCTGACATGTAGCCACGTAATTTAGCACCTACTTTCTCAACTGGGTGTTCGCGCAATGCAGCGTTAACTTGAATTAATGTTTGGTTATCAACTTGGTTACTGTGCTCGCCAAGGCCTTTACCGATAATGTCTGTATCAACGTTTTTCATAAAATCAGCAAGTAATGGTAAACATGCATGGTTATATAAATAACAGCCGTATTCTGCAGTATCAGAGATAGTACGGTTCATTTCAAAAAGCTTTTTACGCGCAATAGTATTGGCGATTAATGGCGTTTCGTGTAATGACTCGTAGTAAGCTGACTCTTCGATAATGCCTGCTGCTGTCATGGTTTCAAATGCAAGTTCAACACCTGCTTTAACCATTGCTACCATTAAAATACCGTTATCAAAAAATTCTTGTTCAGAGATTTCTACATCGCCAGCAGGGGTCTTTTCAAAGTTAGTTTCTGCTGTTTCTGCGCGCCATTTAAGTAAGTTTACGTCATCGTTATTCCAGTCTTCCATCATAGTGCGTGAGAAAGTGCCGTCGATGATGTCATCTTGATGCTTATTATAAAGCGGGCGCATAATTAGTTTTAGCTCTTCACTTAGTTCAAACGCTTTTACTTTTGCTGGGTTTGAAAGGCGGTCAAGCATGTTAGTAACGCCGCCATACTTAAGTGCTTCGGTAATTACTTCCCAGCCGTATTGAATTAGTTTTGATGCATAACCCGCATCAACGCCTTTTTCTATCATTTTATCAAAACATAAAATAGAGCCAGTTTGTAACATGCCACATAAAATGGTTTGCTCGCCCATTAGGTCAGACTTAACCTCAGCAATAAATGATGATTTAAGTACACCTGCGCGATGTCCGCCAGTACCCGCTGCATACGCTTTAGCTTGTGCTAAACCAAGACCTTGAGGGTCATTTTCTGGGTGAACTGCGATCAGAGTTGGTACACCAAAACCGCGTTTGTATTCTTCACGTACTTCAGAACCAGGACACTTAGGCGCAACCATGATTACAGTAATGTCTTCACGTACTTGCATGCCTTCTTCAACAATATTAAAGCCATGAGAGTAAGCAAGGGTAGAGTCTTTTTTCATAAGTGGCATAATTGCACTTACTACAGCGGTATGTTGTTTATCTGGCGTTAAGTTAAGTACTACGTCAGCGGTAGGAATTAATTCTTCATAAGTACCAACAGTAAAACCGTTTTCAGATGCATTTAAAAATGATTGGCGACGCTCAGAAATAGCTGATGCGCGTAATGTGTAAGAAACATCTAAACCAGAGTCACGTAAGTTTAAGCCTTGGTTTAAACCTTGTGCGCCACAGCCTACAATAACTAGTTTTTTACCTTTAAGTGCGTCAACGCCATCAGCAAATTCGCCTGCGTCCATAAATTCACATTGCGCTAATTGCGCTAATTGTTCGCGTAAAGGTAAGGTATTGAAATAATTCGCCATTGTTAGTGTCCTATAAAGTCATGTTTGTTAGATGCGCAAGGTTTGTTGCGCTTACAAACACCATATGTAAAATCGTTGCTTGCGTAAAATGATATATTTGAATTAAAGTGTTTCATAATATGAAATACTGGGTTTGGCATGGATCATAAACATTTAAACTACTTTTTAGCACTGGCTAAAACACTTCATTTTGGACGCGCAAGCGAGCTTTGTCATATAAGCGCACCCACTTTAAGCCGCAATATAAAACACTTGGAAGAAGAGGTAGGTGTTGCATTATTTGTACGCGATAACCGCAGTGTTAAATTAACGCGTGAGGGTGAGTCGTTTATTGATTACGCCACAGCAACGCTTGCTAATTGGCAGCGTTTTAAAGCGAATGTGAAAGACCCACAACAACATATTTACGGCAAAGTAAGTATCTATTGCTCGGTTACTGCATCTTATAGTTTTTTACATCAAATATTAGAGCAACTTCGTGCGCAGCATCAGTATATAGAAATAACATTAAATACAGGCGACCCTGCACTTGCTATAAACCGCGTGTTAGATGGGCATGAATTAATGGCTATTGCAGCTAAGCCAAATAAGTTACCGGCGCAAATTGCTTTTGTAGATATAGGGCACTCTCCGCTTTTATTAATTGGACCAAAAATTCAATGCCCGATCACACAAAAACTAACACACAATAGTGATGACATTAGTTGGTCTGATTTAGAATTTATTGTGCCAGAACAAGGTTTTTCTCGCCAAAGGTTAGAACACTGGTGGCGCAAAAATAATATTCACGGGAAAATTTACGCACAGGTTGCTGGGCACGAAGCAATGGTATCTATGGTGAGCTTAGGATTAGGTGTCGCAATGGTCCCTAAAATAGTGCTAGATAACAGCCCGCTGCAAGATAAAGTACAAATACTAACACCAAAAATGCAAGCGCCTGATGGGTTTGATATTGGTTTGGCAGTATTAAGGAAAGAGTTAAATGACCCTGCAATCAGTGCTTTGTGGAATATTGCGCAAACTTTAGATGCAAAAGCGATTTAATGCGCGCAGAGAATAAGCAAGTTAGTTAAATAGTATGAATATAGGTTGCGTATAAGTTTACTATTACTTAACATTGAGCGCTAATAATAAAAACAATGACGCTTGAGAGTTTATTTATGAACCACGCCGTATCACTTGCTCATTCTGCTCAATGCCTAAAAAAGGCGATTCCTTTGATGGTAAAATACCGAATGCCGGTTACACCCATCAACTATGCAATTTGGTACTGTTATATTCAAGGAAACAAACCTTCATTAAATGCTGAGTTAGACCATGTTATTGCTCTGCAACAAACATGTTCACAAGACAAAGCAAAAGAAATTTTTGATAAACATTTAACGCAAGACGATCTCGTTTTTTTTCAAGAAATGACTGAAAAATTTCATACAACTATGGAGCAAGTTCAGCAAGATATAAGCACAACGCTTGATCACTCTAAAAGCTTTACGACGAGTTTAGTTGACTCACAAAATGAATTAAATATGCTTGTTGATGTAAACTCTTACAATGAGATACTAGGTTGTGTTGAGCGTTTAACCGACGATTCTATTGCAATGCAAGATTATGCTCGGGAGTTTCAGACTAAATTAGCCGTTGCCTACAATGAAATAAAAGATTTAAAAGAAGCACTCAATATTTCAAAGGAAGCAGCCGATACCGACACGCTTACGGGTTTTTATAATCGAGGTAAGTTTGATTCTGATATTGTAAACTTTTGCCTCGAATACTCAGAGCAAGCGCAAGAAGACTCTCTTGCCGTACTCATTATGTTTGATATTGATCATTTTAAGCGCTTTAACGATGATTTTGGCCATCAAAAGGGTGATGAAGTGCTTAGGCTAGTTGCTAAAAAAGTGAGAGAAAATACAACTGAAGCTGCAAATGTGTATAGATACGGTGGCGAGGAGTTTTGCATAACAGCCTACTTTGACACTATTAACGATATAATAGCATTTGCAGATTGTATTCGTTTAGCAATAGCAAAATTGGCGATTCGTAAAAAGCATGATGTAACTGCAAAACGTGCTATTTCAGCAAGTTTTGGCTTAGCAATTTTACGGCCATTTACAAATAGTACTGTTTTAGTTGAGCGTGCAGATAGAGCCTTATACATTGCCAAAACACATGGACGAAATCGTATAGAAATAGCCCCTGATATTTAATAAGTGCCAGAGGTTTTTGATTTATTTGGGTTAAAGCCGCTCAATTTAGGGCGATTTAATCCAACTTCAGTTTTGGTAAACAAGCAGGTAAAACCCAATAGAGCTGTAGCGAGTTAGCTCTTAGTAATTTTTTATTTGAATAATTGCATTTGCTACGTTGTGCCTCATTTTCAAAGTATCTTAAAGTACTATTAGTCAAAAACTACACAAGCAACTCAAAGTACAATCCTTAGACACAACTACCTTGAAAGATAAATAGTCCGAAAAGCATAAAGTTAACATTTTTGTATACAAATTGTGAATAATTGTAACCAGCTAGAGCTAGTTTAAAAAGACCTTGCTAGTATGGGGAACTCACTTATTTTGATACTTTGATTTACGCTGATGCGGTATGCCTTCTCATTATTAACAGCTCTATGTTTTAGCACTTTGTTTATTTGCCTTTCGGTGCAAGCAACACAGGCAAGCAAGCATGCTGACGATTATACAGAGCAAGATATAACAACCGATCGTCTGCATTTGAGTTTAAGCGTGGGGGCTGGAGTTATAACCAACCCTTTGCATGGTGGAGATAATATTCCGCTCGTGCTTATTCCTCAAGTTGCGTTTTATGCAGAGCAATGGTTTTTTGATAATGGCCGTCTTGGTTATTCATTTTTGCAAACCCCTAAGCATCACTTTAATCTAGTTGGTGAACTCAACTCTGAGTCTCGCTTTTTTATAGACTGGCACCCTAAAAATGTATTTACACTACAAAGCAGTGCTCTCAACAATCAGTTCGTAATGCAAGATGAAGCCTCGTCCTCTCGCTATGTTGATATTGATAATTTACATAAACGGCAAATTGCACTGGATGCGGGTATTGCATATCACTATGTAAATGAAGACCATGTTTTTTCGGTTCAGGCTCTGCATGATATAACCGATGTTTATCGAGGTGTACGCGCAGCATTACAGTGGCAGTATCATACTGTGATAGGAAAGCTCAAAATAAAGCCAACACTTGGAATAAACTATAAATCTGCGGAACTAAATAGCTATTTTTATGGACTTAATGAGGGTGAAACTCAATTTGGCAAAATAGACGTTGGTAGTAGTTGGCAACCTTATGCTAAAATCGATGCCCGTTGGCCTCTGAGTAAGGCTGACTCTCTTCGTTTTCATGTAGCATATTACGACTATTCGGCTATGGATGGCAGTCCGCTCTTCGAACGTACTTATTCAATGACTGCATTTATAGGATTCGATCGTACTTTTTAATATGAAGTATTTAATATTAGTTGTCTTTATTACCACTTTTTTTAGTGGTTTTAGTGGTTTTAGTGTGGCACAAACCCCTTTTTTTAGCGTTTCTCCAAAAGTCTGCGTTGTCTCTGAACAGCAGGGTTTTTGCGATCTTGATTTACAATTTAAATGGCAATTAAACACCTACAGTGATGTCTGTTTGTATCAGCAAGAGCAACGGCTTCAATGCTGGGAGCAACAACTTTCTGGGCAATTTAATTATAAAGCGCGTGTTCAGGTGGAGACCATATACTCCTTAATCAATCCTCATACGGGTGTGTTAATAGCAAAAACACAGGTTGAAGTACAAAGCGCCCATGCTAAAAAAAATAGGCGTAGGCTTCGCTCTCCGTGGAGCTTTTTTTAATTTAGGAGCAACTAATGCCAAAAATTTTACTTGTTGAAGATGATCTCGGTTTACAACAACTAACAAAAGATTACCTTGAACATAATGGCCTTGAAGTCGAAGTATTAGACCGTGGTGACGAAGTGTTTAATTACTTAGAAAACAATACACCCGATTTAATGATTTTAGACGTTATGCTGCCAGGTAAAGATGGCTTTAGCGTTTGCCGCCAAGTAAGAGATAAATTTACTCTACCAATTTTAATGTTGACTGCTAAAGGTGAAGACTTCGACCAAGTACTTGGTTTAGAGCTTGGCGCTGATGATTATGTAATAAAACCAGCAGAGCCACGTGTATTACTAGCGCGAATTAATGCATTACTGCGTCGTGGACAACCCATGGTAAAATCAAGCGAAGAGCTCCAGTTTGGTGATTTAGTCATTGATAAAACAAGTCGTATTGTAAAACTAAGTGATTCGGAGATTGTATTAACTTCGCACGAGTTTGAGTTACTATGGCTATTAGCGTCAAATGCGGGTGAAGTACTAAGTCGAGAACATGTGCACCAGCATATGATTGGCCGCCAATACGATGGACTTGATAGAACGGTGGATGTACGCGTATCACGAATTCGTAAAAAATTAGGCGACAACAGCGATAAGCCGTATCGTATAAAAACTGTATGGGGACAAGGCTACTTATTTGTTTCTGATGCATGGGATCTTTAGAACTATTTAAGGTTAGTCGGCTTTAATGGGAAAACTGTTTACCAGCTTATATTTATATATCATCGTTTCTTTGTTTGTAGTAAGCGGTGTTATAGAGCAATTGTGGCCTTACGAAGAGTCGCAACAACAGGTCTTCTTAGATGATGAGTTTGGGCAATCACTCTGGTTGCTCTCACAAACTCCAAATGGTCTTAAAAAATTAAAGCACAACTTTGAAAGTAAAGTGATTGAACGACGTGATTTAATACTCCCTCAAAAACAACAATCGCAGCTCAACCAAAACCACTACTTATACTTATACGATAAGCAACAACGCATTGTTTGGTATGTAGATCTCGGTAATGATTCATTACTTCAAGTAGGACCGGTAGGTGTATTAACGCAGGAATCATCTTCTGTTTGGCCGTATTTATTACTACTTATTATTGTAGGTATACCTGTTGGGCTGTGGAGCTTTTTACTATGGCGCGACTTTGCAAAGCTACGTAAAGCGTGTGAAGCGGTAGAGGGTTTGCAAGACTTTCAACTAAATGACTCTTCTAAGTCTTTCTTTTTACCTATTACTGATACATTAAAGGTAATGCAGCAACGTATTGAGTTTTTACTTAGTGCGCAGCAAGAACTTACCTCATCGGTGTCGCATGAGTTTAGAACACCACTAGCACGTTTAAAGTTTGCAATTGTAATGCTGCAAGAACAAATGCTTGACGAAAAAGGTGAGAAATACTTAATAAACATGCAAACAGACATTAGCGAGCTTGAGTCACTAGTTTCTGAAATGCTCGAATACGCGCGATTAGACTCTCAACAACCTAGTTTACAGCCAATAAACTGTGACTTAGCTGGGCTGGTAAAAACAACTGTTGAAAAGCTAAACTTTGAAGCCCGAACAACGCTCTCCGTAAACCTCCCTGAGCATTTAAATTATTACTGTGATAGTCACTTTATGGCGCGAGTATTTCAAAATTTAATTGGCAATGCGCTCAAATATACCCATAAAAAAGTCAAAATTTCATTGCTACAAGAGACAAAACACATCGTATTGATTGTTGAAGATGATGGGGAGGGGATAGCTCCCGCTGAGCGAGAAAATGTATTTAAACCTTTTACTCGACTAGATAAAAGTAGAGGCAAGGATACCGGTGGTTTTGGTTTAGGACTCGCTATAGTTGCTAAAATTGTGTCGTGGCACCAAGGAGAGTGTAAAGCAGAAAGCTCAAGCTTAGGTGGTGCTAAATTTATTGTATATTTACCCCTCAAATTTAAGACATAAAAAAAGCGCCTAAAGGCGCTTTTTTTGCGGTTAAAAACCAAAATCAACAAGTAGCAATATAATAGACCGCAGGTGCTTAAAAAAGTTCTCAACTATTTTTATTTTTTTCAAGTAATGGCATTAACATTTGCTCAAGGCCATTTAGTTTTACCTCATACATCATCGCAAGTTGACTACCTAGTTTTGAGTCAGGAAACCCTTGCTGATTAAACCAGACTAAATAAGGCTCTGGGAGTAACAACAATGGCCGTCCTGCATATTTTCCAAACGGCATTGTAGTATTTATCGCTATTTTTAGTTGTTTTGGATCCATAAAAACTACTTATGTATTTAAAGTATGCGTAAGTGTAAGTGTAAGGGATTTTAGAGATATAAAATAGGCTGTGACGGGCAAGAAACAGCCTATTTTGCGAGGGAGTAGGCCCTCTGATTTAATAATTTTATGTTGATTGATATAAACCTAGTTGAACTTTAATTAGCTGGGATCTAATTAAGTTATTATTAGAACATGGGTTCTTATTTAACCAACACAGTTAGTCTACCTGTTTTTCATTGTTGTGGTGAATTGGCTTGTAAAGGAATGTAAATAGAATTGCTTTTTATTTAAAAACTAATAACAAAGCCTTAACTGATTAAGGCCTTGTTATTTATAGACGTTATAAAAAGTAATTATTCGTTAAATAGCTCTTGTTTAACGTGCTCTGCAAAACCACTACCGGCTTCTAGGTAAAAGTTATAAGTAGAATGAACACCCATTTCTTCTAGTTCTTTTTGTTGATCAGGGTAGTTTGCAATAGCTGTTACTTGACCTTTATAACCGGAGGCTTGTAGTTGCTCTAAGGCAAAAATATTTTGCATGTGTTTTGGCATCGCAAGCATAACCATTTCTACTTGCGAGTGATTTACTCGTTGCCAAAAGTCAGGGTCGGTTGCATCAGCAATTAAGACGTTGCGGCCTCTGTTTACGTGCTTATCTACCACCTCAGGTTTTATATCTATACCTGCAACAACATTTGGGTGAGTCGCGTTGATAGTCTCATAAGCACCAGTACCAATCCGTCCCATACCAAAAATGACTATTCTAGTATCGTTAAGGTTAACAGGTAGCTCTTCAGCTAAACGAGTTTTGCTTTCGAACTTTAATAACCAGTGCTCTATTTTTACGTACAACTCGTTTGAACGTTTATTTAATGGGGAGGCAATTATAAAGGTAATAGAAACAGCAATTGCCATTACAGCTAGCCACTCAGAGGTGATCATGCCTGTAGTTGCAGCCACTGCACATACAATTAAACCAAACTCACTGTAGTTAGATAAGCTAAAAGCAGTAAGTAATGATGTACGCGCGCGTAGTTTAAATATATTAGTGAACACATAATAAAGCGCTATTTTAACGGGTAATACTAAAATAAGTATAATAGCAACAATCAAGGAGTTAGTGGTTAGCTCTGCGCTCAAACCAATACTTAAGAAGAAGCCAACTAGCAATATGTCCTTTAAATTAAGCAGGGATTTTGATAGCTCGCCTGCCTTTTTATGAGGGGCAAACATCATTCCTATTATTAGTGCACCTAAATCGCCTTTTAGGCCTGCAAATTCAAATGCATGATAACCAGCAACTAGAGCAAAGAAAAAACCAAACAATGGTAATAGTTCACCATGTTTAGATCGGTTCAATACGCCATACATTACAGGTCGTAATAAAGGCAAAGCAATTATTAGTGCAATTGCCCATAAATTTGGGACTTTACCGGTGCTAATAGCTAAAAAGATAACAGCAAAGATATCTTGCATTACCAATATACCAATGGCTATTTTACCGTGTAAGCTTGCCATTTCCCCGCGTTCTTCAAGCACTTTTACTGCAAATACAGTACTTGAAAAGCTAAGCGCAAACCCAACTAATAAAGCACTTTTCCAACTTAAATCAACAAATAGTGGAATAGCGAATACGCCAAGTAACAGCATAAAACCACTAAATAACGCACTGCTAAAAATGATATGCAATGTTGCAGGCGCCCAAACTTGAGGTTTAATTAAACTGTTAACTTTAAGTTTCAAGCCAATACTAAAAAGAAGAAGGGTTACGCCAAGTGCTGCAATTGTATCGAGCAACTCTGTACTTTTATATCCCGATAAATTTAAAGCAAAGCCTGCTAATAAAAATCCAATAAGAGGAGGTAGTTTTAATTGATAAACGGCAAAACCACAAACAAACGCGGCAGCAAAATAGATTAGTTCCATAATTCTTAATATCACTTCATTTGGTGTTGCAGTGTAACGAAAAATTTATGCCATTGAAAATATAATAGACCTAAAAATGAACGCGTCTAATCAATTACTTGCCTTGCTGCGTATGAAAAATGCGCATTAAACACTTATTTAATCGTAAATAGTATGTAAATAACATTTTTTCACTGACATTAGCTTTTAAATATGGTTAAGATGCGATAACGAAGAAGTTTAAGCCAGAGCAAATAATAGAGCAGCTCAGCTTAAGGAGAGAGATATGTTTAAAAAGATTTTAGCGTCGGTAGGTATTGGTGCTGCAAAAGTAGACACTATTTTAGAAACTGAACACCTACAACCAGGTCAACTTTTTAACGCACAAATAGTTATCACAGCAGGGGATGTTAACCAAGATATCGCAGGCTTAGATTTATTATTAATGACTCGTGTTAAAGTTGCGGGTGATGATGGTGATTATTTTACTAATCATGTAATTGAGCAATGGCGAATTACAGATATTGGTACAATTGAGCCAGGCGAAGTTAAAAACATCCCTTTTGAAGCACGTCTTCATTCTGAAACACCTATTACAGAAATTAATGCAGGTTATAATCAATCACATGTGTGGCTAGAAACAGGCCTAGATATAGACTTAGCACTTGACCCAACAGATAAAGATCATTTACACATTTACCCTAATGAAGCGGTTAAAACGTGTATGCAAGCGATGGAAAAGTTAGGTTTTAGTTTAATGAAAGCTGACGTAGAAAAAGGCCACTTACGGGCTTCAACTTTTCAGTCATTATCTGGGTGTTACCAAGAACTTGAGTATAAACCTAATAGCCGCAGCTTATTTGGCATTCAGGAGATTGAATTATCGTTTGTACCAGAGGCACATAAAACACATGTGCTTATAGAGCTAGACAGAGCCTTTAAAGGCGATGGTTATGTAGATTTGACCATAGAGCACGATCATGTGAATCTATCGCAGTTGTGTGATCAGCTAGAGCGCTTATTTACTTAGTATAAGCTAACTAAGCTAGCGAGTGATTTTAATAAACCCAGCCTAAGCTGGGTTTTTTGCTTATAGGATTTAATATGCAGTTTAAATGTGAGCAGTTTGACGCTCTTGATACACAGACTCTTTTTACTATTATGCGTGGGCGGGTTGATGTGTTTGTTGTAGAGCAAAAATGTCCTTACCCTGAACTTGATGATGTAGATGTTGCTTTAAATACACAGCATTTATATACATTGGATAATGAGCAACTACAAACTTATGCGCGTTGTTATGACAAAAGTGAGCAATACAGCGCAATAGGTCGCGTGCTAGTGAGTGAAGGAGCGCGTGGTAATGGGTATGCTACTTTACTTATTACTAAAGCTATAGACTGCTGCAAAGCACAATGGCCTGAGCGAGATATTTATATAGGTGCGCAAACTTACTTGCTTGATTTCTACCGCTCTTTTGGCTTTGAGGATTATAAAAGTGAATATTTAGAAGACGGTATACCTCATCAAGATATGATTTTAAAACTCACTAAATAAATCCAATTTAAGCAGCTATAAAAAAGCCCACTAATGTGGTAACACCACTCGTTTAAGAACGAGTGGTGTTTTTTCGTTTATACCTAACTGGATATTTTTGTGTCTTTGCGAGCACCGTTCGCGGATAAGCTTTTCGCTTTCTTTTCTCCGGTAATATTAGCCGTTT